>CAJMXB010000011.1 GCA_905219705.1 Oscillospiraceae bacterium | reverse complement strand
CGACATGACCCAGGAGCCGCCTCCCGCCGCCAGTGAGCCGGGGGACGTGGTGGAACGGACGCTGATCCCCACCACCACCCAGGGATATGTCACCGGCGCGGGGCTCTACCTCTATAACCGCACTGACTTGTCTGTGGATCTGGCCGCTGTGGCCCAGGCGGATCTGTGTTTCTCCCTGGCTCCTGCCGAGGCGGGGCCGCAGATCCTCATCATCCACTCCCACGCCACCGAGGCCTATACGCCCCAGGGGGAGGACACCTACGTCCCCAGCGACAACAACACCCGCACCACCGACGAGCGGTACAACATGCTTCGGGTGGGGGACGAGATGGAGCGGGTGTTCACCGAGATGGGCCTGTCCGTCCTCCACGACCGGGAGCTCTACGACTATCCCCAGTACAACGGCTCTTACACCCGCTCCGGCCCCGCGGTGGAGGCTTATCTGGCGCAATATCCCACCATAAAGCTGGTGCTGGACGTCCACCGGGACGCCCTGGTGGGCAGCGACGGCACGGTATATAAGGCGGTGACCGCCATCGACGGGACGAAGACCGCCCAGGTGATGCTGGTGGTGGGCAGCGACGCCGGGGGCACTGAGCACCCCCACTGGCAGGAAAACCTGGCTCTGGCCGCCAAGCTCCAAAAGGGGCTGGACACCCTCTACCCCACCCTGGCCCGGCCCATGACCCTGCGTCAGTCGGCCTACAACCAAAACCTGCTGCCCGGCTCTCTGCTGGTGGAGGTGGGCAGCCACGGCAACTCCCTCCAGGAGGCACTGGCCGGCGCCCGGGCCTTCGCCCGGGCCGCCGGAGCGGTATTCCTGGGCCTGGTGCGGGAGAGCGTGGGGTAGCTCACTCCAAAAGGGCCTCCAGGTCGGTCAGAGTCAGCTCGCTCTGCAGGGCCAGGGTCACGCCGTAGGCAATGACCTTGGCCATATNCTCCACCCGCTGGTCAATGTNCCGGGGGGTCACCATCAACGTGGAGCCGGGGATCGTCCGGGGGTCGATGCCGCTGCCCGCCTCCTCCAAAAGGTCGGCGCAGAGGGTGGCCCCGTCCACCACGGTGGGCACTCCCACCGCCAGAACGGGGACTCCCAGGCTCTCGGCGTCCAGGGAAAAACGGTGGTTGCCCACCCCGGAGCCTGGAGAAATGCCGGTGNCGCAGACCTGCACCGTGGCACACAGCCGCTCCACCTTTCGGGCGGCCAGGGCGTCGATGGCGATGACAGCGGCGGGCGCCAGCTTGTCGGATACCGCCCGCACCAGCTCGGCGCTCTCCATGCCGGTGCTGCCCAGCACCCCCGCCGCCAGGGCGGCCACGGGGCGAAACGTCCCAAACTGGCTGGGCGCCAGCTCCACCAGATGGCGGGTCACCAGAACCCGGTCGGCGGCCCGGGGGCCCACCGCGTCGGGGGTGATGGCCCGGTTCCCCAGCCCCACCACCAGCACCGGGGCCCCGTCCGAGGGCAGGAGGGGGGCCAGGATGCTCCGAAGGGCNTCCACCGCCCGGNGGAAGGCGTTCTCCTCCCGTTTGGCCAGGGCGGCCAGATCCAGGGTGTGGTATGTGCCCTCCGGCTTTCCAATGGCCTTGGCCCCCTGCGCTGAGGTCACCCGAACCGTGGTGAGGGGCCAGCCCTCCCGGACGGTCTCCTCGCTCTCCACGCCAGGCGGCGTGCCCGCCAGGTCTCTGGCCTCCAAGGCCAGGTCGGTGCGTATCATGGACATGATATTCCCTCCCGTCAGCATTAATCGGCCCAAGATATGGTGCCGCACATTTTTTGCCGGCACTATTTTTTGCGAAAAAGGCTGTGCTATCCAAAAAAGCCCGGAAATTTGAAAATAATTCTTGCAATTCCCTGCCGGTTCTGCTACAATAGAAACTCGCAACGGGTGAATTATGTCCCGAAATCGTCATCGGAGGAGGTGTTTGGTTTGCCGAACATTAAGTCTGCCAAGAAGCGTGTTCTGGTGAACAAGGCAAAGGCCCTGCAGAACAAGGCCGCGCGTTCCGCGCTGAAGACCGACATCAAGAAGTTCGAGGCCGCGGTGGCGGGAGGCAACCGCAGCGAGGCCGAGGGCGCTTACAAGGTCGCTGTCAAGGCGGTGGATAAGGCCGTCGGGCACGGGATCCTGCATAAGAACAACGCCGCGCACAAGAAAAGCGGCATGACCCTGAAGCTCAACAAGCTGGCTTGATCCGGGTCACTCATGGAACCGCCTGCGCTGAGCAGGCGGTTTTTTGTTTGCCCCAAAGGGGCGGCAAAGGATTTCCGCGCCAAGCGGCTGAAAGGGGGATGAGATATGGCGAGAAGGTTCCTGGGCTTCGGCCTGGACGTGGTGGGTCTGTACTTTGACAAAAAAGTCTCCCGCTCGGCGGCGGAGCTGGCCTACTTTCTCATCCTCTCCTTTTTCCCCGCCCTGATCTGTATCAACGCCATTATCGGCACCCTGGACTTGGACGTGGCCTCCCTTCTGGAAAAGGCGGCGGTCATCATTCCGGAGGCAGCCCTGTCGGTGCTCACCGAGTATGTCCGCTACATCACGGTAAACCAGTCCCGGGCCCTGCTCACCGGCGGCATTATCATGACCCTGTTCTCCGCCTCGGCGGCCATGCGCTCCCTGATGGATGTAATGGACGACATCTACGAGCGCAGAAGCTATACCGGGCTGTGGCAGATCGTGGCCAGCGTGGCCTTTTCCGTGCTGTTCCTGCTGACCATCTACCTGTCCCTGGTGGTGGNGCTGACAGGCAACTGGTTTTTCCATCTNCTGGAGGAGCTGATCCACCGGGTGCCCCGGCTCTCCGAGGTACGCCTGCCCTGGGACTGGCAGTGGATGCGGTTTTTGATCCTGTTCTGTCTGGTGCTGGTGTTCGTGCTGCTGCTCTACCGGGCCACCGCCCTGAAGGGACGNCCCCGGGCCCCCATCTTCCGGGGGGCGCTGCTCGCCTCCGCCGCCCTGGTTCTGGCGTCGGTCATTTTTTCCTATTTCATCGGCCTTTCTTCCCGGTACTCCCTGGTATACGGGTCGTTGGCCTCGGNGGTGATCCTGCTGGTGTGGCTTTATTTGTGCGGCAACATTCTTATTTTAGGCAGCTGCTGCAACCGGGTGTGGTATGACCGGTTCCGGCGGCGGCGTCCGGAACCGGAGGGAAACAGAAATGAGTAAATTGGATATCCGCCCCATTCGCAAAGAGGAATACCCCCAGGTGGTGGAGCTGATCCGCCAGGTGATGCTGGAGGTCAACATCAAGGACTATGACGAGGCCTATCTGCAGGAGTATGTAAAGCGGTACGACGACAGGGAGCTGGCCGCCTTCGTGGAGTCTCCGGGATGCCACTTTTACGTGGCCTACCTGGACGGTGAGCTGGCCGCCTGCGGGGCAGTGGCCCCCTCGGAGGAGATGCGGGGCGCCATGGAGATCCGCTCGGTCTACGTCCGGCCCGATGTGGAGGGCATGGGCATCGGCCGGGAAATAATGGCCGTTCTGGAGGGCGACAGCGCCTTCCTCACCGCCCGCTGGGTGGTGGTCTCCGCCTCCATCACCGCCCACCCCTTCTACGCCAAGCTGGGCTATACCTATGTGGGCGGAGAACCGGTGCTGGAGGAGAACGANCACTATTGGATGGAGAAATTCCCCAAGCGGAAAAAGTGAGATTTTTCCAAAAATTTTTTCTTTTTTCGGGAACTTTTTTGGTTTCCCGCCGTCCAAAGCTCGTCTGCCCGTTATTCGGGCCTACATCAACATGCAAAAAGGAGTTTTTTACATGAATTTGAAGCGTATCACCTCTGCCGGCCTGGCTCTGGTCATGGCCGCCTCTCTGGCCCCCGCGGCCCTGGCTGAGGACGAGCCTCTGCTCATCGCCCCCTCTCCCACGGCAGGTATGCCCCAGGTGGAGGTACCCGCCCCCAACGGCGGCTATGGCACCCTCATCTCCATTAACGGCGCCGCCCTGGAGTCCTTTGACTNCGACCGGGATGTGCCCGGCTGGGGCAGCCAGAGCGTCACCTGGAAGATCAGNGAGCTGGACGCCGTCCCCGCGGGATACGTGCCCATGCGGGCCATCGTCCAGGCCGACCACGGCAGCTGCTACTGGAGCGAGGAGGAGAACCAGAGNTGGTTCAGCCTGGGCGAGGCAGAGANCACCGTCCTGTTCGACNACCTGTCCGTCAAGGTGAACGACGAGGTCGTGGAAGGCGTCTCCGCCGTGCTGCGCAGCGGGGTCACCTACCTGCCTGTCTCCATTTTCGAGGGCCTGGAGGGTTATGCCGTGGTGGACAACTCCACCGAAGAGGCGGAGAGCTATGAGATCAGCACCCCCAACGGCACGCCTATTGNGAAGCTGGCCTATGAGCTGATGGAGGTCGCCGGGATCGGCATGGGCATGAAGTCCTCCCCCGCCGAGCTGGAGGAGTTCTACGGCGAGAGCACCGGCTTCAAGGCCGAGTTCGTCACCGAGGGCGTGGCTTTCCTGCCCATGATGACCAGCCCCGACACCCTNGTGATGGGCAAGTTTGCCGAGGGCAAGGAGAAGGATTTGGAGGAGAGCTTTGAGGCTTACCGCAAGCAGCAGGAGGCCACCTTTGAGTGGTATCTCTCCCACAACCTGCCCAAGGTGGAGAACGCCAAGTTTGTGATCGAGGGCGAGTGGTTCCTGTTCCTCATCGCCGAGAACGCCGACGAGGCCGTAGAGCAGTTCAAGACCGCCGTCCAGGAGATGGACGCGCAGTAAAACTACGCGAAAAATAGACAAGAGCGCCCGCTCCCTTTTGGGAGCGGGCGCTCTTGTCTGCGTTCAGTTCTCCTCGTCCAGCTTGAGCACTGCCATGAAGGCCTCGGTGGGAATTTGGACGGTGCCCAAACTCCGCATCTTTTTCTTGCCCTCCTTCTGCTTTTCCAGCAGCTTCTTTTTCCGGGNGATGTCGCCGCCGTAGCACTTGGCCAGCACGTCCTTGCGCATGGCCTTCAACGTCTCCCGGGCGATGACCTTGCCGCCGATGGCGGCCTGGATGGGCACCTCGAAAAGCTGGCGGGGGATGTTCTCCTTGAGCTTCTCGCACAGCTTCCGGGCCCGGGGATAGGCCTTGTCCCGGTGAGCAATGAAGGAGAGCGCGTCCACCTGGTCGCCGTTGAGGANCAGATCCACCTTTACAAGTTCGCTGGGCCGGTACTCGGAAAGCTCATAGTCTAAGGAGGCATAACCCTTGGTTCGGGCCTTCAGAGTGTCGAAAAAGTCGTNGANGATCTCGCCCAGGGGCATGGCGTAATGGATCTCCACCAGGTTGGTGTCCAGATACTGCATGTCCTTGAACTCCCCCCGACGGTCCTGACACAGGGGCATGATGTTGCCCACATAGTCGGGCGGGGCAATGATGGAGACCTTGGCGTAGGGCTCTTCCGCCAGCTGGATGGAGCCGGTCTNNGGATAGTTGTGGGGGTTGTCCACCATGACCACACTGCCGTCGGTCTTGGTGATGCGGTAGATGACGCTGGNCAGGGTGGTGATGAGATCCAGGTCAAACTCCCGCTCCAACCGCTCCTGAATNATCTCCATGTGGAGCATGCCCAAAAACCCGCACCGGAACCCGAAGCCCAGGGCGGCGGAAGACTCCGGCTCAAAGGACAGGGACGCGTCGTTGAGCTGCAGCTTTTCCAGCGCGTCCCGCAGGTCGGGGAACTTGGAGCCGTCCTCGGTGTAGATGCCGCAGTAGACCATGGCCTGGGCGGGGCGGTAGCCGGGAAGTGCCTGGGCCGCCGGGCGCTGGGCCTCNGTAATGNTGTCGCCCACCCGGGTATCCTTTACGTTTTTAATGGAGGCGGNGAGATACCCNACCTCCCCGGCGATGAGCTCCTTGCAGCTCTCCATGCCCAGGGGCAGCAGGTGGCCGCACTCGATGACCTCATACTCCGCCCCCGAGGCCATCATCCGGATCTTCATGCCCGGACGGAGGGTGCCCTCCACCACCCGGAAGTAGACGATGACCCCCCGGTAGGCGTCGTACTGGCTGTCGAAGACCAGGGCNTTCAGCNGAGCCTTGGGATCCCCTGTGGGGGCGGGGATGTTTTTCACCACATCCTCCAGCACCGCCTGGATGTTGACGCCCATTTTGGCGGAAATTTCCGGCGCGTCCTGGGCGGGGAGGGCGATCACGTCCTCGATCTCCTGCTTGACCCGCTTGGGGTCGGCGGCGGGCAGGTCGATCTTGTTCACCACCGGGCGGATCTCCAGGTCGTGCTCCATGGCAAGGTAGGTGTTGGCCAGGGTCTGGGCCTCAATGCCCTGGGCAGCGTCCACCACCAATATGGCCCCCTCGCAGGCGGCCAGNGAGCNGGAGACCTCGTAGTTAAAGTCCACATGGCCCGGGGTGTCGATAAGGTTGAGGGCATAGGTCTCCCCGTCCAGGGCCTTGTAGGAAAGGCNCACCGCCCGGGCCTTGATGGTGATGCCCCGCTCCCGCTCCAGATCCATGTTGTCCAAAAGCTGGGATTCCATCTCCCGCTGCTCCACCGCTCCGCACAGCTCAATGAGCCGGTCGGACAGGGTAGACTTTCCGTGGTCGATATGGGCGATGATGGAAAAGTTGCAGATCTTACTTTGATCTGTCATAAAGGAATACCTCCACAAGGGGATCTCAGGGATTTTTCAGCGGATAGCCGCACGCCTCCACGCACCGCCGGGCCAGCACGTCCATGGCGTCCACGCACATCTCATCCACCGGGNGCCAGTCCTTGTAGGCGGACAGCTCCGTACAGGCCAGCACCACATGGTCGCAGCCCGCGGCCTTCAACTCCGCCGTCACGGCGTTGAAGCTCTCCTCGCTGCCGGGGAGGCCCCTTTTGATCTCGTCGTAAATCAGGCCCATGACCAGCTTCTGGGCCTGGGGGGAGGGAGAGACCGCCTCAATGCCCTGCTGGGCCAGAGCCGCGTGGTACAGGCCCATTTTGATGGTGCCGTCGGTGGCCATGATCCCCACCCGCCTGGCCCCCATGGCTTTCAGAGCTTCGGCGGTCTCGGCGATCATATTCACCGCCGGGACTTTCAGCTCCTTTTCAAAAAAGGGGAGAAAGGCATGGGCGGTATTGCAGGTGATGGCAATGGCGGTGGCCCCCCAGTCCTCCAGGCGCCTGGCGTCCTCCAGNAGCTTGGCCCGCACCGGCNCCACCTGGCCGGAGAGGAGGGCGGCGGTGCGGTCGGGCATCTCCGTATCGCTGAGCAGGAGGGTGGGCAGGTGCTCCTGGTCGCTGTGGGCGGCAGTACAGTCGATGACCCGCTGATAGAACAGCAGCCCCGCCTGAGGGCCCATGCCGCCGATGACCCCTAATTTCCCTTTTTCCATACTATTCCTCTCAGTCCTTCGGCTTTTCCATGCTGGAAGCGTACCAGCCGAACTGCCGGCGCTGGATCCGGTAGAGCCGCAGCTTGTGAATGAGTGCGCCGTCGGCGGCGTACCAGAGAGGGTTGACGTAGGCCCCCGCCCGCTCCAGAGCCTTCATCTCCTCATGGAACCGCTTGGGGATATAGTCGTAGGCCACCTTTTTGGGAATGGCCATCCACAGGTGGCGGTTCTGGGTCAGCACCGGCTCAGGCTGGCTTTTGTGCTCCACCCGANCCTCCACCAGGAACTTTGCCANGTTATAGCCCGCCCCGGTGACATAGTAGTTGCTCCGGCCCTGGCGGCAGTTGATCTCAAAGGCCTTGAACTTCCCGTCCCGGGGGTCGAATTTGATGTCGAAGTTGGAAAAGCCCACGAAATGCTCCCCCTCCAAAAAGCGGCGGAAGGTGTCGTAGAGCTCTCCCCCCGGCTCGGTGATAATAACGGCGTGGTTGCCGATGCCGTGGCGGGTGTGCTCCTCCAAGAGGACATGGCCCAGGCACATGAGGCGCACCTTGCCGTCGGCGCCGGAATAGCAGGTGAGCACCCGCATATTCTCGTCCCCGCCGGGGATGAAGTCCTGAATGATGAGGGAATCTTCATAGCCGTGGCCGTAAATATCGTCGATCACCCGGTCTACCTCCTCCCTTGTCTGGAGGACGTAGGCCTTTTTTTGGGTGTCGAAGGGGTGGTCCCAGTAGGTGGCGGACTCGGCGGGCTTGACCACAAAGGGGCCGGGGAAGGGCAGGTCGAAATCGTGGCCCATCTCCTTTTTGTAGACAAAGGTGGCGGGGTGGTCGATGCCGTACTGCTCACACAGGGCGTAGAACCGCTCCTTGTGGATCAGGCCCTCCATCTGCTCCAGGGGGACATAGGGGGCCACCACGTTGGGGGGGTATTTGCCCAGGTTGTCGGCGATGGCGGTGAGGTAATTGTCCCCGCAGCCCAGAAGGAGGATGGTCTTATCCGGGAACTGGGCCGAGACATGGCTTGCGTTTTCCAGCACCTTCTCGGGCCTGTCGTTTTTATCGCTGACCCGGTAGTCGATGATGGCGCTTCCGTAGCAGGGGCCGGAGGGGTACATGCCGTAGGCCACGGTTCTGACCCCATAGGCCTCATGAAAGGCCCNGGCCATGGAATAGACGTTGATATCCGCCCCCAGCANCAGGGGGACAAAGGACTGATCCTTCATTGGTAAGCCTCCAAAAGTGGAAGATAGGCCCGCAAGGGGCATTTTGTTTAACCAANGGTGCGCTTGACCTGGTAGACGCTTTGAATTTGGGAGAGTTTATTGATAATGTTCATCAGCTCGNTTCTGTCCCCCANCTCCGCCACCACGGAAATGACGGCGTAGCCGTCCGACATGGCCCTGGCGGAGAGGCTCTTCACCTTTACCTTCGCCGCCGACAGCGCCATGGCCACGTCCAGGGTCAGGCCGTCCCGGTCCTTGGCGGAGATCTCCAGGGCGGTGGAGTAGCCGGGCAGGTCGCCCTCCACCCACTCCACCTTTACCCAGCGGCCTGCCTCCTCCGGCTTGCGGGTCTCCACCCGGGCGTTGGGACAGTCGGCGCGGTGGACAGACACCCCGANGCCCCGGGTGATAAAGCCCATCACCGGATCCCCGGGTACGGGGGTGCAGCACTTGGCGAACTTCACCAGGCAGTTGTCCAGGCCCTCCACGATGATGCCGGACTGGGAGTGGCGGGCCTTCTCCCTGCCGCCGGCAGTCTGTGCGGCGGAGGCGGGCATGATGACCTCGTCCCCCGTGGTGGCCACCAGCTTTTCCGCCGAGAGCTTGTCGGCCAGGGCCTTATCCTGGCGAACCAGCTCGTCCCGGATGCGGGCCACCGCCTTCACCGCGGAGGCGCCGCCGTAGCCGATGNCGTTATAGAGCTCGTCCAGGGNGTTGAAGCGCACCTTCTTGAGCAGAATGGGCAGGTTGGCCTCCTCGGTAACGTCGGCCAGGGAGACCCCCTGGTGCTTCAGTTCCGACTCGAACAGGGCCCGGCCGGTGGCGATGTTCTCCNCCCGGCGCTCCTTCTTGAACCACTGCCTTATTTTGTTCCGGGCCTCGTTGGACTTGCACAGCTTCAGCCAGTCCCGGCTGGNGCCGTGGGCGGTCTTNGNNGTGATGACCTCCACGATGTNGNCGGNCTTCAGCTCCGTTTCAAAGGGCACGATGCGGCCGTTGACCTTGGCCCCCGTCATGCGGTTGCCCACAGCGGAGTGGATGGAGTAGGCAAAGTCGATGGGGGTGGCCCCGGCGGGGAGGCTCTTCACGTCTCCCTGGGGGGTGAAGACGAAGACCTCGTCGGCGAACATGTCCACCTTCAGGGTGCGCACGAACTCGTCCGGGTCGGCGTCCTGCTGTGACTCCAGCAGCTTGCGCACCCACTCGAAGGCCTCCTCGGTGCCCAGCTGGTCGTTGGCCATGCCCTGCTTGTATTTCCAGTGGGCGGCGATGCCGTACTCGGCGGTGTTGTGCATCTCCTCGGTGCGGATCTGCACCTCGAAGGGGATGCCCTCCCGGCCGATGACGGTGGTGTGGAGGGACTGGTAGCCGTTGGGCTTGGGGGTGGAGATATAGTCCTTGAACCGGCCCAACACGGGGTTGAACATATCGTGGATACAGCCCAGCACGTAGTAGCAGGTGGGCACGTCGGAGACGATGACCCGGAAGGCGTAGAGGTCGAAGATCTCGTCCAGGGTCTTCTGCTGGGTGTACATCTTGCGGTAGATGGAGTAGATATGCTTGACCCGGCCGTAGACCTGGCAGTGGATGTTCTCCTCGGCCATGCGGCCCTCGATCTTCTTCTGGATGCTGCCCATAAACTCCTCGTGGACGGAGGAGCGGGCGGAGAGCTCGTCGGCGATCTCCTTGTATCCGATGGGGTCGAGGTACTTTAAGGACGTGTCCTCCAGCTCCCACTTGATGCGCTGCATACCCAGGCGGTGGGCGATGGGGGCGTAGATCTCCATGGTCTCCAGGGCCTTCTCCCGCTGCTTTTTGGCCGACTGGTACTCCATGGTGCGCATGTTGTGGAGCCGGTCGCAGATCTTGATGAGGATGACCCGGATGTCCTTGGCCATGGCCATGAACATCTTGCGCAGGTTCTCCATCTGCTCCTCTTCCTTGGAGGTGTACTGCATCTTGGTCAGCTTGGTGACCCCTTCCACCAGAAGGGACNCCGGCTCGCCAAACCGCTTGGCGATGTCCTCGTGGGTGGCGTTTGTGTCCTCAATGACGTCGTGGAGGAGGGCGGCGATAATGGANTCAGTGTCCAGNTCCAGCTCGGCCACNATCTCGGCCACCGCCAGGGGGTGGATGATATAGGGCTCCCCGCTTTTGCGCAGCTGGCCGGAGTGGGCGCTGTCGGCAAAGGAAAANGCGTCGAAAAGCNGGCGGACGTCCACGGTGGGGTNGTAGGCCCGCACCTTGTCCTCCAGCGCTTGATACCGTTCCAAAATGGGATCCATACCCGATCCCCTCCTCTCTTACTCCCCCGCCATGCGGCGCAGCAGGCGCATCAGCTCCGCGCTCTCCAGATCCACCTTTCCCCCATCCTCCCGGATGCGGATGCGCAGGTGGTCGGTGGCGCGTTCCACCTGGATGAGTCCCCGGTCGTGGAACACCGCAAGGCACACCTCGGTGCGCATAAAGGTCTCCCGCACGCCGCAGGAGCGGGCCACGTTCCGGGCCAGCCGCTGGGCGGTCTCCTCAATGGCGCCCTCTCCCTGCCGGGAGCGGAGGTACCGCCACAGGTTGGCAAACTCCTGCCGGGTGGGCAGCAGGGCCGCCGCCTCCCCGGCCGTCAGCGGTTCCCCGGCCATGAGCCGGCGGAACAGCTCCTCCTCCGCCTGGGCCCTCGTCCGGGCGGGGCGCAGGTCGCAGACCTGGAGCTGGACGCTGCGCCAGCCCCGGTACTCATTGATCTGAGGATAGAAGCACACGTCCACCCGGTCGGTGCGGTCGATGCCGGCGCCCTCCGCCGTGGCGGAGAACAAGATGGCGTCCAGCCNCTCCTGTNCCACCGCCAGCTTCAGCTTCNTATGTTTCCCATTTCCCACCTGGGTCAGTCCCGCCAGGCAGCACCGATCCAGACGGAACACCGGCTTGGGGTTTCCGGGGCCGTAAGGCTCCAGCAGGGAGAGTCCCTCCACCTCCTCCTGGGTGAGGAAGGTGGCGTCGGGGAGGACGCAGTCCACCGTCAGTGCGGTGACCGGCTCCTCCCGCCGGGCCTGGCGGGNCATCTCNTTGACCCGGGTGCNGAAGGCGGGGATATTCTCCTCCAAAATGGTAAAGCCCGCGGCCAGCTCGTGACCTCCGTAGGTCTCCAGCAGGTCGGCGCAGCCCTCCAGCAGGGCGAAGAGGTTCATCTCCCCGTAAGAGCGGCAGGAGCCCTTGCCCCGGCCCTCGCTGAGGCAGATCATAAAGGCGGGCACGGCGTACTTCTCCGTCAGGCGGGAGGCCACGATGCCCACCACCCCCTGGTGCCAGTCGTCCCCGGAAAGCACCAGCGCGTCCCG
Organism: Oscillospiraceae bacterium; assembly: GCA_905219705.1. Lineage (GTDB taxonomy): Bacteria > Bacillota > Clostridia > Oscillospirales > Oscillospiraceae > Vermiculatibacterium > Vermiculatibacterium agrestimuris. The sequence continues at coordinate 42,421 of CAJMXB010000011.1, read as the reverse complement.
CTCCCCCGCCGGAAGGGCGTCCACCAGCAGGTCGCACTGGGAGAAGATCTTCCCCTCCAGTTCCTGGCGGCGGCGGTTGAGCTCGCACAGCTCTCTGGCCAGCTCCCCGCCCCGCTCTTTATCTTCGGTGAGCAGCAGCTCCAGGGCCACCTGGGAGCAGCCCATGCGCCCGGCGGCGTTGATCCGGGGGGCCAGGGTATAGCCCACCGAAATGGAGCTGAGGGCCTTGCCCTCGGCCCCCGCCTCCCGCAGAAGGGCCTGAAGGCCGGGCCGGGGCGTGTTGGGCAGGGCGGAAAGGCCCCGGCGGACAATGGTGCGGTTTTCCCCCGTCAGGCGCATCACGTCGGCCACAGTGCCCAGGGCGGCCAGATCGGCACACCGGGCCAGAAGCTCCTCCTCCCTGGCCTTCCCGGCCAGGGCCATGCACACCTTCAGGGCCACCCCAACGCCCGCCAGATGGGGGAAGGGATAGGGGCAGTCCGGCCGGTGGGGATCCACCACCGCCACCGCGTCGGGCAGCGCGTCCTTGCACTCGTGGTGGTCGGTGACGATCACGTCCAGGCCCAGGGTCTTGGCGTATTCGGTCTCCTCCACGGCGGTGATGCCACAGTCCACAGTGACCACCAGCTTCACGCCCTCCCCGGCCAGCTGCTCCATCGCCCCCCGGTTCAGGCCATAGCCCTCCTCCAGCCGGTTGGGGATATAGGGGATGACCGTTCCCCCCTCGCCGCGGAGGAACCCGGTGAGCAGGCAGGTGGCGGTGATGCCGTCCACGTCGTAGTCGCCATAGACCGCCACAGTCTCCCCCGTCTCTATGGCCTGCCGCAGCCGCGACACCGCCTTGTCNATATCCTTCATGAGCAGCGGATCGCACAGGNGCTCCTCCTCATAGAGGAACCGTCTCGCCTCCCCGGGATCACCGAGGCCCCGGGCGGCAAGGACTTTGGCGCACAGCGCCGGGATCCCCGCCCGGCGCAGAGCNCCCTCGTCTCCNCCCGGCGCGGGGGGCTCATTCCATTGTCGATACCTCATGGGCGTCCCGCCCTCCGAATTGCAAATTATCTTTTATTATATCAAATTNAAACAGCAGAANCNATATGAGTCTGCCAAAAAANTTCCGGCGGANCTTTTTCGGCGGGCTCACACAGCGTCCCATTCACTTGCTCACCGGGGCGAAAAGCGCCCCTACAAATTCCGCCAGAGCCTGAGGAGACAGGGTCACCTGCCGGCCCACCCGCCCGGCGGAGACTGTCATCCCGGTCAGGCTTTGGGCCGAGGCGTCGATGACGGTGTTAAACCTCTTTTTCATGCCGATGGGGGNGCAGCCCCCATGGACATAGCCCGTCAGGGGCAGCAGCTGGGCCTGCTTGAGCATCTCGACGGACTTCTCCCCCACCGCACGGGCGGCGGCCTTCAAGTCCAGCTCCTTTTCCACCGGCACCACGAAAACATGGTTGCGCTTNGAAGCCCCCACCGTCACCAGGGTCTTGAAGCAGCTCTCCGGGGCCACCCCCAGCCGCGCNGCCGCCGTCACGCCGTCCAGCGCGCCGTCGGATACATCGTACTGATGAGGCGTATAGGGGATCTTTTTCTGGTCTAACAGCCGCATCACATTGGTCTTATCCTCGGTCATGACAGTTCCCTCCCTTTTTCTTTCCCGTGCATTATAGTCCATTCCCGGGAGAAATTCAAACCTCTATGTGCCAAGAAAACCTTGACGCAGAGGGCAAAAGGTGGTAATGTTTACCCACCGAACCGCAACACAAATAAGGAGTGTTTTCCCATGAATCACAGCGACAAGACCATGGAGATGATCGTCAATCTCTGCAAGGGCCGGGGCTTTGTCTATCCCGGCAGCGAGATCTACGGCGGTCTGGCCAATTCCTGGGACTACGGCCCTCTGGGCGTGGAGTTCAAAAACAATGTAAAAAAGGCGTGGCTGAAGAAGTTTGTCCAGGAGAGCCCCTACAACGTGGGCCTGGACGCCGCCATCCTCATGAACCCCCAGACCTGGGNCACNANCGGCCATGTGGCGGGCTTCTCCGACCCCCTGCTGGACTGCAAGAGCTGCAAGGCCCGGCACCGGGCCGACAAGCTCATCGGCGACGCCCACCCCGAGGNCAATACCGACGCCATGGACTTTGACCAGATGGACGAGTTCATCGCCGGGCATGACGATGTGCTGTGTCCCATGTGCGGTAAGCACGACTTCACCCCCATCCGGAAGTTCAACCTGATGTTCAAGACCCAGANNGGCGTCACCGAGGACTCCTCCTCCACCGTCTATCTCCGGCCCGAGACCGCCCAGGGCATCTTCCTCAACTTCAACAACATCCAGCGCACCACCCGGAAGAAGCTGCCCTNCGGCGTGTGCCAGGTGGNCAAGGCCTTCCGCAACGAGATCACCCCGGGCAACTTCACCTTCCGCACCCGGGAGTTCGAGCAGATGGAGTGCGAGTTCTTCTGCGCCCCGGGCACCGACCTGGAGTGGTTCGCCTACTGGAAGGACTTCTGCTACAANTGGCTGCTCTCCCTGNGCATCAAGGAGGAGCACCTGCGCCTGCGGGATCACGAGCCGGCGGAGCTGGCCTTCTACTCCCGTGCCACCACCGACATCGAGTACGCCTTCCCCTTCACCGACTGGGGGGAGCTGTGGGGCATCGCCGACCGAACCGACTACGACCTGGGCCGGCATCAGGAGGCCAGCGGCAAGGATCTCACCTACTACGACCAGGAGAAAAACGAGCACTTTGTCCCCTACGTCATCGAGCCCTCCCAGGGCTGCGANNGGGTANCCCTGGCCTTCCTGTGCGAGGCCTATGACGAGGAGGTGGTGGACGCCGAGAAGAACGACGTACGCACCGTGCTGCGCCTCCACCCCTTCCTGGCCCCCTTCAAGGCGGCCATCCTGCCCCTTTCCAAGAAGCTCAGCGAGCCGGCCCGGAAGATCTACGAGGAGNTGTGCAAGGATTTCATGGTGGACTTTGACGACGCCGGCAGCATCGGCAAGCGCTACCGCCGCCAGGACGAGATCGGCACCCCCTTCTGCGTGACGGTGGACTTCCAGACCGTGGGAAGCGACACCGAGGAGGCCGACAACTGCGTCACCGTCCGGGAGCGGGACAGCATGGAGCAGGTGCGCATCCCCGTCAGCGAGCTGAAGGACTACATCGCCAAGCGGGTGGCCTTCTGATCGAAGATCTGTTTTGAACAAAAACCGCCCCCGCCGGTACCGGCGGGGGCGGTTNTGTATTTTTCCGCTGTGGGCAGAATAGGTTAGCTCAGGGCCGCGGTGATGATGGCCATGGAANAGACCTCCAGGGCGTTGCAGCCGCGGGAGCGGTCGTTCACCGGGGCGTTAAGGCCCAGGAGGATGGGGCCGTAAGCGTCAAAGCCGCCCAGACGCTGGGCGATCTTGTAGCCGATGTTGCCGGCGTTGATGTCGGGGAAGATAAAGGTGTTGGCATAGCCCGCCACCGGGGAGCCGGGGAACTTCAGCTGGCCCACCGTGGGATTGACGGCGGCGTCGAACTGCATCTCGCCGTCCACCGGGATCCCCATCATGACCGCCTTGGCCTTCTCGCAGGCGTTGTGTACCTTGTCCACCGTCTCGCCCTTGCCGGAGCCCTTGGTGGAGTAGCTCAGGAAGGCCACCTTGGGCTCCACGCCGAAGTGGCGGGCGNACTCGGTGGTCTCCACGGCGATCTCCACCAGCTCGTCCTCGGAGGGGTCGATGTTGATGGCGCAGTCGCCCATGGCCAAAACCTCCCGGTCGCCGGTGGCGTGGTCACGCACCAGGATGAAGCAGGAGGAGACGATCTTGTTGCCCGGCTTGGTCTTAATGAGCTGAAGGGCGGGACGGACGGTGTCGGCAGTGGANTAGGTGGCGCCGCCCAGCAGGCAGTCGGCCTCCTTCATCANCACCAGCATGGTGCCGAAGTAGTTGGGCTTCTGGAGCATCTCCCGGCACTCGTCGGGGGTCATCTTGCCCTTGCGCAGCTCCACCATCTTGTCCACCATCTCGTCCATGCGCTCGTAGGTCTTGGGGCTGATGATGCGGGCGCCCCGGATGTTGNANCCGGCCTCCTCGGCGGCGTGTNTCACCTCATCCTCCTCGCCCACCAGGATGGGCGTGAGCCAGGTGCCGGCCAGCAGCCGGCCGCTGGCCTCCAGAATGCGGGGGTCNGTGCCCTCGGTAAAGACGATAGTCTTGGGATTTTTCTTGAGCTTTTCGATCATGGTGCCAAATCCAAACATTACTTTTTCCTCCTGTTTTCTTCCTTTTTGTCCCCACTGGGGCGTTTGCCATCATTATACTCCCGGTATGGGGAAAACTCAATGTGAACTTCTCCATTTTTCAAAAAAATTTCCTTTACAAATCGTATTTTCCTGACTATACTATAACTTATTGTTTTATTGCTCCACAGTGTAAGATCCTCAGAACCTAACAAACCGATTTGGAGTGTGTGATATGGAACCCAACAATGACTTTGCCCGATCCCTGTCCCTGCTGCGCCGGGNGAAGGGCGTANGNCAGCGCTCCGCCGCCAAGGAGCTGGGCATCAGCCAGGCCCTGCTCAGCCATTACGAAAACGGCGTGCGGGAACCGGGCCTGGCCTTTGTGCGCCGGGCCTGCGACTATTACCGGGTGTCCGCTGACTTTCTGCTGGNCCGGNCNTTGANCCGGGACGGCACCACCATCGGCGCCGAGGAGCTCTACGACGCCTCCGCCGAAAAGGACAACGTCATGCGGGGAAGCATCGCCGCCACGCTGAACAAAAAGCTGGTGGTGAATTCTGTGGGGGTACTCTTCGACCTGCTGGGCAAGGCCGGCAGCCGCGCCTCCATCCAGGCGGCCTCCGACTACCTCTCCGCCGCCATCTATAAGCTCTTCCGGCACCTCTCCCGCTCCGCCGGCGCCAGCGAGGATTTCTTCGCCGTGAAAAGCGGAGATTTCGTGGCCGGCTGCGTCACCGCCGACATGCTCTATTCCGAGGCCGACTATGTGGACGCCCTTTCCGAGCTTGTGAAGGAGAAGGGAAAGGAGTGCTTCCCCCCCATGAACAACGACGCGCTGAAAAACGACTTCCCCCAGGCCCACCAGTCCTTCCTCCAGCTCATCCACAACACGGGGGAGCGGATCAACTTTGACCTGGAAAACCGTTGGAAGGGGAAGAAATGACCATGCTGGAGCGTCCCCGCCTCCCCCTGGGAGCGTACTATCAGCTGCTTTTGAAAAAGGGCCTTTTGGCCGACCACACCCCCCTGTCCGCCGACCTGACAAGGCCGGTGGAGGCGGTGACCTGCGACTCCCGCTCCGCTGTGCCCGGGAGTCTTTTTATCTGTAAGGGGGCCCACTTCAAGCCGGAATACCTCCTCCAGGCACTGGAGCGGGGGGCCTTCGCCTATGTCAGCGAGACCGCCTGCGATGACGTGCCCGCCCCNTGCATCCGGGTCACGGATATCCGCGCCGCTATGGGGGAGCTGGCCGACCTGGCCTGGGGCCATCCCTCCGGGGCGCTGNAGGTCATCGGCATCACCGGGACGAAGGGGAAAACCACCACCGCCTATTTCATCAAATCCATTTTGGACTGCTGGCGGCAGCGGGAGGGGCTCCACAGTGTGGGGCTTCTCTCCACCATCGTCACCGACGACGNCGCNCAGCGGCGNCCCGCCNNCCTCACCACCCCGGAACCGCTGGACTTGCAGCGGCACCTGTGGAACGCGGCAAACGCCGGCTGCGGCTATGTGGTGATGGAGTGCTCCTCCCAGGCCCTGAAATACGGGCGCATGACCGGGGTGGACTTGGCTGTGGCCGCCTTTCTCAACATTGGCGAGGATCATATCAGCCCCAAGGAGCACCCCACTTTGGAGGACTACTTTCAGTCCAAGCTGAAAATTTTCGACCACGCCAAAGCCGCCGTGGTCAACCTGGACAGCGACCGGCAGGGAGAGCTTCTGGATGCGGCGGAAAAGTGCGAAAAATGGAACGCCTACTCCCTTCGCTTTGCCCACGGCCTGCGCCGCACCGGGGAGGGTATGTCCTTCACTGTCCATATCGGTGAAGCCGATGAGTCCTTCACCTTACCCCTCACAGGGGCGTTCAACGTCTCCAATGCCCTGTGTGCCATCTCGGTGTGCTCCATGCTGGGGGCCCCCCTGTGGGCTGTCCGGCAGGGCCTTGCCGGGGCCAGGGTCCCCGGCCGTATGGAGACTTATTCCGCCGGGGGGAAGACCGTCATCGTGGACTACGCCCACAACGGCATGGCCTTGGAGGCCCTGCTCCGCTCCGTTCAGGCNGACTACCCCGCCNCCNNCATCGCCCTGGTGTTTGGCTGCACCGGAGGCAAGGGGCTGGACCGCCGGGAGGGCATGGGGACTGCGGCGGGAAAATACGCCGACGCCATCTACCTCACCGAGNACGACCCCGGCCCCGAGGAGGTGGAGGCCATCTGCGCCGAGATCGGGAGCTATATCACCCCCTTCGGCAAGACCTATACCGTCCTCCCCGACCGGNAGGAGGCCNTCCGCACCNCCATCGNCCAAACCCCCGAAGGCGGGGTGGTGGTGCTGGCGGGCAAGGGCAGCGAGATGGAACAAAAGCGGAAAAACGGCCCCGAGCCCTGCGTCCCCGACGCTCTGCTGGCCAAAAAATATCTGGAGCTCCCCCTGGGGGAATAAGCTGCCGAAGGCCGGGGGAGGAGACGTCTCTCCCAGCCCTTTTCAGAGGAGGGAGCGCTGTGGACGAGCCAAAAAAGCGATCTAAACTGCGCGCCAAAGCGGGGGCGCTCTGCTACGGCGCCGCCCGGCGGCTGCTGTGGCTGAAGCTGGAGCCCTCCTTCGCGAAAACCAGACAGGCCCAGCCCCTTTCCTGCCTTCAGTTCCGCCACGCCACCCCTCTGGGGCGGCTATACCCGGCACAACCGGCTGGTCTATGACCTGGAGNGCAGACTGCTGTGTGAGGAGCCTCTGGCGGAAAATCACGCGGCGATGATGTATTCCCCCTATCTGGAGGCCCCCGCCGAATAAGAACCTCCCATGCGGAGAGCAGCTTTGCCNCTCTCCTCAAATTTTTTGAAGAAAGGGGATTGACAAACTCAGTTAGCAGAGGTAAACTATGGTCACTTGGGAGTTAGTGCAAACTAACTCCAATCTTTGCCCCGGGCGTTAGCACCCCCTAACCCCCTGGGAAGGGAGGGAGGGCTTATGATGCCTTTATCAATGGCAAAGCCCGGCGAGAGCGTCACCATCCGCAAGATCACCGGCAGGGACGAGATACGCGCCCATCTGGCGGAGCTCGGTTTTGTGGTGGATGAGGTGGTGACGGTGGTCAGCGAATTGGCCGGAAACCTCATCTTGCAGGTGAAGGACAGCCGGGTGGCCTTGGACAAGACCATGGCAAACCGTATTATGATCTGAGAGGAGAGGAAGCAGCATGAAAACTCTGAAGGACGCCAAGGTGGGCGAGACCGTCACCGTAGCCAAGCTTCACGGAGAGGGGGCGGTGAAGCGCCGCATCATGGACATGGGCATCACAAAGGGCACGGAGCTTTTTGTCCGCAAGGTGGCCCCTCTGGGAGATCCTATGGAACTGAATGTACGGGGTTACGAGCTTTCCGTGCGGAAGGCCGACGCCGAAATGATCGAGCTGGCGTAAGCCCGGTATTCATTTTTGACCATAAGTTAGCGGACGCTAATTGAGAGGAGAGAACTGACATGGNACTGAANATCGCGCNGNCGGGCAATCCCAACTGCGGCAAGACCACGCTGTTCAATGCCCTGACCGGCTCCAGCCAGTACGTGGGCAACTGGCCCGGCGTGACGGTGGAGAAGAAAGAGGGCAGGCTGAAGGGTCAAAAGGATGTGATCATCCAGGATCTGCCCGGCATCTATTCCCTGTCCCCCTATACGCTGGAGGAAGTGGTGAGCCGGTCGTATCTGGTGAACGAAAAGCCCGACGCCATCCTGAACATCGTAGACGGCACCAACATTGAGCGAAACCTCTACCTCACNACCCAGCTCATTGAGCTGGGTCTTCCCGTGGTGGTGGCGGTAAACATGATGGATCTGGTGCGGAAAAACGGCGACCAGATCGACCTTGACAAGCTGGGCAATGCCCTGGGCTGCACGGTGGTGAGCATGTCCGCCCTGAAAAATGAGGGCGGCATGGAAGCCGCCCAGGAGGCCGTCCGACTGGNCCAGGCCAAGAAGGCGGGGGAGCTGCCNCACGTGTTCACCGGCAGTGTGGAGCATGCCATCGCCCACATTGAGGAATCCATCGAGGGCAAGGTGGATCCCCGGTATCTGCGCTGGTATGCCATCAAGATCTTTGAGCAGGACGAGAAGGTGATGGCCGAGCTGGCGCTGTCCAGCGAGGAGAAGGCTCACCTGGAGCAGCATATCGCCGACTGCGAGGCCGAGCTGGACGACGACGCCGAGAGCATCATCACCAACCAGCGTTACGCCTACATCAGCGGCGTGGTGAACCGCTCCGTCAAAAAGAAGGCCGCTAAGCACGCCCTGTCGCTCTCCGACAAGATCGACCGGGTGGTGACCANNNGGGTGGCNGCCCTGCCCATCTTTGTGGCAGTGATGTTCCTTGTGTACGCCATCGCTATGGGCGGCTGGGGCGTGTCCANCGGCACTGCCGCCACCGACTGGGCCAACGACGGGCTGTTTGGCGACGGCTGGTTCCTCTCCGGGGGCGACGGCTACGAGGACGACGCCGGAGATTTCGAAAGCGCCGGCGCCATCATCGAGGCCTATGAAAACGGCGAGAGCGTGGTCTACTTCTACGATGACGACAGCGGCGAGACTGAGGAGGTTCCCGTGGACGCCGCCGTCTACGCCGAGGCCCAGGAGACTGTGGCCCAGTTCGGCGAGGAGGGCCCCGATCCCAGCGACTACGGCCACTGGNAGGACGGCATNCCCGNNATNGTAGGGAATTGGCTGGAGCGCATTGAATGTGCCGACTGGCTCAGCGGTCTCATCGTGGACGGCATCATCGGCGGCGTGGGCGCGGTGCTGGGCTTCGTGCCCCAGATGCTGGTGCTGTTCCTGCTCCTATCCATTTTGGAGGATGTGGGCTACATGGCCCGGATCGCCTTTATCATGGATCGGATCTTCCGCAAGTTCGGCCTCTCCGGCAAGAGCTTTATCCCCATGCTGGTGGGCACCGGCTGCGGCGTGCCCGGGGTCATGGCCTCCCGCACCATTGAAAACGAACGGGACCGGCGCATGACCATCATGACCACCTGCTTTATCCCCTGCGGGGCGNAACTGCCCATCATCGCCATGTTTGCCGCGGCTCTCTTTGGCGGCTCCACCCTGGTGGCTACCTCCGCCTATTTCATTGGTGTGGCGGCCATCATTGTATCGGGCATCATGCTGAAAAAGACAAAGGCCTTCGCCGGAGATCCGGCGCCCTTCGTCATGGAGCTGCCCCAGTACCATGTGCCCAGCGTGGGCAACGTGCTCCGGGCCACCTGGGAGCGGGGCTGGTCCTTTATCAAACGGGCGGGCACCGTGATCCTCGCCTCCTCCATCATCCTCTGGTTCCTCCAGGGCTTCGGATTTGTAGACGGGGTGTTCCAGATGGTGGAGGATTCCGACGCCTCCATCCTGGCCCTCATCGGCGGAGCCGTCTGCTGGATCTTCGCCCCTCTGGGCTTTGGCAACTGGCAGTCCACCGTGGCCACTGTCACCGGCCTCATCGCCAAAAAGAATGTGGTCTCCACCTTCCATGTCCTCTTCCCGGGCAGCAACTTTNCCGCCCAGGTGGCGATGGCCTTCACCGGCCTCAGCGCNTACTCTTTCATGATCTTCAATCTTCTTTGCGCTCCCTGCTTCGNNNCNATGGGCGCCATCAAGCGGGAGATGAACAACGCCAAGTGGACTTGGGCCGCCATCGGCTATATGTGCGGTCTTGCCTATGTGGTGAGCCTCATGGTCTATCAGCTCGGCGGGCTTATCGCCGGGGAGATCTCCTTCGGCCCGGGTACCGTCGCCGCCCTTGTGTGTCTGGTGGGGATGGTCTACCTGCTGGTGCGGAAGAATAAGTATGAGAAGAACGACCTGACTGTCCGCTCCGTCTCCGCCGCGGCGGTCAAGTAAGGAGGCACCCTATGCCCAATTTGTCCACTGTTCTGGTCGGTCTCGTGGTGCTGGGGATCTTCGTGGCCATTGTGGCCCGGGGCATCCGCAACAGAAAGAGTGGCAAAGGCGGCTGCTCCTGCGGCTGCGACCAGTGTCCGGGACACGATCTGTGCCATCCGGAGAAATAACATCGCGTTCTACACCTCAATATACCTCACTTCAGGGAAAGCCCCCGCCAAACAGAGTTTGGCGGGGGCTTTCACCCTATGTACGCAGTGTCCATTTCAGCAGCATCAGCAGTCCGAAACCGGGAGCGCCGAAGAGCCCCAGCACCAGCGCGTTAAAAAGATTCACCCCCAGGCCCACTCCCAGGAAATTCCCCAGGGGGGCAAACAGGCTCAAAAAGGCCAGACCCACCCCGGTGCGGGCGAGGAGGCGCAGCAGCGACCTCAGGGGCCGGCGCAGCAGACACAGGGCCAACACGAGCAGCAGACTCCCTGCCAGCCAGGGCAGGGAGTCGCTCAAGCCGCCGGGGCCCATCACATCACCGGCAGCGCGGAGGGCTGGGGGCCCTCCGCCGGGGCATTTTGCGCCTCCAGCGCCTTGCGCTGGCGCAGGAGGTAGGAGTACCGGGCCTGAAGGGCCTGGATCTCATAGATAAAGGACTCTATCAGCTCCTGATCTGTGACGGAATTGAACCCGGCGTAGGCCTGGGCCAGCTGAAGACGGGTCTGCTCCAGGCTGCCCTCCAGCTCCAGGCGCAGAGCCTCCTCTTCCCGGCCCCGGCGGCCCCGAAAGACGCCCTTTCTGCCTCCCTTCATGATCTCCACCTTCCTTTCTTCACCATTCTATGGAAAGTGTGGACAAATATTCCCCCGGTTATACCGGCGCTCTTTTCCAAAGAAAACCAGGATATCCGCCCCTTTATCTTGACATTTCTCCCCAAATCGTATATTCTTATAAAAATAGTTGCTTTATATAAGAGGAATTGAGGGATCGCTATGTCTGATTACGCCAGCCGCCGCNTTTCCGAGGCCGAGCTCTCTGTGANGGAGGTGCTCTGGGACACCGGGGCCGCCATGACCGCCAAAGAGCTTCAGAGCACCCTGAAGGACACCAGAGGGTGGGAGCGCACCACCGTCCGTTCCCTGCTGACCCGGCTGGCGGAAAAGGGCTCCATCGTGGTGGACAAAGACGCCGACGTGGCCACCTATGCCGCCGGCTTTACCAAGGCCGACTACGGCTGGGATCTGGCGGAGGTGCTCATTTCCCGGCTCTACGGCGGGGACGCCAAGGCCCTGACCATGGCCATGTGCCAGCACGGGTGCCTCAACCGCAAGGATCTCAGCGACATGGAGTTCCACCTGTAATATGCTCCTAAATATGCGCCGCGCCCCATTGCGATCCCTGTTTTGCAGGGCCGCAATGGGGCGCAGTTTTGTCTTATCTCATCTTACTCCGCCACAAAAATTTGCAGTGTAGAGGTGATCTCTCGACCCGGAGTGGAAAAGAACTGGCCGTTATAGTACATGCCTGTGGAGGCGCCGCCGTCCATATTGATGGCTTCCACACAGCCCAGCTGGAGCATAAGCTCCCGCATCTGCTGAATGGTGGCGGCCGGACAATTCACCAGCAGGAGCGTCCCATCCGCCCGGAGCCCCACCGCCGTCCGGGAGCTGACCCCGTAGCCGAAGCGTCCGGCATCGGCAATGACCTCAGGCTCCTCATAGGTCTCTATGGCGCCGGCCCGCACCAGTCTGGGGGCGCCGCTGACCATGGTCACCACGTTTTCCATGGAAAAAGGCTCGTTGTTGTCCGTCTGCAGGTAGGGCGCCATTTTCANCTGCCGCCNCTCCTCCGGCATACAGTGCCAGTCCGTGGAGGCCGTCTCAGCGCNGAAATAANNCGCANATCCGTCGGCGGGGNTGGTGATGGTATCCCCCGCCGCCACCGAAGCGTAGCCNGCGAGGCNCTCACCGGACACCGTCATCACAAAGCCCGGGTAGCTCACCGGGGCGAAACTCCCTCTGGCGGGGGTGTAGATCACCGCCTGATTTGCCATCTGCGCCAGCTGGTTGACCTCAAAGGCATCCCACCAGAGATAGCCGCCGCCGTCGCAGGTCTCGATGCGGTAAAAAAGTCCCGGCCGGCCGATGCTGGCCNTGTTATCTGCGGTGATGGCCAGAGTGGAACGCCCGCTGCTTCCGTAGACCATCTCACCACCGATCATCAGATGGCCCACCGGATCCTTCACCGCGCTGCCCGAGTTGAAGAAGTTGGCGTTGATCACCGCCCGGGCGCCGGAGGTCTGTGCCACGGTCTGAAAGCTGCGGGTGTTGTTCAGCTGTCCGTCGGGCAGGGCCGCCTTCACCGTGACCCTGGGATCGGTCATGTCCACACTCACCACGTTTGCGCTCACCGTACCGCTGGGGAGGGCATACTGCTGGGTGGACAGGCGCACACAGTCCCCGTCCGTCCCGGCGGTCTCCACATAGACGCCCCGGGTCTCGCTCCAGCCCACCACAAAGCCCAGGGCCGCGCCCAGATCCCGGAGGCGATAGTAGGTAAAGCCGCCATCCTCTGCATCTGTCAGCAGANTNGCGNCANTGTCCACCNGCTCNCCGNCNACCTTGGTTTCACTGTCGCTGAAGAGGTAGGGCCAGNCCTTCCCGCCGAAGGGGTCGGTCATTTCGCTGCCGTTGGGCACATAGGCCTGCCCTGTGACGATATTGATGGCTCCATCCCAGGTCACGTTGAACTGAGCGGGGGTGCCGTTGCGGANNTGGGCGATGTCCCGGAGCTTGACGTAGTTCATATCAAAGCCGTACTCGTCCTTCAGCGCGTACATCTGAAAACTCACCGGGGCGCCATCCACGTCCACCGTCTGGTGGGAGACATAGGCCATGTTCTCCTGCTGCTGCGCCGCCATCGCCGGCGTCACCAGCAGCAGCGCCAGCACAGCGGCCAATATCTTATGCTTCATCTCTCATTCCCCTTTCAAAGATAGCGCTTGCCCGGAGAACATGGCGGCTCTTTCTGTTTTTTCCATTATTCCCCGATAATAAGTATTATTATATACTTCGCCGGGAGAAAGCTCAAGAAAAATGTTGATTTCCCCAATTTGTTAGAGTATAATTGGTAGCCGTATTGAGAAAAAAGGATTTGAGGTGCGAAACGTGCAGGATCAGCATTTGAGAAACGTGGCCATCATCGCCCACGTGGACCACGGCAAGACCACTCTGGTGGACGAGATGCTCAAGCAGGGCGGCATCTACCGGGAAAACCAGGCCACCGTAGACCGGGTCATGGACTCCGGCGACCTGGAGCGGGAGCGGGGCATCACCATCCTGGCCAAGAATACCGCCGTCCACTATAAGGANGTGAAGATCAACATCGTGGACACCCCGGGCCANGCCGACTTCGGCGGCGAGGTGGAGCGCATTTTGAAGATGGTCAACGGCGTCATCCTTCTGGTGGACGCCGCCGAGGGCCCCATGCCCCAGACCCGGTTCGTGCTCTCCAAGGCCCTGGAGCTGGGCCACCGGGTCATCGTGGTAGTCAACAAGATCGACCGGCCCGACCAGCGCATCCACGAGGTGTGCGACGAGGTGCTGGAGCTGCTGATGGATCTCAACGCCACCCAGGAGCAGTTCGATTCCCCCACCCTCTTCTGCTCCGGACGCAACGGCACTGCCAGCTACTCCCCTGACGAGCCGGGAGTGGATCTGCAGCCCCTGTTCGACACCATTCTGGACTATATCCCCGCCCCTGAGGCGGACGCCGCCGCTCCCTTCCAGATGCTGGTCTCCTCTATCGACTACAACGAGTTTGTGGGCCGCATCGCNATNNGCCGTNTCGAGCGGGGCGCCATCAAGCAGAACGATGAGATCGCGGTGTGCAACTTCCACACCCCCGAAAACGCCCCCAAAAAGGCCAAGGCCACCGCCATCTACGAGTATGACGGCCTGGCCAAGGTGCCCGTCACCGAGGCCACCGCGGGCAATATCATCGCCATGAGCGGCATCGGCGACATCACCATTGGCGACACCATCTGCGCCCCCTCCGCCGTCGAGCCCATGGAGTTTGTGAAGATCTCCGCCCCCACCCTGGAGATGACCTTCTCGGTCAACGACTCCCCCTTTGCCGGCCGGGAGGGCAAGTTCGTCACCTCCCGCCAGCTGCGGGAGCGGCTGTTCCGGGAGACCCTGAAGGACGTGTCCCTCCGGGTCACCGAGACCGACAACACCGACTCCTTCAACGTGGCCGGCCGGGGAGAGATGAGCCTCTCCATCCTCATCGAGACCATGCGCCGNGAGGGTTACGAGTTCCAGGTCTCGCCCCCCCGGGTGCTCTACCAGGAGATCGACGGCAAGAAGTGTGAGCCCATCGAGCGGCTGGTGGTGGACGTGCCCGCCGACTATGTGGGCAGCGTCATCGAGGCCATCGGCAAGCGCAAGGGCGATATGCTGGACATGAACCCTGTGGGTGACCGGATGAAGGTACAGTTCCTGGTGCCCTCCCGGGGCCTGTTCGGCTACCGNAACGAGTTCAACACCGCCANCAAGGGGNAGGGCATCATGGCCTCTGTCTTTGAGTGCTACGCCCCCATGAAGGGGGAGATCGCCNGGCGGAATACGGGCTCTCTGGTGGCCTTCGAGACCGGCGAGGCGGTGACCTACGGCCTGTTCAACGCCCAGGAGCGGGGCGTACTGTTCATCGGCGCGGGCGTACCCGTCTACGCGGGCATGATCNTGGGCGAGTGTCCCAAGCAGGAGGACATCAGCGTCAACATCTGCAAGAANANGCAGCTGACCAACATGCGGGCCTCCGGCTCCGACGAGGCCCTGCGCCTCACGCCCCCCCGGCAGATGAGCCTGGAGCAGGATCTGGAGTTCCTGGCCGACGACNAGCTANTGGAGGTCACGCCGGAGAACCTGCGCCTTCGCAAGCGGGTGCTGGATCACGGCGAGCGAATGCNCATTGCCAGCAAAAAGAAGTAAACAGGCGAAAAGAAAGCCCCGAACCAGGTTGGTTCGGGGCTTTTCCTATCCTTTTTACAGCGGCAGGCCGGCCAGCCGCCGGCGCAGCAGGTCGAAGCCGTGGGAGGCGGCCACGGTGCGCACCCGGCCCCGGGGGCCGGCGGCGTGGATCTCCCNGACGTGCTCCCCTCCGTCCCAGGCCAGGGNCACANACACCAGTCCCACCGGGTTGCCCCGGTCGTCGCTGTCAGGGCCCGCCACTCCGGTGAAGGCCAGGGCCAGGTCGGAGCCCGTCAGAGCCCGGACGCCCTGGGCCATGGCCCGGGCCACCGGCTCAGACACTGCCCCCTGCTCCTCCAGAAGGGACTGGGGCACCTTCAGCACATTGGCCTTCACCTCATTGGTATAGCTCACCACACCGCCCTTGAAAACGGCGGAGGCCCCCGNCAGATCGGTGAACCGCTTGGCGGCAAGCCCTCCGGTACAGCTTTCGGCGGTGGAGAGGGTGAGCCCCTTTCCCTTCATCTGCTCCAGGCACACCCACTCCAGGGAGGGCACGTCCACCCCATAGACCAGAGGGCCGAACTGCTCTTTCAACTCCGCCTCCGCCGGGGCGATGAGGGCCAGGGCGGCGGTTTCCTCGGCAGCCTTGGCCGTAAGGCGCAACTCCACCTCCCCCTCCTTGGCGTAGGGAGCCAGGGTGGGATTGGTCATGGAATTCATCCTGTCCCGCAGCCGGCTCTCCACGCTGGACTCCCCCATGCCGAACAGCCGCAGGGAGCGGCTGACGATGACCCCGTCGGTGAGCTTGGACAGGTAGGGAATGGCCCGGTATTGGAGCATGGGCCCGCACTCCGAAGGGGGGCCGGGGNGCATGAGAACGTGGATCCCCTCCGCCTCAAAGCCACAGCCCGGGGCGGTGCCCCAGTCGTTTTGAAAGGGGACGCAGCCCTCGGGAAGGTAGGCCTGCTGGTAGTTGTTCTCCGTCATCTTCCCCGTTCCCGGATGGAGCTTGCGGAAATAGGTCTCCATCCGCCGGGCGGCCTCTTCATTATATATAAGCTTTTTCCCAAAGCACGCGGCCAGGACGTTCTTGGTCAGGTCGTCGCAGGTGGGGCCCAGGCCGCCGGTNGTGATGATCNCGTCNGCCCGGGTCTTGGCGGTCTCCACCGCCTGGCGCAGACGCTGGGGGTTGTCCCCCACCACCGTGTGGAAATAAACGTTGATCCCCAGGGCGGACAGGGCCTTGGAGACGGTCTGGGCGTCGGTGTTGGCAATGGAACCCAGGAGCAGTTCCGTTCCCACCGCGATGAGTTCGGCAGTATGGGGCATGGCAGAGACTTCCTTTCCGCTGGTTTTTCAGTAGTATACCACAAAACAGGGCGGCAAGGCAAAAAATCTCCCCTCTCTGTGTGAAATATTAGACGACCCGGTACAATTTATCATGCTTTTTGCCATTCCTGAGAAAATAACGTGTTTTTTACACAAAAAAATGTTCTCCAAACCCAAACAGACGGTTTACAAATGCCAAAACAGGTGATAGAATAGGGGCGATGCTTAATANCCGATTCGATCATCGCGCAAATAACCTGAAGGAGGAATCGTTCAACATGGCAAGACAGTTCAAATCTATGGACGGTAACACCGCGGCCGCGCACGTAAGCTACGCGTTTACCGAGGTGGCGGGCATCNACCCCATCACGCNGTCCAGCCCCATGGCCGACTATGTCGACCAGTGGGCCGCCGCGGGCCGCAAGAACATCTTCGGCAACCCCGTCCNGGTCATCGAGATGCAGTCTGAGGCCGGCGCCGCCGGCACCGTCCACGGCTCCCNGGCCGCGGGCGCCCTGACCACTACCTACACCGCTTCCCAGGGCCTGCTCCTCATGATCCCCAACATGTACAAGATCTCCNGTGAGTTGCTCCCCGGCGTGTTCCACGTGTCCGCCCGTACCGTGGCCACCCACGCCCTGAACATCTTCGGCGATCACTCCGACGTAATGGCCTGCCGCCAGACCGGCTTTGCCATGCTGGCCGAGGGCAACGTCCAGGAGGTCATGGATCTGGGCGCTGTGGCCCACCTGGCCGCCATCAAGGGCCGGGTGCCCTTCCTCAACTTCTTCGACGGCTTCCGCACCTCTCACGAGATCCAGAAGATCCAGATCTGGGACTACGACGATCTGGCCGAGATGGTGGACATGGACGCCATCAAGGAGTTCCGCGCCCGGGCTCTGAACCCCGAGCATCCTGTGATGCGCGGCTCTCACGAGAACGGCGACATCTTCTTCCAGCACCGCGAGGCCTGCAACAAGTACTATGACGCCGTTCCCGGCATCGTGGAAGAGTACATGGCCAAGGTCAACGCCAAGCTGGGCACCGACTATCAGCTGTTCAACTACTATGGCGCCCCCGACGCCGACCGGGTCATCGTGGCCATGGGCTCCATCTGCGACGTGGCGGAGGAGGTCATCGACTACCTCAACGCCCACGGCGAGAAGGTGGGCCTGGTCAAGGTGCGCCTGTACCGCCCCTTCCGGGCCGACAAGCTCATCGCCGCCATCCCCGCCACCGCCAAGAAGATCGCCGTGCTCGACCGCACCAAGGAGCCCGGCAGCCTGGGCGAGCCTCTCTACCAGGACGTGATCTCCGCGCTGTTCGAGCAGGGCGTCACCGACAAGACCGTCATCGGCGGCCGGTACGGCCTGGGCTCCAAGGACACCCCGCCCTCCAGCGTTTTCGCTGTCTATGAGGAGCTGAGCAAGGCCNGCCCCAAGCGGGAGTTCACCATCGGCATCGTGGACGACGTCACCGGCCTGAGCCTGCCCGAGCACGAGTGCCCCAACACCGCCACCCCCGGCACCATCGAGTGCAAGTTCTGGGGTCTGGGCGGCGACGGCACCGTGGGTGCCAACAAGAACTCCACCAAGATCATCGGCGACCACACCGACAAGTATATCCAGGCGTACTTCCAGTACGACTCCAAGAAGACCGGCGGCGTGACGGTGAGCCACCTGCGCTTCGGCGACAAGCCCATCCGCGCCCCCTACTATATCAACAAGGCCGACTTCGTGGCCTGCCACGTGCCCGCCTACATTGTCAAGGGCTTCCCCATGGTTCGCGACGTGAAGGACGGCGGCACTTTCCTCATCAACTGCCAGTGGAGCGATGAGGAGCTGGATAAGCACATGCCCGCCGTGGCCAAGCGCTACATCGCCGAGCACAACATTCAGGTCTACACCATCAACGCCATCGACCTGGCTATCGAGATCGGCATGGGCAAGCGCACCAACACCATCCTTCAGTCCGCCTTCTTCGCTCTGGCCAACATCATGCCCGCCGACAAGGCCATCGAGTTCATGAAGGACGCCGCCACCCACTCCTACCTGAAGAAGGGCCAGGACGTGGTGGATATGAACNACAAGGCCATCGACCNGGGCGCCACCGCCTTCAAGAAGTTCTACGTGCCCGCCTCCTGGGCCACCGCTCAGGACGCCCCCAAGACCTCCGTCCACAAGGGCCGTCCCGCCGTTGTGAAGATGGTGGAGGATCTGATGGAGCCCATCGGCCGTATGGACGGCGATTCCCTCCCCGTGTCCGCCTTCTATGAGAACGGTCACGTGGACGGCACCTTCCAGCAGGGCGCTTCCGCTTACGCGAAGCGGGGCGTGGCCGTCACCGTTCCCGCCTGGGATCAGGACAAGTGCATCCAGTGCAACCAGTGCGCCTATGTNTGCCCNCACGCCACCATCCGCCCCTTCGCCCTCACTGAGGCGGAGGCCAAGGCCGCTCCCGCGGGCGCCAAGATCGTGGACGTGAAGGCCGGCAAGGGCACGGGCGTGTACAAGTACACCATGGCCGTCTCCCCCCTGGACTGCATGGGCTGCGGCGTGTGCGTGGGTATCTGCCNCACCAACGCGATCACCATGGAGCCCCAGGAGAGCCAGCTGGAGCAGCAGGCCACCTTCGACTACTGCGTGGACAAGGTCACCGAGAAGGCCGATATGGTGGGCGTGACCAGCGTGAAGGACAGCCAGTTCAAGTCTCCGCTGCTTGAGTTCTCCGGCTCCTGCGCCGGCTGTGCCGAGACCGCTTACGGCCGTCTGGTAACTCAGGTCTGCGGCGACCGGATGTACGTCTCCAACGCCACCGGCTGCTCCTCCATCTGGGGCGGCCCGGCCGCTACCAGCCCCTACACTGTCAACAAGGAGGGCAAGGGTCCCGCTTGGGCCAANAGCCTCTNTGAGGACANCGCNNAGCACGGCCTGGGCTTCTACTATGGCCAGAAGGCCATCCGTGACCGCCTGACCGGCAAGCTGGAGGCTCTGTCCGCCAGCGCTCCCGCTGACGTGAANTCCGCCATCCAGGCTTGGATGGACACCAAGGACGACGGCGCTGCCAATGCCGAGCCCACCNAGGCTCTGGTGGCCGCTCTGGAGAAGTGCGGCTGCGAGGCCAGCAAGGAGATCCTGGAGTACAAGGAGTTCCTGGCCAAGAAGTCCATCTGGATCTTCGGCGGCGACGGCTGGGCCTACGACATCGGCTTCGGCGGCCTGGATCATGTTCTGGCCTCCGGCGAGGACGTGAATGTCTTCGTCTTCGATACCGAGGTCTACTCCAACACCGGCGGCCAGGCCTCCAAGGCCACCAACTTCGGCGCTGTGGCCCAGTTTGCCGCCGCCGGCAAGAACACCGCCAAGAAGAGCCTGGCTGAGATCGCCATGAGCTACGGCTACGTCTACGTGGCCCAGGTGGCCATGGGCGCCAATCCCAACCAGACCCTCACCGCCATCCGCGAGGCCGAGGCCTATCACGGCACCTCCATCATCATCGGCTACTCCCCCTGTGAGATGCACTCCATCAAGGGCGGCATGCTCCACTGCCAGGACGAGATGAAGAAGGCCGTGGAGTGCGGCTACTGGAACCTGTTCCGGTTCAACCCCGCCGCCAAGGCCGANGGCAAGAACCCCTTCACCCTGGATTCCAAGGCCCCCGCTGGCGGCTATCAGGAGTTCCTGATGAACGAGGCCCGTTACTCCGCNCTGACCCGCTCCTTCCCCGAGCGCGCCAAGGAGCTCTTCGCCAAGAACGAGGAGGCTGCCAAGGCCCGGTACGAGCACCTGACCAGACTGGTGGAGCTGTACAAGTAAGAAATGCCAAAAGGCAAAAGTTCCCTGGAGCGTTGCTCCAGGGAACTTTTTTATACAGTTACGTTTATTATGTTGTGGTTAATCAATAATCTATAATTTTTCTGCCGTTCCTAATGGCCAGCGCATCATTTAAGTTTGTCGTGTAAAAATCATATTCAAAATGGTCATTATCCTCAAGGACAAGGTGATCTGGTTGATTCTTCCATTTAAAATGCAATCCGTATGACCAAGTATCACTACCGTCGTGATACGTTATGCTTAGAACGCTATTCAAATCTCCAGAATCTATTTTCACTCTGNCGCAAGATGCATCATCATTACCGTCAAGGAAATAGTATACATATCCTTCGTCAAAATCAATGATATAGTAAATGTCGTACGATCCGCCCCTGTTTTTATAAGAAAATACGCCAGAGTTTCCTTTCTTTGCCGTTTCAAGATCATTTGTTGAATAACTAACTGCATTTGTTTCAGTGGCCTCAGGGGAAACATCATTGTTGGCTGATTCCTCCGGGATAGCAGTTGATACAGATGAATTATTTGAAGTGGGTTTGGTCGTTTCTCTCCCTGGCTCTTGATCGTATGGCATATGATAAACAATTATTATTTCAGCATCCTTCTTGAGTACGCTTCCCCGCTTAAAATCAGTCCTTCCAGCGATGGAAATACTATCAATAGATTCCGTTTCAGTAATTCCCCAAATTATATCATACTCGGGAACAGTTTTAATGTTTGTAAATCCAAGTCCTTCTAAAGTAGCGACAACATCTCTATAATTTTTCCCGATAAATTCCCATTTGCTATCCATCACTTTTGTTTCGTCATCCATCAGCACATTTTTATAATCTACAAAGAGTTCATCCACGCTCACCTTGTCACTGTAACAGCTTATCTTATAAGCGGCATCAATATCGCAGTTTACCAACAACGTTATCTCCCCTTTTACAGATGGGGAATCTGCGTTAGAAAAGGTAAAAGTGGCGTTACCCTCTCTTATACGGAATTCATATTCAGCGTCTATTCCATGGCTAAGCGTATATTCCTTTTCTCCATTGACTGACAGGTCAACATCNTATTTACTAAAAATAAGATTTGGAATAAAATCAATGGTAAGCTTGACCGTATACTTTTCATACGGATAATGGCAAGTCACAACAACGGGAGTGTCAAAAGGCATTTCATCATTACTTTTGAACGAGGTGATCCCACCTATGCTCACTTCATTTATAAATTCAGCCTCCACCTCATCCGGGTCAAGGTCGTATACGTCCGTTATACTTACATCTGTAAAACCCGCATCCGTAAATGCCCGTCCTATTTCATCATAAGTATAGTTTTGAAGTTTATCAGCCGGAATTGCAGGGGAGCACTTTGGAATGATATGATATGTAATAACGACCTTTGACTCCGGGGAAAACTTTTCCTTAGCCACAAATGAAGCGGAATCATTTATGGTCACAGATTCAACAGCCCCATCCGCCAAATCACCATAGGAGGATAAATCCTCCAGTACAGTTAAATTAATATCAGAAAAACCCGCTTTTTTCAACTCATCTATCACAGCTTGAAAGTATAAGCCAGTATAATTATCTGCATTTGAGGGGACACTAACCATTTTTTCGCCGCAGGCCGATAAAACAAAAGCGAATCCCATCGTCAGGAAAAAAATATTTATCTTCTTTATGAGCTTCACATTAACGCACTCCTCACCACTATTTTTATACGACAAATATCGTGTTTTAATTATATAATAACGTGTTATACACGTCAATAGACGTTTCTACAATTATTTCTCCATCAATCACCTTTCGATAGACTTAATATCGAGGTGATACCAATATGGCAAAAAGTTTTGATAATTTCATGCGGATGCAAGACCTATACTACGCCATTGGCTATTATAGGCGGCTGCGGGGCTATTCCCAAGAACAGTTGGCGGAGGAGCTCGGCATCAGCCGACAACACCTTGCTTCCATCGAAGCTCCCAACATGGATCGCGGCCTCTCTCTGGAACTGCTCTTTAATATTGCTACTGTACTGGAAATCGAGCCCTACCTCCTTTTGAAATTCAGCCCGGAAAAATGACCTTCTGACGCATTTAGACCACCATACTATTTGAAGATTGAAAAATCCTATTATGAAGAAAAAGACCCCTTCAAATAATCTGCGTCTATATGAAAATGGCGGAGAACTGTGCGACAGTTCTCCGCCATTTTTAATATGATATTTCCGCATTTTATGCGCCCTTTTTAGCCCTTATCGGCGCTGATGTGGATGCGCTCGATGCCGTCCACGGCGGCCTGCACCAGGCCCTCCACGTCCAGCTTCTCCTCCGCCCGCAGGCACTCGGCCAGGGTGGGCTTGAGCCGGGGGTGCTTGGGAGTAAATACAGTACAGCAGTCCTCGTAGGGGAGGATGGAGGTCTCAAAGGCCCCAATCTTCCTAGAAATGCGCACGATCTCCTCCTTGTCCATGCCCACCACTGGGCGGAAGATGGGCAGGTCGGTGACCGCGCCGGTGCAGCGCATGGCCTCCATGGTCTGGGAGGCCACCTGGCCCAAGCTCTCGCCGGTGACCAGGNCGCCGGCGCCGGTGCGCTGGGCCACCGCCCCGGCAATACGCATCATAAACCGGCGCATGAGGATGGTGAACAGCTCCTCCGGGCAGGCGCGGCGCAGCTCCTCCTGAATGGCAGTGAAGGGCACCACATGGACTACCAGCCGGCCCGTCCAGGGGGTCAGGATCTTCGCCAGATCCAGCACCTTCTGTTTGGCCTCCGGAGAGGTGTAGGGGTAGGAGAAAAAGTGCACCATTTCCAAACACAATCCCCGCTTGGCCATCATCCAGGAGGCCACGGGGGAGTCAATCCCCCCGGACAGAAGGCTCACAGCCCGGCCGCCCATGCCCACGGGAAGGCCGCCGGCGCCGGGCTCAGTATCGCCATGGACATAGGCGGCGGTGTCCCGCACCTCCACATAGACCGTGAGATCTGGATGGTGCATATCAGCGGTAAGGTGGGGATAGGCGTCGTCCAGCTCCCCGCCCAGATACTGCGCCAGCTGGATGGAGTTCAGGGGAAAGGCCTTGTCGGAGCGCTTGCACTCCACCTTGAAGGTCTTGGCCGCCAAAAGCTGAGGGCCAAGGAACTCCTTGACGGCGGAGAGCATGGCCTCCTTATCCTTCTCACAGGCCCGGCAGCGGCACACCCCCGCCGCGCCAAAGACCTTTTTCATGGCCTCGAAGGCGGCGTCCATGTCGCAGTCATCGCCCTTGGGCTCCACATAGGTGATGGATTGCTTGGTGGAGACCTTGAACTCGCCGCAGGTGTGGAGCCTGCGGCGGGCATTGGCCATAAGCTGTTCCTCAAAATTGTGGCGGTTCAGGCCCTTCAAGACCAGCTCGCCCAGCTTCAAAAGGATGATATCGTTCATAGGAAAAGCTCCCTTTTTCTTTCCTCCGGCCCACAGGGCCGTGAATTCCCAAATACGCAGTCATTNTATCATGGGCCGGAGGCTTTGTCCAGCGTCCGGCGGCGTATCCGCCCTGGAAGTGTAAAAAAGCGGCCGCCCGGAGNAGCGGCCGNNTTNGAGGACAAGCGCTTACTTTTTTAACCTGCCATAATAGGNATCCGCAGTGTACAGCGCCGCCACCGGGGTGTGCCCCAGCACCCGATCCTTCACCACGCAGGTGGTCACAATGGCGTCGGAATACTTATAAAACAGGCTGTCGTGGCCTACGCACAGGCCCATGACAATGTTCAGCTCCGTCTTCTCCTTGTTGAGCAGCTTGGCCTGGAGGATGGGGTTGCACATATTCAATCCGGTGTTGTTACAGGCCGCGGGGATCCCCGCGGCGGTCTTCCGCTGGGCTCCCGCCTTGCAGGCGATGCCGTAGACCTCAAAGCCGTTTTTGCGCAGGATCTCCCCCAGCGTCCGGCTCTCCTTCAAAAGGCCCACGCAGGTGGCGATGCCCAGCTTCCTGGCCCCGATCTTCCGGGCGAAGTCCATGATCTCCTCCACCCGGGTGTGCTGGCAGTAGTGCTCCGACTCCACCTCGGAGGCGGCGATCATCACCGCCCGATCCTCTCCCGCCTCGTAGCAGGCCATGGCCTCTTGCAGCACCTGTTCGTCCATGTGGGTGGTCAGGCAAAAATCGGGGTAGGTCTTGTCCATGGCACTGCAATTTTTCACCATGCAGTCCACGCAGGTCAGTTTCCGCTGTTCCATTTCATCGTCCCTCCATCAAAACCGGTCTCCCCGCAGGATCTCCTTTGCGGGCAGCGTCAGCGGGATCAGGCCGGAAGGCGTCCAGCATCTCAGCGGGCTTTTGATCTTCCCCCGCTCCGCCACCAGGTTGGGAACCTTGCCGGGAAAGCCCTTCCGGCCGTATCCTCGACTGTATCCGCGCATTTCATTTTATCGCAAAAGGAGGCGCGGCACAATAGTTTTATTGTGAGGAACTGAATTTTAGGGGATCTTACCTCCGCGATGGGGCGTTGACACCTTTCCCGGTTTTGGGATATACTTACAGCGTATCAAGTCACGATATTCTGAGATCGGAGGCAACCGAAATGGAACACAAGGATTTTCAGAAGCGGGGATTTCTCTCCATCTTCGCTTCCTACTATAAGCCCCACCTGAGGCTGTTTTTGCTGGATATGCTCTGTGCCGCCGTCATCTGCGCGGTAGACCTGGCCTTTCCTTACGTCTCCCGGCTGTCCATGCAGACGCTTTTGCCCCAGGGCCTTTACCAAACCTTTTTCGCCGTGATGGCCATTCTGCTGCTGGCCTATCTTCTGAAGGGGGTCATGTACTTTATCGTCACCTACTGGGGCCATCTCATGGGCGNGAACATTGAAGCGGACANCCGCCGGGATCTGTTCGCCCACATGCAGACCCTGTCCTTCTCCTTTTTTGATAAAAACCGCACGGGACAGCTCATGAGCCGGGTCACCGGCGACCTCTTTGAGATCGGGGAGCTGGCCCACCACGGCCCGGAGGATCTGTTCATCTCCAGCGTCACCCTCCTCGGGGCCTTCTGCGTGCTGCTGACCATCCGGTGGGAGCTGGCCCTGGCGGTGTTTGTGGTGGTTCCCGTCTTTGCGGTCTTCACCATTCTCCAGCGCCGGCGGATGAGCCGGGCCAGCGTGGCGGTGAAGGGCAAGCTGGCGGTAATCAACGGGGAGGTGGAGTCCTCCCTNTCCGGCATCCGCACCGCCCAGGCCTTCGCCAACGAGACGGAGGAGAACCGGAAGTTCAACGCCTCCAACGACCAGTTCCGGGGGGCCAAGCGGGGCTACTACAAGGCCATGGCCACCTACCAGTCCGGCATGGAGCTGTGCGTGGGGGTCATGTCGGTCATCGTCATCGCCCTGGGCGGNNACTTTTTCATGCAGGGGGAGATGGACTATACCGACCTTATCACCTTCTCCCTCTATGTCACTACCTTCATCACCCCCATTCGCAAGCTCTCCGCCTTTGTGGAGCAGTTCATGCAGGGCATGGCGGGCTTCACCCGGTTTGTGGAGTTGATGCGCACCCAGCCCGACATCGAGGATTCCCCCGACGCTGTGGAGCTGACGGCGGTGAAGGGCGACCTGGATCTGGAGGGGGTCGCCTTCTCCTACGGAGAGGGGAAGCCGGAGGTGCTGGAGGGCATCGACCTCCACATCCCCGCCGGGGAGACCCTGGCGGTGGTGGGCCCCTCCGGAGGTGGAAAGTCCACCCTGTGCCAGCTCATCCCCCGGTTCTACGACGTCACCGGTGGCTCCATCCGGCTGGATGGCCGGGACGTGCGGGAGGTGAAGCTCTCCTCCCTGCGCAAAAATATCGGCATCGTCCAGCAAGACGTGTTCCTCTTCGCCGGCACCATTTTCGACAACATCGCCTACGGCCNCCCCGGCGCCACCGANGAGGANGTCTACCAGGCCGCCTGCNGNGCGGAGCTCTACGACGATGTGATGGCCATGCCGGATGGGTTCCAGACCTACGTGGGAGAGCGGGGAGTCATGCTCTCCGGGGGCCAGAAGCAGCGGGTCTCCATCGCCCGGGTCTTCCTCAAGGATCCCCCGGTGCTCATCCTGGACGAGGCCACCTCCGCTTTGGACACCGTCACCGAGCAGCGCATCCAGGGCGCCTTTGCCGAGCNGGCCAGGGGCCGCACCACCCTCATCATCGCCCATCGGCTGTCCACCATCCGCTCCGCCCACCGCATCGCCGTCATCGACGGCAGCCGGGTGGCGGAGCTGGGCGCCTGGCAGGAGCTTATCGACCGGGGCGGGGAGTTCGCCCAGCTGTGCAAGGCCCAGGAGCTGACATAGAAGCGCGGGGCCGCAAGCGGCCCGGAGGCCAGCCCCAGCGGCCAGCCCCTTGTGCAACGTAACAAAGCTATTTTTCGGGAGGAGCCCATGTTGTATTATCTCATCTCTATATTCCTTATTGTTATCGACCAGCTGGTGAAGTGGTGGGTGCGCGCCGCCATCCCCCTGGGCACATCCATCCCCTTCCTCCCCCACCTGATGGATCTGACCTACGTACAGAATACGGGGGCGGCCTTCTCCTCCTTTTCGGGAATGACCTGGCTGCTGGCCCTGGTGAGCCTCCTCGCCACGGTGGCCATCGCCCTGCTGCTCCGCCGGGACTTTTTCCCCGGCCCTCTGGGCCGGTTCACCCTGTCCCTCCTGCTGGCCGGAGCGGCGGGTAACCTCATCGACCGGGTGTTTCTGGGCTTTGTCACTGATATGTTCCAGACCACCTTTATGGATTTCGCCGTGTTCAACGTGGCGGACATCTGTGTGGTGGTGGGTGGAATCCTCATGGTGGCCTATGTGCTGCTGTTCTGGGACAGGGACAAGGAGGGNGAGCGATGACGCTCCACANTGTGACGGCCGACCGGGAAGAGCGGTGCGACCAGCTTCTCTCCCGGCTCTGTCCCGGCCTGACCCGCTCCGGCGCCCAGCGGCTTCTGGAGCAGGGGGCGGTGACGCTGGCGGGGGAGCCGGTGAAGAAAAACCGCCGGGCCGCCCTTGGAGAGGTCTATACCGTGGCGCTGCCCGAAGCGGCGCCCATTGCCNCCATTTCCCAGGACATCCCCCTGGACGTGGTCTACGAGGACGAGGATGTGATCGTGGTCAACAAGCCCGTGGGCATGGTGGTGCACCCGGCGGCGGGGCACCCGGACGGCACGCTGGTCAACGCCCTGTTACACCACTGCGGGAACAGCCTCTCCGGTATCAACGGCCAGCTCCGCCCCGGCATCGTCCACCGCATTGACCGGGACACCTCGGGGCTCATCATCGCCGCCAAGAACGACGCTTCCCACCTGGCCCTGGCCCGTCAACTGGAGGATCACAGCCTGTACCGGGAGTACCACGCCGTGGCGGTGGGGGGCTTCCGGGAGGATTCCGGCACGGTGGACGCCCCCATCGCCCGCCACCCGGTGGATCGGAAGCGGATGGCCATTGACCGGGCCAAGGGGAAAAGCGCCCTCACCCACTGGGAAGTGCTGGAGCGGTACTCCGGCTATACCTATCTGAAGTGCCGGCTGGAAACGGGCCGCACCCATCAGATCCGGGTGCACCTGGCCGCCATGGGCCACCCCCTGCTGGGGGACACGGTCTACGGGCGCAAAAAGCCCGTCCCCGGCCTGGCGGGGCAATGTCTCCACGCCAAAAAGCTCTCCTTCCNNCACCCCCGGACAGAGGAGCGTNNNACGGTGGAGTGCCCCCTGCCGGAGTGGTTTGAGGCNGTNTTGAAAAAACTGCNANANCAGTAAAAAAGNGGAGGCTCACGCCTCCGCTTTTTGCTCTACCCGGGGTTTTTTCTTCTTTTTGCAGTACCGGTCTTCCTCGCTGAAGATACACCCGCAATATTTCTGCATGTACAGCCCCAGCTCCCTGGCCTGGGCCTGCCCCTCCCGAAAGCGGGGGGAGAAGTCATAGGGGGCGAACTTCACCCCATACTGCGCCCCGATCTTCTCCCCCGTCTCAAAGATGAGGGGGGTATTCTGATAGGGGCTTACCGTCAATGTGGTGCAGAAGGCGTCAAAGCCGTGCTCGGCGGCATACCGGGCGGTTTCATTCAAGCGGACGGCGTAGCAGTAACCGCAGCGGCTTTCGATGTCCCCCGCCACCGCCTTCACAAAGGGGCGAAGGCCGTACTCATCCTTCTCGATGAGTGTAAGGCCGATGGACTGGGCATACTCCCGCAGGCAGTTGCGCCGCTCGCGGTACTCGGTGAAGGGGTGGATGTTGGGGTTATACCAGAACCCCACAGGCTCGATCCCCTCCTCCCGGAGCTGCTGAATGCAGGCCACCGAGCAGGGGGCGCAGCAAATGTGAAGCAAGAGTTTCATGAACACACTTCCTTTTTGACCTGCCCCCATTGTAGCAAACTACCGGCGGAAATGCAAGCATGGAAAGGAGCGGAACGTTTTTCACAAAAAATTCCAGTGCCGGAAAATGAAATCCATATAAATTTTTCTTGCAATTTCTTTGCCGCTTTGCTATAATGAACCTTAAGCTGTGGACAGTTGTCCGTATATTGTGGACAGCTCCGCAAATGGCAAAGGAGGATAACTATTATGAAAAAGAAACTTTCTCTGCTCCTGGCCGGCGCTATGGCCCTGAGCCTGACCGCCTGCGGCGGCGGCACTCAGCCCAGCGCCAACAGCCAGGCCCCTTCCAACAACGGCGAAAAGGTGGTTCGCATCGGCGTGTTTGAGCCCTCCACCGGCGACTCCGGCCCCGGCGGCAAGCAGGAGATGCTGGGCATGCAGTACGCCAACCAGGAGACTCCCACCGTGGAGGTGGGCGGCGAGACCTACCGGGTGGAGCTGGTCTACGCCGACAACGGCTCCGACGCGGCCAAGGCCCCCACCGCCGCCGCGGAGCTGGTGAGCAAGGACGTGGCTCTGGTGCTGGGCTCCTACGGCTCCGGCGTGTCCATTGCCGGCGGCCCCACCTTTGAGGAGGCGGGTCTGGCCGCCATCGGCGTCACCTGCACCAACCCCGGCGTCACCGCGGGCAACGACTATTACTT
Organism: Oscillospiraceae bacterium; assembly: GCA_905219705.1. Taxonomy (GTDB): domain Bacteria; phylum Bacillota; class Clostridia; order Oscillospirales; family Oscillospiraceae; genus Vermiculatibacterium; species Vermiculatibacterium agrestimuris. The sequence goes on along the minus strand of CAJMXB010000011.1, from coordinate 13,162 downwards.
CCGTATCTGCTTCCTGGATCCCTTNCAGGGNACCGTTCTTGCCAACTTCGCNNAGGAGAAGATTTCCGCCAAGAAGGCCTACCTGCTGGGCGAGCTGGGCAACGACTACGACCAGGGCCTTCTCACCTTCTTTGAGCAGGCCTTCGACGGCGAGGTGGTGAAGGACTCCTTCCCCAAGGACACCGCCGACTTCTCCACCTACCTCAACAAGGCCCAGGCCGAGGGCTGCGACGTGATCTTCTGCCCCGTGTCCATCGCCTACTCCACCCAGATCGTGAAGCTGGCCGCCTCCATGGGGCTGGAGACGCCCATCCTGGGCTCCGACACCCTGGACAGCAACATGGTGCTGGAGGCCGCCCAGAACTCCAAGGTACAGCTGTTTGTGTCCACCTTCTACCAGGAGGGCGGCGCCCCTGAGTTCGACAAGGGGATCAAGGAGTTCATCAGCGGCGACTCCACCAACCTGACCAACAACGGCGGCAACGATACCATCGCCGCGGTCACCGCCATGGGCTATGACGCCTATTACACCGCCCTGGAGGCCCTGAAGGCCGCCGGCAGNGTCAACGCCGCCGACGTGAAGGCCGCGCTGCCCGGCGTGACCTACACCGGCGTGTCCGGCGCCATCGCCTTTGACGACACCGGCGACGCCATCCGGGACGCCGCCTNCATCAANACCGCCGACACCGCCGACAACGTCTGGGCGCTGGAAGCCACCCAGACAGTGAAGTAAAAAACGCTCCGGTCAAACAGCGAAAACGCCCGGCGGGCCGTACCGCCCGCCGGGCGTTTTTTCCCTTGTTAGGAAGGGCCGTCTCGAAAGCCGGAGGGAGCGGGCGTCCCCGCTCTGCACAACGGCGTGTCGGTTTTCGAGACAGCCCTTGCCCCACATCAAAAAGAAAGGGAGGTATCCCTATGCAATATGCCCTGTCTATTTTCCTCTCGGGCATTTCCCTGGGTGGGCAGTACGCCCTCATCGCCATCGGCTACACCCTGGTGTACGGCATCCTGCGGCTCATTAACTTCGCCCACGGAGACGTGTTCATGGTGGCGGGCCTTTTCATGGTCTATCTCAGCTCCGCCCTGCCCCTGTATGTGGCCCTGCCCCTGATGCTGGTGCTCACTGTGGCTTTGGGCTTCGCCATTGAGCGGGCGGCTTACAAGCCTCTGCGAAGCGCCCCCCGTATGTCCGTCATGATCTCCGCCATCGGCGTGAGCTACCTGCTGCAGAACCTGGCCACCTATGTCACCGGCGGCCTTCCCAAGAGCTATCCCAGTCTGCCTCTCCTGGCTGACAGCGTCACCATCGGCGGCGTCTCCACCAAGTGGGTGACCGTCATCACCCCCTTCCTGGTGGTGGCCCTTGTCTTCGCCCTGCAGCAGCTCATCAACCACACCAAGGTGGGCATGGCCATGCGGGCGGNGGCCAAGGACTTTGNAACCAGCCAGCTCATGTGCATCNAGANCAACANCGTCATCTCCATGACCTTTNTNATNGNCNCCGNTNTGGCGGCCGTCGGCTCCATGCTCTACTTCACCAACTACCCCTCCATCGTGCCTCTGTCCGGCGCGCTGCCCGGCCTGCGGGCCTTTGTGGCGGCGGTGTTCGGCGGCATCGGCTCCATTCCCGGGGCGGTGGTGGGGGCCTTCATCATCGGCATGAGCGAGAGCGTCATCAAGGGTTCTCCCTTCTCCATCTTCTCCGACGCGTTCACCTTCGCCCTTCTCATCGTCATCCTGGTGGTCAAGCCCACCGGCCTGTTCGGTGAGAAGGTCACGGATAAAGTGTAAGGGGGTGGGCATATGAAGGAAAAAACAAGCAAAAAGGGCGCCTTTATCGCCCTTATCTGTGTGGCCGCCCTGCTCATCCTCACCATCGTGCTGGAAAACACCCTGGATCCCACCAAGAACATCATGCTCTTCACGGTGTTGAAAAAGGGCGCGGTCTACGCCCTGGTGGCCTCCTCCATGAACCTGCTCAACGGCTTCACGGGCCTTTTCTCCCTGGGCCAGGCGGGCTTCATGCTTCTGGGCGCCTACACCTACGCCATTCTCACCATCCCCGCGGAGAGCCGGGACGCGGTCTACTACCTCTATGGCGGCTCCGCCGTCAACTTCTCCCTGCCGGAGCTCTTCGGCGGCGGGGCGGCGGGCCTCATTCTGGGGGTGCTCATCGCCCTCATTCTGGCCGGCTGCGTGGCGGCGGGGGTGGCCTGGCTCATCGGCCTTCCCGTGCTGCGGCTGAAGTCGGACTACCTGGCCATCGCCACCCTGGGCTTTGCCGAGATCATCCGGGCGGTGTTCCAGTGGGATAAGCTGGGGCCTGTGACNAACGNGGCCAACGCCCTGAAGAGCTTCCCCACCTTCTCCAGCTTCAACATCCAGGGCGGGCTGCGGCTGTCCACCTTTGTGGCCTTCCTGCTCTCGGCGGTGTGTATCGCCGTGATCCTGCTGCTCATCAACTCCTCCTACGGCCGGGCCTTCAAGGCCATCCGGGAGGATGAGGNGGCCGCCGAGGCCATGGGCATCAACCTGGCCCGGCACAAGCGCCTGAGCTTCTGCATCTCCTCCTTCTTCGCCGGGGTGGGGGGCGGCATGTTCGCCATGTTCGCCACCCAGGCCCAGGCCAAGACCTTTACCACCGCCATGACCTATGAGATCCTGCTCATCGTGGTCATCGGCGGCNTCGGCTCCATCTCCGGCTCCTGCATCGCCTCCTTCCTGTATCTGGCCTGCTCGGAGTGGTGGCTGCGGTTTTTGGACACCGAGGTGGTGCTCAAAAGCGGNTTCAAGGTGCCCTTGCNGCGCAACGGCTTCCGCATGGTGGTCTTCTCCGTCATCATCATGATCGTGGTGCTGTTCTTCCGCCGGGGCATCATGGGAGACAAGGAGCTGCCCGACCTCTTCCGGGCAAGGAAGAAAGTCAAGGCGAAGGGAGGCGAGGGCAATGGCTGAAAATATCCTGCGTCTGGAGGACGTGACCATGCAGTTCGGCGGCGTGGTGGCGGTCAATAACCTCTCCCTCCATGTGGACGAGGGGGAGATCGTGGCCCTCATCGGCACCAACGGCGCCGGCAAGACCACCGCCTTCAACTGTGTCACCGGGGTCTACGAGCCCACCAATGGCCGGGTGAGCCTGCTGGGGGATGTGATCGTGGAGAGCTATCCCCAGGGGAAGATGAAGGCCCAGTACCAGGGGGAAAATGCCGGAAAGTATACCCGGGTGGTGCGCCACACCCCCGACCAGATCACCCAGCGGGGCATTGCCCGCACCTTCCAGANTATCCGCNNNTTTGGCGCCCTNNCCGTTTTTGAGAACGTACTCATCGCCAAGCATATGCGCGCCAGGCAGAATTTCCTCTCCGCCACCTTCCGGCTCAACGCCAAAGAGGAAAAGCGGATGCGCCAGGAGGCCATGGCCCTTCTGGAGGAACAGGATCTGGCCCAGTTTAAGGACGAGGTGGCCTCCTCCCTGCCTTACGGCCTTCAACGCCGGCTGGAGATCGCCCGGGCCCTGGCCACCAGCCCCAGGCTCCTGCTTCTGGACGAGCCCGCCGCAGGNATGAACCCCCAGGAGACCCAGGAGCTGACCGACTTCATCCGGAAAATTCGCACTGAGTACGACCTGACCATCTTTATGATCGAGCACCATATGGATCTGGTCATGCAGATCTCCGACCGGATCTATGTCCTGGACTTCGGCAAGCTCATTGCCCAGGGAAGCCCTGCCGAGGTGCAAAATGACCAACGGGTCATAGAAGCTTATTTGGGGGTGGCTGACGATGCTGAAAATTGACGGACTGCGGGTCAACTACGGCGGCANCGAGGCGGTGAAGGGCCTGACCTTCGAAGTCCCGGAGGGACAGATCGTCACCCTCATCGGCGCCAACGGCGCGGGCAAGTCCACCATCCTGCGCACCATCGCCGGCCTGGTCAAGCCCGCCGCAGGCCGCATCCACCTCCAATCTGAGGACATCACCGGCATCTCTCCCGACCGCATCGTCTCCAGGGGCATCACCCTGGTGCCCGAGGGGCGGCACGTGTTCCCCGACCTCACCGTGCTGGAGAACCTGAAGATCGGCGCCTACCTGCGCAAGGACAGCCTGGAGGACGATCTGGAGTGGGTCTACTCCCTGTTTCCCCGGCTCAAGGAGCGCTCCTGGCAGGCGGCGGGCACTCTCTCCGGCGGCGAGCAGCAGATGCTGGCGGTGGGCCGCGCCCTCATGTCCCGGCCCAAGCTGATGATGATGGATGAACCTTCCCTGGGTCTCGCCCCTCTGGTGGTCAAGGACATCTTCGAGATCATCAAGAAGATCAACCAACAGGGCGTGACCATCCTCCTCATCGAGCAGAACGCCAACNTGGCCCTCCACATCGCGGACACCGCCTATGTGTTGGAGACCGGNCGCCTNACCCTGNCCGGGTCGGGGAAAGAGCTGCTGAAAAACGAGGCGGTCAAAANAGCCTATCTGGGCTGATCCTATTTCCATCAAAAAGCAGGCCCCTTTCCACGGAAAGGGGCCTGCTTTTTCCCGTCTTTTTACTTAAAGNNCTTTACCCGCCTTTGTACTTCCTCCGGGTGGCGATGCCGCCCCGAATGTGCCGCTGGGCCTTGTTCTCCTCCAGCACCGCCTTGGCCTGGAGATACAGCGCCCGGTTAAACCCGGGCAGCCGCTCGGAGAGATCCTTGTGTACGGTGGACTTGCTGATCCCGAACCTGGTGGCCGCCGCGCGGACTGTGGCCCGGTTTTCTATGATGTACTGGGCGAGCCGGGCGGCTCGCTCTTCCATGTTTCCTTTCACACGCAACACTCCCCAACGCGTTTCCTNTGAAAGGTATATGAGCCAATTGGAGTGAATATGAGGGAAACCAAAAACCTCCCCCCCGCCCTGTGGCGGCGGGAAGGTTTTTGATTTCTCTCTACTGTCAATTGATGCGGCGGATGATCTTGCTGTCGGTCATCATTTTTACGTGTTGAGCCCCAAGACGCTCTGCCAACTCCTCATCCCGATCCCGNATCGCCTCATAGATGGCCATATGGCTCTGGTAGACCTCGCGAAACGCATCGCCAAAATCCTCTACCCCATATAGTTTCCCCCGATCCAGCTTGGCCCGAACCTGTTCATAGGCCTGGAGCAAATAAGGGTTTCGAGCGGCGATGAACACCGCCTGGNGAAAACTGGTATCCGCCGAGTAGAGCGCCACCATATCCCGGGTGTCGCTGTTCCGGGCAAAGGTCTCGATCCGCTTCAGATCTTCCCNCCCACAGCTTCGGGCTGCCAGACGACAGACGGCAGGCTCTACCGCCGCCCGGAAATCCATCAAGTCCCGGTAGTCATCCCGGATCAGGCGGCTCACTCGGACTCCATGGCCCTCCTTCTCCAACCACCCTTCTTCCCCCAGAGTGTCAAAGGCCTTGCGGATCGTTGTTCGGCTGACGGCACACCGCTTGGCCCAATGTTCCTCATTCATTTTGGCGCTGGGCTCCAGCCGGCAGGTAAGTATCTCCTCCCGAATCAGAGAGGTAATGATCTGATGGATGGGCAGAAAGGGATTGCTGTCCTGAAATTCCCTGATCTTGGCTTGTATCTCCGCCGCGGTGCTCTCCGGCAGCAGCATAAAACCCTCCCCCTTTCGATTCGATGAGCCGTGTCCTCAGCAAAAATCAGTATAGCAGAAAAAATTTTTTTGGTCAAATTGTTTGAAATGCGGAACATTATCCCCGGCACCTCACCGCAACATAAACAAAGTCCTTCCCATGATCCCGGGTTTGGCACAGGGAGAATTCTTATGCTATGATAGCACCGTCAAGGGGTTCCACCCATGCCGGCCGGCGGGGAACCAAGAGATAATAAGGAGGGAAACCTATGGAAGGTCTGTGGACTATATTTGGCCCCATCCTCACCGTCGTCCTGGCTCTCATGACCAAAAACGTGATCATCTCCCTTTTCTTTGGCGTGTGCTACTTTTCCGTCGGCCTGTTCGGCCTGGATTTTCTGAACCATATTGTAGACTTCTTTGTGGCCGGTTTTTCCGGCAACGGCTTTGTCATCGTGATCCTTATGCCCCTGGGCGTGCTGCTGGCCTTTATGCGGGCGGGCGGTGGTTTCAAAGCTTTTGCGGGCTGGGCCAACAGGAAAGTGTCCAGCCGAAAGCAGGTGGGCGTAATGGTCTTCGCTCTGGCCACTGTACTGGCTCTGGCTCAGGATCTGGTAGCCAACCTGGCCACTGGCCGGATCCTGCGGCCCGTCATCGTGGAGAAAAAGCTGGCCCCGGAAAAGGCCGCCTTCATCTCCTTGTCCGCCGCCCCCAATATCGGCGCGCCCATTCCATACGGCACCTATTTCCTGTTCTGCGTCGGCATGGTAAGCATGCTGGTACCTGGGGTGGCGCCCATCCCCTTCTTTTTGAAAAGCGTCGCCCTGTCCTTCCACACCTGGCTGGCTGTGCTCATCGGTCTGCTGGTGGCGTTGGAGATCATCCCCGATCTGGGATACATGAAGGAGTGTCAAAAGAGAGCGGAAACCGCTATTGNTCCTATGGAGACCGATGNCGGCGGCGACGCCCTGGGCGGGGCGAATGTGAAACCTGACTTTGGCGCATTCTTTTTGCCGGTCATCGCTCTTGTCGCCGGTGTGGCGGTCACCTCCCTGGCAGCCGGAGAGCTGACCCTGGTGCCCGGAGCCTTCATCGGGGCCTTTGTAGCGGTCGTCTACGCCATCGCCCGGGGGGCGGTCAAGCCCGGGGAGGCCAGCAACCTGGTCATCGGCGGCATTATGGAGCAGGCGCCCATCATCATGCTATTGGCNTTTGTCTTCGCCTTTGGCGCGGCGTTGCAGATGGCGGGCCTGGATCAGTTTATCGTCTCCGCTATGAGCGGCACCCTGCCCCCCGCTCTGGTGCCCGCCATTGTGTTTTTGGTGGGCTGTGCCGTCAGCTACACCACCGGCAGCCTGGGCAGCGGCCTGGTGATCATGCTGCCCATCGCCATGCCTCTGGCCATCGCCACCGGCGCGCCTTTGATCCTTTCCTTTGCCGCCACCTTCTCCGGCGCCCAGTGGGGCGACCAGCTCTCCCCCCTGTCTGACATGGTCATCGAGAACGCTGGGGCCAACAGCATCGACCCAGTGGAGCTCTACAAGGTGGCTCTGCCCTATCGGCTCATTGAGGGGGGCATCAGCCTGGCCCTGTTCCTGATCCTGGGCTTTCTTCTCTAAGGTGATCATCATTTTTGAATAAAAAGGAGTGTTTCGTATGAGTTCTGCCAAATACGCCGAGCCTTTCCGCATCAAAGCTGTGGAAATGCTGAAGGAAACCACCCCCGAGTACCGCAAGAAGGTGCTGGAGGATGTGGGCTACAACCTTTTTAAGGTCAAAGCGGACGACATCTATATCGACTGTCTCACCGATTCCGGCACCTCCGCCATGAGCGACCGGCAGTGGGCCGCCCTGATGANCGGNGACGAGTCCTACGTGGGCAANCGGNGCTNCTACGNCTATGAAAAGGCCATCCAGGATCTGTTCGGCTTCCAGTTCGTCATTCCCACCCATCAGGGCCGGGCCGCCGAGNAGCTGCTNGNCCGGATGCTCTACCCCAAGCGTCCCAACGCCAAGTTCGTGCTGGCCAACATGGCCTTTGACTCCACCCGGGCCGCCGCCATCATCCACGATGTCACCGCCATTGACCTGCTGGAGCCCGCAGGCTACGACACCACCACCTATCATCCCTTTCAGGGCAATCTGAGCGTGGAAAAGCNGGAGAAGTTCATTGCGGAGAAGGGGGCCGACTCCATCGCCTGGATCCAGATGATCATCACCTGCAACTCCAACGGCGGCCAGCCTGTGTCCATGGCCAACATCAAGGCCTGCGCCGAAGTGGCCAAAAAGTACGGCCTTCTCTACATTGCTGACTGCGCCCGCTGTTTCGAAAATGCCTACTTCATCAAGGAGCGGGAAGAGGGCTACGCCGACAAATCCATCGCCGAGATCAACCGGGAAATGATGTCCTACTTTGACTACGCCTTCATGTCCATCAAGAAAGACGGCCTGGTAAATATGGGTGGCTTCTTCTGNTGCCGGGANCAGGAGCTGTACGACGTGGCCTGGGTGGACAACATGAACTACGAGGGTCACGCCACNTACGGCGGCTTGGCCGGTCGGGATCTGGCCGCCATCGCCGTGGGCCTCTATGAAGGCTCCGACNACCGTTATCTGAAGGGCCGCATCGGCCAAGTCCAGTATCTGGGCGAGCGTCTGAGCGGGTTTGGAGTGCCCTATGTCACCCCTGTGGGCGGCAACGGCGTTTACATTGACGCNCGGAAGTTCTATCCCGACATCGCCCCCGAACACTTCCCTGGCCTGTGCCTGGCCGCCGACCTTTACCTGAAGGCAGGCATCCGGGTGTCCGAGCTGGGCGCCTCCGCTTTCTCTTACAAGGACAAGGAGGGCAAGGTACACTTCCCCGAGATCGACCTGGTGCGCATCGCCATCTCCCGCCGGGTGTATACCAACAGCCACATGGACGNGATNGCCGAGACCCTGGGCGAGCTGTTTAAGGCCNGCTCCCCCCATTTCAAGGGGATGGACAAATCTGACTGGTATGGCGCCGTGACCCACTTTACCAGCAACTATGNTCCCATGTTCAAGTAAGCCGTTTTTCCCTCACTGTACACAGNAAAAAGGCCCGCCGTNCANAGACGGCGGGCCTTTTTTGCTCAGGTTACACGTTAAACCGGNACAGGNNNNTATCNCNGTCCNTCATCACATACTCCTTGCCCTCGCTGCGAACCAGGCCCTTCTCCTTGGCGGCGGCCATGGAGCCACACTTCACCAGGTCGGTGAAGGCAATGACCTCCGCCCGGATGAAGCCCCGCTCGAAATCGGTGTGGATCTTACCCGCCGCCTGGGGGGCCTTGGTACCGTTTTTGATGGTCCAGGCCCGGCACTCATCCTCGCCGCCGGTGAGATAGGAGATGAGGCCCAGCAGGGCGTAGCTGGCCTTAATGAGGCGGTCAAGGCCCGACTCGGCAATGCCCAGATCGTCCNGGAACATCTTTTTCTCGTCCTCGGGCAGCTNGGCGATCTCCGATTCCAGCTTGGCACAGACGGGAATGACCTGCGCCCCNTCTTTCTGGGCNAAGTCNGCGACCTGGCTGTAGTAGGGATTGGCGTCAGNAGCGGCAAAGCCCTCCTCATCCAGGTTGGCGGCGTAGATGATGCTCTTGAGGGAGAGCAGCTCGCTGGTGGCAATGACCGCGGCCTCATCCTCATCGCACTGGAAGGAGCGGGCGGAATGGCCGTCGTTGAGCCAGTCCCGAAGGCGGGTGAACAGCTCCGCCTCCTTGAGGAACTTCTTGTCCCCCTTGGCCGCGGTCTCCGCCTTTTTGATCCGCCGCTCCACCATCTCGATATCGGCCATAATGAGCTCCAGATCGATGGTGCCGATGTCCCCCAGAGGATCCACAGGCACGTTGGTGGAGGTGTCCGCCACCACGTGCATGATGTTCTCGTCGTCNAAGCAGCGCNCCACATGGACGATGGCGTCGCACTCCCGGATATTGGCCANGAACTTATTGCCCAAGCCGGCCCCCTGGCTGGCGCCCTTTACGAGGCCGGCGATGTCCACGAACTCGATGACGGCGGGGGTGGTCTTCTTGGGGTGGTAGAACTCGGACAACCAGGCCAGACGGCTGTCGGGAACGGCCACCACGCCCACATTGGGGTCAATGGTGCAGAAGGGGTAGTTGGCGCTTTCCGCCCCGGCGTTGGTGATGGCGTTGAACAGGGTGGATTTGCCCACGTTGGGCAGGCCCACGATGCCTAATTTCATTGGGATCGCCTCTTTCGCTATTCTGTAAGAGGTATTATAGCGGAAGCGGGAGAAAAAGGCAAGTGATTGTATTTTCCCCCGGGGCGTGTTATAAATAGGGAAAGGAAGGGGGGCGGCAAATGGAAACGGCATTGCTCTGTTGGTGCGCCGCACTGTGTGTCATTGACTTCCTCCTCATGGGCTGGGACAAGCGGCAGTCCAAACGGGAGGGGCGGCGGGTGCCGGAGAAGCGGTTTTTCTTCCTTGCCCTGCTGGGGGGCGCCCTGGGCGCTATCCTGGGTATGTACGCCTTCCGCCACAAGACCCGCCACTGGTACTTCAAATGGGGCCTGCCCGCTATCCTGCTGCTCCATCTGGCCCTGGCGTGGTTTGCCTGGGAATACGGAATCGCCCTTTTATGACAGAAACAGCATGACCCGGCCGATCCGGCCGGGCCATGCTGTTTCTTTACTTCTCCACGGTGATGAGCTGGCCGGGGTGGTCAGGATCCTCCATGATGATAAGATCCACATCCGCGGGGATCTCCTCTTCGGGCTCCTGGGACTCTGTGGGCTGGGGATCGTCCTCCATCCAGTCCCCTGCCAGGGCCTGGGCCTTCTGAGGGTCGGCCTTGGCGGGATCCAGGGGCAGGGAAAAGAGGGCCGTGTCCCCCTTGGGCGTGATGGCGCCGGTTTTCTCGTCAAAGCCGAACAGCTCCGCGCTGGGCGGGGTGTGGGTGCCGGGATACACCGCCAGATAGACGGTATGGTCGGCAAAGATCTCCACATTGTCACACTCAAAAAGGTAATAAAGGGTTCCATCCTGGGCGAAGGTGCAGGTGCCGCCGTCCAGCGTCCAGGCATTGAGCNGCCAGGGAGCGTGTCCCTCTACCAGGGGAGAGACGGTCAGATCGGGCACGTCCTCCTCAATGGCCGTCCCGTCGGTGCGGGCATAGGCCAGGACTGCNTAGGTCTTGTCNCGGGCCACGCCGTTGGGCAGATTTTCCACNCGGCTCAGTCCCTCGCCGCTCACCAGGCCCATGAGGGTCACGCTGTAATCGCCCACGGTCTTCGTATCGTTTACCGTGACGGCCTCTCCGCTTTCAAAGGCGGCGGCCAGGGCCTCATTTCCGGCCCGCTGGGCCACATCCTGGGGCCGCAGCATCATCACGGCGGCTCCGGCGGTGATGGTGAGGGCCGCAGCCACGGCAGCGGCCACAAGTCCAGTTCTCAAATTCCACTTTTTCATGCTGTTTTTCTCCTTTTCCCGGGCCAGTTCCTCCAGACGCGCCATAGTTCGGTCTTGGAAGTCAGGGGAGAAGAAAACGGCGTCCATTTGGGTACGGTATTCTTCCCGGTTCATGCTTCTTCCTCCTTTAGCAGCTTCCGCAGGCGTTCCCGCCCACGGGAGAGCCGAGTTCCCACAGTGGGAGCAGGCAGCGCCAGCAGTCTGGCGATCTCCTTTATGGAATAGCCCTCATAATAGTAAAGATGGATCACGGCGCTGTACGCCTCGGGCAGGGAGCGGACAGCGNAGAGGAGGGGGNCATNATCGACAGCTTCGGCGGCGGCGTTGGCCGCTTCCTCCAAGGGGACGTCGTCACGCCTCTTGCGGCGGAGGTCGCTGGCCCGGTTCAGGGTGGCCCGCAGCAGCCACGCCTTCTCGTGCTCCCCGTCCCGGAAACGGGGGCGCTTATCCAGCAGCCGAAGAAACACGTCCTGTACCGCGTCCTCCGCATCGGTGGGGTGGCCGTCCGGGTAAGGGCGGCCCGGAGAAGCATGGGGCTGTATGTTTCCACCACCCGGCGGAGATCTTGTTCCAGTTCGCAGTCAGTCACGGTCTCATCTCCCTTCACCCATAACACGATTTAGAAAGCGGAAATTTTTCAGGCGGCCTCTTTTTTCTTTTGCCTTTTTGCCGGCAGGCCCATCATTTGCAAAAAGCCCTGCGGCGGATCCGCCGCAGGGCTTTTTTCTTTTCCGTTTGCGGGGAGGCTTACGGCCGCAGGCCCATGCCGCCCTCCAGGGTGAGGGTCTCGCCGGTGAGATACTTAAAGTCGGGGTTGGCCAGCTGCACGCAGACCCGGCCGATCTCAGTCTCGGGGTCGCCGTAGTGACCCATGGGAGGCATCTTCACGTTGGCCTTGAAGGCGTCGGGATAGGCCTTTTCGAAGTTCTCCAGCTGNGCCGTCCAGGCAATGGGGCAGATCACGTTGACGTTGATGCCGTCAGGCCCCCACTCAGTGGCGGCCACCCGGGAAAGGCCCCGGATGCCCTCCTTGGCGGCGGCGTAGGAGCACTGGCCGTAGTTGCCAAACAGGCCCGCGCCGGAGGCGAAGTTGATGACAGTCCCCTTCGTCTCCTTCAGGTGGGGATAGCATGCCTTCATGTAATAGAAGGCGGCGTAGAGGCCGGAATACATGGCCAGATCAAAGTTCTCAGTGGTGTGGGTGGCCAGGGGCACGCCGGAGGCGGAGGCCTGGGCGTTGTTGATGAGCACATCGATACGGCCGAAGGTCTTGATGGTCTCGTCGATGACGTGCTGTACCACGGCCTCGTTGTCGCTGCCGGCGGCCACGTCGGCCTGGACAGGGAGCACCCGGATGCCGTAGAGCCGCTCCAGCTCCTCCTTGGCGTCCTCCAGCTTCTTTACGTTGCGGCCGGTGATGACCAGGTTCACGNCCTCCNTGGCGAAGGCGGTGGCAATGCCGTAGCCGATGGAGCCGCAGCTCTTGCCGTCGCTGAGGACGGCCCGGCCGGCGCCGGTAATGATGGCGACCTTACCCTTCATGTCATAATTCATGGCGTTATTCCTCCCTGATGTTTTCAATATAGAGGCTCTGGAACCAAAATCGTTAAAATTATAACCCACTATGCCGAAAAAGGCAAGTATTATAGCGGCCGCTCCGCTCTTTTCTTGCGCCGGGGCCCTCCTTGTGGTATAATTCCACACACTGGAAGAATAACGCGGGGAAGGGGGAGACGGGGTGTTGAGCAAATCAGAACTGCTGAACCGCTTGGCCCGGGATGGAGACGAGCGGCGGCTGCTGGCCCGGCTGGAGGACAAGCTGGACTCCGCCCGCAGGGGAAGCCCCGCCTGCACCTTTTTCCTCTCCACCGCCCAGCAGGAATCCGCTCTGCGGCTCATCACCGCCGAGGGCCGCCCCCGGCACCTCTTTTCCGGGGGCTGGGCCGACGCGGAGCGAAAGGTCTGCGCCTTCCTTCCTGATTGGCAGGAGGAGGGCGACTGGGAGCCTCCCTTCCTCGCCCTGCGCTGCCGCTGGCAGTCCGGGGAGGCGCTGACCCACCGGGACTTTCTGGGGGCGATACTGGGTCAGGGCATCGACCGGGAGG
>CAJMXB010000010.1 GCA_905219705.1 Oscillospiraceae bacterium | reverse complement strand
GAAGGGGGGACGGGGCCGGGGTTCGCCCCGGTGTCCCTCGATGCTGGTCATGAGGGCGGTCTCCTCGCCGCAGACGAAGGCGCCGGCGCCCAGCCGCAGCTCGANATCAAAGGAGAAATCACTGCCCAGGATGTGCTCGCCCAAAAGGCCGTACTCCCGGGCCTGGCCAATGGCGGTCTGGAGCCGCTTGACGGCGATGGGATATTCGGCGCGGACATAGATATAGCCCTGGGTGCCGCCTACGGCATAGGCGGCGATGGTCATGGCCTCCAGGATGGAGAAGGGATCGCCCTCCAGCACGGAGCGGTCCATAAAAGCGCCGGGGTCGCCCTCGTCGGCGTTGCAGCAGACATACTTGACCCCGTCGGGACTCTGGGCGTCCTTGGTGAACTGCCACTTCATGCCCGTGGAGAAGCCCGCGCCGCCCCGGCCCCGAAGGCCGCTTTTCTTGATGGCGTCCACGATCTCCTGGGGATCGGTCTTGTTTTCCAGAATGTTCCCCAAGGCCAGGTAGCCGTCGGAGCCGATGTACTCGTCGATGGACTCCGGGTCGATCACGCCCCAGTTGCGCAGAGCGATCCGGGTCTGGTGCTTATAGAATTGGGTGTCGCTGAGAGAGGTGGCGGTGGCGCCCTCGTCTCCCTCCAGGCGAAGCAGCCGGTCTACGATTCGGCCCTTTACCAGGTGCTCCCGCACGATCTCGGGCACATCGCTGACGGTGACCCGGCTGTAGCAGGCCCCGTCGGGAAGGATCATGACAATCGGGCCGGCGGCGCACAGGCCAAAGCAGCCGGTGCGAACCACCTTGACCTCATCCTGGAGTTCCGCGCGGATCAATTCCTGCTCAAAGGCGGCGGCGATCTGGGGGCTTTCCGAAGAGGTGCAGCCGGTGCCGCAGCAGACCATAACGTGGTTGCGAATCAGCTTCATCANTTTTCCTCCTGCTCCGCCGCGCCGATGGTGAACCGGGTGNCCACCTGGCGGTTGACCAGATGGTCGGCCACGATGGTGGGCACCATTTCAGGCGTGACTTTTACGTAGGTGACGTTCTCCNGTCCCGGGACATAGACCTCCACGATGGGCTCCAGCCGGCACACCCNGATGCAGCCGGTCTGGGTCACGGTGATGCCGCGGAGATCCCGTTTGTCGATCTCCTGAAGGAAGGCTGCCAGGACGGGTTTGGCGCCGGCGGCAATGCCGCAGGTGGCCATGCCCACCGCCACACGGATGTTGTTGTCCGTTTGATCCCGGAGATCCAGCTGTTTTTTCATCTGTTCCCGAATGGCCTTCAGCTCTTCTAAACTTTTCATCCCATTTCTACTCCTTTATATTCCCGCGCCGTAGGCGGGAAATTGTGTTGGATCGTTGAGCGCGTCTTCCTGCTCCTGAAGATATCCCGTGACCCAGGCAAAGACCTCGGGCGCGTCCAGGGGGACGTCCGGGCCCAGCAGAGCGCGCATCTCCCGGGTGTCTAGGCAGTAGCTTCCCCGGGGCGTGGCGCGGGTAAAGCGGAAGTCGGTGCGTGGATTTCCCTGGATAATGGTGGCCGCAGCGCCAGGCAGGTCGCCCAGAGGGGCGCAGTCCAGATGATCCAGGTGAAATACCGCGGTCACAGTGGTGCCCACACCCAGGGCGCTTTCCAGCTTCACGCTGCCCCCAGTCTGCTCTGCCGCCATGCGGTAGAGGGGGATCCCCAGCCCCACCTTTCGGGTGGTTCGGGAGGTGGTGAAGGGGTCGGATACCGAGGAGAGCGTCTCGGGAGACATGCCGGCTCCGTTGTCTGCGATGACAATGGTCAGCGTGCGGTCTTCTGCCTCGGTGAGAAATACCTCCACCAGGGCGGCCCCCGCTGCGGTAGAGTTCTTTACGATATCCAGCAGGTGGAGAGACAGCTCCTTCATTCGTAGCGATCCAGGATGCCAGAGACCTGATCGGGGGTGAGCCGGCCGTAGACATCGTCGTTGATCATCATTACCGGAGCCAGGCCGCAGGCACCGATGCACCGGCAGGCGTCCAGGGAGAACTTGCCGTCGGCGGTGATGCCGCCGGGAGCGATGCCCAGCTTTTTCTGGACGGCCTCCAGGATGTTGCCCGCGCCCTTGACGTAGCAGGCCGTGCCCAGACAAATGGATATCTGATAGCGGCCCTTGGGATTCAAGCTGAACTGGGTGTAAAAGGATACCACACCATAGACCTCGGAAAGGGGAATGTCCAGGCCCTCGGCGATCATGATCTGGACTTCCTCCGGCAGATAGCCGAAGATCTCCTGCGCGGCTTGGAGCACCGGCATGGTGGCGCCGGGCTGGCCCTTATGAGCCGCAATGACCTCCCGGAGCCGCGCCTCTTGTTCCGGGGTGCCCCGATAGGGGATGGCGGTTTTGACGTTTGGCATATGGATCCTCACTCCTTCTTTTAAAGTGTTGCTTGTATTATGATCTTCCGCCCCGGCGCAGCCAGTCCAAAACCGCGTGCGCGGTAGGCTCCGGCAAGTCCATATATTGGTGGGCGTCGGGGATCTGGTTCAAATAGTGGGCGTCGCAGTCTACAATGAAGGGCACGCCCTTCAGATCCGGCCGCTCCCGCAGCGCCGGGGGGCAGTGGGGGGTGAGCTCTGCCAGGGGAAAGCCCATGTCCGGATCCCAAAAACCCAAAGCGCCCAGCAGAGAGAAGGCGGAACGGTCGATGTGGGCGGGAAAAGCTATTCCGCCGTAGGACGCCGCCAATGCGTGAACGTCGTAGACGCCAATGTCGGCGGCGCCGGCCAAAAAGGCGGTCTCCTCGCCCAGAATGTTGTCCCCGTCGTCCATCAAAAGCTGGCGGCCCCAATAAGCGGGGTCATTGCCGATGTTTGGAAGGCGGGCGCGGACATAGCCGTCGAAGCGCTGGGCGGCGGGCAGGTCAGGGAAGAGGCAGACCACATGAACGTCCTCCCGGGTGGTCAGCTCCATACCGGGAAGGGCCAGCAAGCCATGGCGTTGGGCGGCGGCGCAAAAGGCGGGACAGTTTCCCGTGGTGTTGTGGTCGGTGAGCGCCACCACCTGTAACCCCGNCAGTGCGCACATGGNCGCCAGGTTGGCAGGGGTGTTATCCTCACCGCCGCAGGGGGAGAGGCAGGAGTGCATATGTAGATCGAAGGACAACCTCATGCCTTGGCCCTCAGCGCCTCCGCCAAAGCCAGGGCGGTCTCATAGGTCTCTGCGCCGGCGCCCAGCAAANNGANCCCGTGGGCCTTGGCCTTGACCAGAAGATCCGGATCGGGCTGAACACTGTCAGTGAGGATGACGCAGGCGCAGTNAGTGAGGGCGGCCANGGCCGCTACATNGCCGTTGGACATGATGGTGAGCCAGGCCTCGTCGGCCTGGGCCCGGCCCATGACCCAGCTGAGCAGATCGCCGCAGTAGCCACCGGTAACCTGCCGCTCCGGCTGATCCAGGTGAAATACGGTGAGAGAAAGCGCGTCGATCAGGGCCTGCAGGGGNATAGGAACACCTCCTTGCTGCGCGAAGATAAAATGATCCCATAAAACTATACCATCGAGTTTAGAATATTGCAAGAGGAAAAGGGAAGGTGAAAAACTTCACAATCTTATTGTACCATATGCGGGGAGAAGAAACAACTACTTGACGAAAAAAATGGATTCCTGTATAATGGGCAACAATGTGAATGTCCGAAAGGGCCGCAGCAGAGGCTGCGGCCTTTTTGCGTGAGATCCGGGAGGTTTTTATGTCGGAACAGATCAGAGAAAACAAGATGGGGATCATGCCGGTGGGCAGACTTCTGTTTACCATGTCCCTGCCCATGATGATATCTATGCTGGTGCAGGCCCTTTATAATGTGGTGGACAGCTATTTTGTGGCCCAGCTCAGTCAGGACGCTCTCAATGCCGTGAGCCTGTCCTTTCCGCTGCAAAACCTGATGATCGGCGTGGCGGTGGGCACAGGGGTGGGCGTTAACGCCCTTTTGTCCCGGAGCCTGGGTGAAAAGAACTTTGAGGCGGCCAATNAGGNGGCGGGANACGGTCTGTTCCTGGCCTTTGTCAGCGCGATAGCCGCCATTTTTCTGGGTTTGCTCCTGCCCAGGACATTTTTCCTGGTGCAGACCGACATTCCCGGTATCGTGGAGCAGGGAACGCAGTACCTCACCATCTGCTGTACCTGTTCCATGGGCCTTTTCATCGGCATCATGTGTGAGCGGCTGCTCCAGTCTACGGGAAATACCATCTATACTCTGGCCACCCAGGGAGTGGGGGCTGTTATCAACATCATCATGGATCCGGTGCTCATCTTTGGCCTGGGGCCCTTTCCCACCATGGGAGTGGCAGGGGCAGCCGTGGCCACGGTGGCGGGGCAGATCGTGGGCGCTATCCTGGGCATCATCTTCAATTTGGCGGTGAATCGGGAGCTGACCTTTGGCCTGAAGTATTTAAAGCCCAGGGGACAGGTCGTCGGACGGATCTACTCTGTTGGCGTGCCCACCATCGTGATGAACTCCATTGGCTCGGTGATGGTCTTTGGGATCAATAAGATCCTGATGGGCTTTACCGACGCGGCCACCGCCGTGTTTGGCATCTACTTCAAGCTCCAGTCCTTTATCTTTATGCCGGTGTTCGGCCTGAACAACGGTATGGTGCCCATCATCGCATACAATTACGGCGCCCGGAACCGGGAGCGTATCCTGCGGACCCGGAAGCTCGCCATTATCGCGGCGGTGAGCATCATGGCGGTGGGTCTGGCGGTGGCGGAGCTTATCCCGGCCCAGCTGCTGGGCATTTTCAACGCCTCCGATGAGATGCTGGAAATCGGCGAGCCCGCCCTGCGGATCATCTGTACCTGCTTTGTCTTCGCCGGGTACGGCATCGTCTCCGGCTCGGTGTTCCAGGCCCTGGGCCACGGGGTGCTGAGCATGGTCACCTCCATCGTCCGCCAGTTGGTGGTGCTCCTCCCGGCGGCCTTTCTCCTGTCTCTCACCGGGCGGCTGGAGCTGGTGTGGCTGGCCTTTCCCATCGCGGAGCTCTCGGCGGTGGTCATGTGTATGCTCTTTAACCGCAAGATCATCCGGGAGGTCATTGGCCCTCTGGACGACCCGCTGCCCTCCTGAATACGTCTTTCAGGCAAGGGNCTCTCACCGGGAGGCCCTTGCCTATTTTTTTGTTTTGGGGTATACTTGCCTTGACTTAGAAGAAGGAAGGGAAGACCTTCATGACCGACTATTTCCAGCTTGCCGCCTCGAAGGAGACCCTCGACCAGATCAGCAGCCTGGGTCTGGCCCATCTGGGGGACGCCGTCTTTGAGCTGATGGTGCGCTCCTGGCTCTGCCTCCACGGAAAGGCCACCGCGAAGGGTCTTCACAAGGCGGCGGTACACTATGTCGCCGCGCCCGCCCAGGCCCAGATGACGGAGAAGATCAAGCCCTTTCTGTCACAGGAGGAGCAGGATGTGTTCCGCCGGGGCCGCAACGCCTCGCCCCACTCCATCCCTCAAAACGCCAGCAGGGGAGAGTACCAGNCCGCCACGGCGCTGGAGGCCCTTTTCGGCTGGCTCTGGCTTCGGGGGGAGAAGGAGCGGCTCAACGAGCTGTTTGAAATGATGATGGAGGAAGAGTAAATGGCTCTTGACGCTCTGTGCCTCTCCGCCGTGCTGACGGAGCTGCGCGCCGCCATCCTGNGCGGAAAAATCGACAAGATCCACCAGCCCGGCGCCCAGGATGTGATCCTGGCCGTCCGGGGCCCTGCCGGGAATGTGAAGGTGCTCTTGTCCGCCAATCCCAGCCATCCCCGCATCCACCTGACCACTCTGGAGCGGGAGAATCCGGACAAGCCGCCCATGTTTTGCATGCTCCTGCGCAAGCACCTCACTGGCGCCCGTATCCTGGACATCGAGCAGCCTTATATGGAGCGGACGGTAAAGCTGCGTCTGGAGGCCCTGAACGAGCTGGGCGACCGGGTGGAGCGGGCCCTGGTGTTGGAGGCCATGGGCCGCCACGCCAACCTCTTGCTCTTGGATGCCGAGGGGCGTATCGTGGACTGCGTCCGGCGGGTGGAGGGGGACATCACCACCTGGGCCAGGCAGCTCCTGCCCGGCCTTTTTTATCAGCCTCCCCAGCCCCGCTTCGGCGTGCCGCCGCTCATTGAGCGGGAGCTGCACTTTCGGGGAGAGGAGGGGGTGCTGGAGGAGCAGGTGTCCCGGCTTTGGGAGTCTGTAAAGGAATATCCCTCCACACCGACCATGCTGATCCGGGAGGGCAGGCCGGTGGATTTTTCCTTTTTGCCCATCCTCCAATACGGCCCGAATACCGAGCTGCGGGAATATCCCACCTTCGGGCAGATGCTGGACGAGTTCTACGAGACCAGAGAGCGGCAGGAGCAGGCCAGGCAGCGGGGAGAAGACCTGCTGCGCGCGGTGCGTACCGCCCGGGAGCGCACCGCCCGGAAGCTGGAAAACCAGAAGCTGGAGCTGGCGCGCACAAAAGACCGGGAACGGCTTCGGGAGCTGGGGGACATCCTCACCAGCAACCTCCATCTGCTGGAGAAGGGCCGCGCCTCGGTGACACTTCAGGACTATTACGCCCCTGACGCGGGCGAGGTGGAGATCCCCCTGGATCCGCTGCTCACCCCGCAGCAGAACGCCGCCAAATATTATAGGGATTACAATAAGGCCAAGAATGGGGAAAGTGCTTTAACTTTACAGATAGAGAAGGGCGAGGCCGACCTGGCCTATCTGGACAGTGTGTTGGAGAGCGTTGCTCTGGCCGAGGGGGAGCGGGACTTGCAGGAGATACGTCAGGAGCTCACCGAGACGGGATACCTGCGCCGAAAGAGGACGGATAAGAAGGGAAGCCGGCATCTGGCCGGCAAGCCGATGGAGTTTCGCTCCGATACCNGGCTGCGCATCAGTGTGGGGAAAAACAATACCCAGAATGACCAGCTCACCACCAAGCGGGCAGGGAAGTGGGACTGGTGGTTCAACACCCAGAAGCTCCATGGCGCCCATGTCATCCTATGGACGGAGGGGGGACAGCCCGACGAGGAGAGCGTCGCCCAGGCGGCCTCTCTGGCGNCCTGGTTCTCCCAGGGCCGGGAGGCGGGCAAGGTGGCGGNGGACTGTACCCAAGTCCGCTACGTGAGAAAGCCCGCCGGCGCCCGGCCGGGTATGGTGACCTACACCACCTATCAGACCATCATGGCGCAGCCCGACCGGGAGCTGGCNAAGCGGCTGCGGGTCAAGTGAAGAAAACTTAGGAAAAATTAAGATCATTTGCCTACCGCTGGGGTATAATGGAGAAAAAAACCGAAAGGAAGGGACGGCCATGGACACCTTTCACATTTTAGTGGTGGAGGACGACCCGGATATCAACAATCTGCTGTGCAGGATCGTCACCGATGCGGGCTATGACTGCCGTCCCGCCTTTTCCGGCAGTGAGGCCGCCCTTTTGGCTGAGCAGTACAGCTACGACTTGATCCTCCTGGATCTGATGCTTCCCGGCCTCACCGGGGAGGAATTCATTGCCCGGCTGCGCCAGGGCAAGACCATGCCCATCATCGTCCTCTCCGCCAAGGCGGGGGTGGAGGCCCGGGTGAACGTGCTGAAGCTGGGGGCGGACGACTTTATCCCCAAGCCCTTTGAGAACGCTGAGGTGCTGGCCCGCATCGAGGCACAGCTGCGCCGCTATAAGAAGTTCGCGCCCACCCAGGCGGGAGGCGTGCTCACCTGCGGGGGCCTGGTGCTGGATCGGGAGGGCGTGACCCTCACCGTGGAGGGACAGGAGGTCGCCCTTACCGCCCGGGAGTTTGAGATCCTGGCGCTGCTGATGGAATACCCCAAAAAGGTCTTTACCCGGGAACAGATCTATGTGCGGGTCTGGGGGGAGGAATATATGGGAGACGACAACACGGTGAACGTCCACATCTCCAACCTTCGTTCCAAACTGGCGAAGGCCAGCGATAAGGAGTATATCAAGACTGTCTGGGGCATCGGCTTCAAAATGGCGGAAGTGTGAGGGCGCCCAACGCGAGCGTGACAAAGAAGAGTGAGCATAGGCGCGATTCTTCACTTTTTCTTCACTTTGGCTTCAAGCTCTCTTGTTGACTTTGCTGTAAGCTAAGGGCACATTCAGGAAAGCGAGGTCATACTTGATGACGGAACATGTACTTGTTACCCGTGATCTCACCAAACGCTACGGCGCGGCTGTGGCAGTGGATCATGCCAATATCGCCATCCCCAAGGGCGCGATCTACGGCCTGGTGGGCCGCAACGGGGCGGGGAAGACCACCATCATCCGCATGGTGTGCGCNCAGACGGTGCCTACCGGCGGGGAGGTGGAGCTCTTTGGAGCCACCGGCGCCAAGGAGCTGGCTGCCGCACGCGCCCGCACGGGGGCCATGGTGGAGATCCCCAGCTTCTATCCCTATCTCAGCGCCCGGGAGAATCTGGAATACTACCGCCGCCAGCGGGGCGTGGCGGGGAAGAGCGCCGTGGACGACGCCCTGGAGCAGGTCAACCTGGCCGATGCGGGCAAGAAGAAGTNCAAAGCCGTTTCCCTGGGCATGAAGCAGCGGCTGGGCCTGGCGCTGGCGCTGATGAACCGCCCGGAATTCCTTCTGCTGGATGAGCCTATTAACGGTCTTGACCCGGAGGGCATCGTGGAGTTCCGCAATCTATTGCTGGAGCTCAACCGCCAATATCAGACCACCATCCTCATCTCCAGCCACATCCTCTCCGAACTGCAGAATCTGGCCACCTGCTATGGCTTTATCGACAGCGGCAGGATGCTGGAGCAGCTCTCGGCGGCGCAGCTGGCGGAGAAATGCCGGGACTGCCTGGAGCTGAAGGTGGACGACGCGCCCCGCGCCGCCGCCCTCATGGAGCGGGAGCTGGGCTGCCGTGACTTCGAGGTGCTGCCCGGCGGAGTGATCCGCCTCTATGAGGGGCTGGAATCCCCTCAGCGGGTGACCAATCTGCTCATTTCTCAGGGCATTTCCCTCTACGGCATGGAGCACCGGGGGGCCAATCTGGAGGACTACTTCCTGAACCTGATCGGAGGTGTCCGCCATGGTTAAGTATCTCAATGCCGAGTGCTATAAGGCTTTTCGGAGGAAGTATTTTTATCTGTTTTTGGCCGCGATCCTGGCCCTGGCGGGGGCCTTTATGCTCCTTCTGCGGGTGGAGGGGATGCACCAGAGCCAGACGGGGGACGGTATGATCATCATACAGCGGGTCTCAGTCCCTGAGCTTTTGGGCGTCCTGGCCATGGCGCTGTCCGTGGGGCTCTATTTCTGCCTGATCGCTGCCGACATGGTGTTCTCTGAGCAGTATAAGTACAATACGCTGAAAAATGAGGTCTCCTTCGGCCTGCCCCGCCTGCGCATCTATCTGGGAAAGCTGCTCTCCTCTGTGCTGGTGGCGGTGGTTATGTGCGCGGTGCTGGTGGGCGGCTACCTGCTTTTGGCCTTCGCGCTCTTTCCCGCCGGGGCGGACAGGCTCGGAGAGAGCCTGCGCACCTTTGGACTCTGCCTGGCCGCGGCCTTTCCCCTGTGGCTGGGCGGGCTTGGCTTTTTCACTATGCTCCAGTTTCTCCTCCGGGGCTCCACTGCCGCCACGGTGGTCTANGTAATGGTCATCGGCCTTTTGGGCGGCGGTTTTCTGTCACTGATGAGCATGTTCATCCCCGCTCTGGAGCCCTTGGAGAAACTGATGACGACCATTTCTCTTAACACCCCCTTCAATCTGATGCGGACGCAAAGCCCTGAGAGCCTGATGGGCTATGCCTGGGCCTTGGGGCTGGGCTGGCTGGCGGTCTCCACATTGGTGGGGCTTGTGGGCTTCCGGAAGAAGGAGATCAATTAAATGCTCAACTATCTCTCTGCCGAATGGTATAAGCTTCGCCGGACAAAGGGGATCTTCATCGCNTTCGGTGTGCTGCTGGCTCTGATCGCCACCATGTTTATTCCCTCCGCCTGGTATGAGGAGCCTACCTTTGGGGTCTATGCCATAGCCTATCTGGTCTCTCTGATCCTGGGGTTCTTTCTGGCCCCTGTTTTTGCCAGTCGGGTCTTTGACGACCAGTACGGCCGTGGAACGCTGAAAAATGAGATCGTNTNCNGNATCCCCAGACGCCGCATTTACCTGGGCAAGCTGCTCCTGGGGGGCGCGGCGGGGACGGCGTCAGCCCTTATCGTGCTGTGCTTTTATCTGCTGCTGGGCCTTTTGACCGGAGGCGGAGGGGGGCAGGAGAACGTCCTTGCCTGTGCCGAGCTCTGCCTTCGGGGAACTTTGATCGTCCTGCCGCTGTGGCTGGCCAGCCTTTCCCTGTCGTTCTGCCTTCTGACGCTGATCCGAAGCGGCGCCGGAGCCATTGCGCTGAACTATATCCTTCTGTTTTTCACCGTGCCGCTGGCGCTTATGGCGCCCGGTACGCATACCGATTCCCACCTGTGGAATTTCTTCAGCTACTGGCATTTTGTCTCCCCGTTCCGTGGAATTTACGAGCCTGTCAACGGGGAGCCTGTACTTCCCACCCTGGGCTGGAGCCTGGCGGTGGGCGTGGGATGGATCGTGGTCACCACAGCCGTGGGATTGGCGGCGTTCAATCAGCGGGAGATCAAGTGAGAAAGGAGCGCGGGGTATGGGCTATCTGGTGGGACTGCTGGCGCTGGTGTGCCTGCTTCTGCTCCTGCGTCTCTATGCGCTGAAGCAAAACCTGAAAGAGGGCACGGCCCAGCTCAAGGCGCGGCGTTCTGAGGGGAACGCCGCGCCATTGCGCCTTGCGGCCCCCCATGGGCCTACGGAGGCCCTTCTCTCCGAGATCAACGCCCTCCTCCGGGAGCGGGAGGAGGAGGGGGCCGACTTCCGCCGCCGGGAGCAGGCCCTGCGCCGGCAGATCGCCAACGTCTCCCACGATCTGCGCACCCCCCTGACCTCCATTCTGGGCTATCTTCAGCTTTTGGAGAGCGACCAGACCACCGAGGCGCAGAGGGGGGAGTATCTGGAGATCATCGAGGGCCGGGCCCGGGTGCTGCAAAGCCTCATCACCAGCTTTTACGACCTGAGCCGCCTGGAGGCGGGGGAGTACCCCATCATCCGGGAGCGGGTGGAGCTGAAAGAAGTGATCGGAGAGCTGCTAGCGGCCTTTTATGACGAGCTGGAGCAGCGCTTTCAGGTCACGGTGGAGCTGCCGGACGGCCTTCCCGCCGTCTGGGGAGACCGGGCGGCCATGACGCGGGTCTATACCAATCTGATCCGCAACGCCCTGGAGCACGGGGGAGATACCCTGACCGTCTCCGCCCGGCAGGTGGGAGGGGCGGTGGAGNCCGTATTCACCAACGGCGCCCCAGAGCTGGGGGAGGAGGACTTGACCCATGTCTTTGACCGCTTCTTCACCTCCGACCAGACCCGTTCCGGCCGAAACACCGGGTTGGGTTTGGCCATCGTCAAATCTCTCACCGAGCAGATGGGGGGACAGGTCAGGGCGGAGTTGGCGGAGGGTCTGTTTTCCGTGATCCTCATCTGGAAATGTTGAAAAATATTTTCCTGAGAGTCCGATATTTAAACTGACAAGTATAGAATATACGGCAAAATATGGCGAATTCCACCTGAAAAGGCTGGAAATTCGCCTTTTTGCTTGACAAGCAGGAGGGAAACTGCTAAAGTTTTAACGATATTGTTGACCGACATTCCCCAATGAGAAAGGTCGTTTTTAAATGGTAAAAATTGTAAGAAAAAAGGCGCTTAACCCCACTGTGACTTTGCTGGAGGTCGAGGCGCCCCTTATTGCAAAAAAGGCCAAGCCCGGCCAGTTCATTATCTTCCGGGTAGACGAGATGGGGGAGCGGGTGCCCCTCACCATCGCCGATCATGACCCTGCCAAGGGAACAGTGACTATCATCTTCCAGAAGGTGGGCCTGTCCACCCGGCTGCTGGGCGATCTGAATGAGGGAGATACGATCTTGGACTTCGTGGGCCCCCTGGGCGTGCCGACGGAGCTTCCCGCCGGCGCCAAAAGCATCTGTGTCATTGGCGGCGGCGTGGGCTGTGCCATTGCGTTTCCCCAGGCCAAGGAGAACTTCGGCAGTGGAATGAAGGTGGACGTGATCGCCGGCTTCCGCTCCAAGGACATTGTGATCCTGGAGGAGGAGTTCAAGGCCGCCTGTGACAATTTTTACCTCATGACCGATGACGGAAGCTATGGCGAGAAGGGCCTTGTGACCCAGAAGCTCCAGGAGTTGATCGACGGCGGGAAGAAGTACGATACGGTCATCGCCATCGGCCCCATCCCTATGATGAAGTTTGTGTGCAAGACCACCGAGCCCTACGGTGTCCCCACCATTGTCAGCCTCAACCCGCTGATGATCGACGGCACCGGCATGTGCGGCTGCTGCCGCTGCACTGTGGGCGGAAAGGTGCGCTTCGCCTGCGTTGACGGCCCTGACTTTGACGGGCACCAGGTGGATTTTGACGAGTTGATGAACCGCAACGCGGTCTACCGGGAAGAGGAGGCTGCCCAGCGGGAAGAGGGCCACCACACCTGCCGACTGGAGCAGATGGGCAAGGCCCTGATCCCTTAAAGGAGGAAGCGAATATGCCGAATATGAGTTTGACCAAGACGCCTGTGGAAGAGCAGGCGCCCCTTGTACGAAATAAAAACTTCCTGGAGGTCTCCCTGGGCTACACGCCGGAGCAGGCCGTCGAGGAGGCCCGCCGCTGCCTGAACTGCAAGAACAAGCCCTGTGTGGCCGGCTGTCCGGTAAACATCCACATCCCCGATTTCATCGCCAAGGTGGCGGAGGGAGACTTCAAGGCCGCCTATGAGATCATTTCCGACACCAACGCCCTGCCCTGCGTCTCCGGCCGGGTCTGCCCCCAGGAGAACCAGTGCGAGGAGCGCTGTGTCCGGGGCATCAAGGGCGAGGCCGTGGCCATCGGCCGCCTGGAGCGGTTTGTGGCCGACTGGTACCTGAAAAATGTCAACGCCCTGCCGGAGAAGCCCCAGTCCAACGGCGTCAAGGTGGCGGTGGTAGGCTCCGGCCCCGCCGGTCTTACCTGCGCCAGCGATCTTGCCAAGCGGGGCTATGAGGTCACTGTCTTCGAGGCTTTCCACACCGCCGGCGGCNTTTTGGTCTATGGTANTCCTGAGTTCCGTCTGCCCAAGGCCATCGTTCAGAGCGAGGTGGATAAGCTCAAGGCCCTGGGCGTGGATCTTCAGCTGGACGNGGTGGTGGGCCGCACCATCACCATCGACGAGCTGATGGAGCAGGGCTATCAGGCTGTTTTCGTCGGCTCCGGTGCGGGCCTGCCCATGTTTATGGGCATTGAGGGGGAGAACTTGGCGGGGGTATACTCCGCCAACGAGTACTTGACCCGTGTGAACCTGATGAAGGCCTATCTTCCCGACTATGACACGCCCCTGAAAAAGTGCAGGACTGTGGCCGTGGTGGGCGGTGGCAACGTGGCCATGGACGCCGCCCGATGCGCCAAGCGCATGGGCGCGGAAAAGGTCTACCTGCTCTACCGCCGGGACGAGGAGGAGATGCCCGCCCGCCGGGAGGAGGTCAACCACGCCAAGGAGGAGGAGATCGACTTCCGGCTCCTTTGCAACCCTGTACGTATCCTGGGCGACGAAAACGGCAAGGTCTGCCAGATCGAGTGCATCCGCATGCGCCTCCAGGCCCCCGACGAGAGCGGCCGCCGCTCTCCCAAGGAAGTGGTCGGCTCCAACTTCTTCCTGCCCGTGGATGCGGTCATCATGGCCCTGGGCACCAACCCCAACCCCCTCATCCGCTCCACCACCCCCGGGCTGGAGACAAACCGCAAGGGCTGCCTACTGGTCAGCGAGGACACCATGAAGACCACCCGGGACGGCATCTATGCCGGCGGCGACGCGGTCACCGGCGCGGCCACCGTGATCCTGGCCATGGGCGCCGGTAAGAAAGCCGCCCAGGCCATGGACGAGTATCTCAGCGGCAAATAAAAACGGAAAAAGACGGAGAGGTCATCCCTCTCCGTCTTTTTTCCTGTCCAGACAGGCGTCCCCCCAGCTGGGGGCAATGAGGAGCGCCAGGTTGTCGCCCAGCACCTCGAAGAAGGCGGACAGCAGCTCGATCTGCTCCGCGTTCAGCCCCTGGGCGATGCGGATAGAGGCCAGCGTGGCCAGCAGCAAAAGCCCCTGGTTATTGCCGCTTCCCTGACAGCTTTCCACCCGCATCCCCCCCTTGAGCCAGTTTACGCAGTTTTCTATGGAGAGGTGTAGAGGGACTTATTTATTTTTTCTCTGGTGGGGAAGAATACCCTATAAACGCCCAAAACTGTTCAAAGCGGCGGAAAAAGAATGGAAATTTTTTGGAAAATAGTCGTTTTTCTACTTCCATTTCCTGAAAATTCTGATAGAATAAGCTGTAATATCAAGCGGCCAAGAGCCGTGAATGAAGGAGTTCTATGAGTATGGCGAAAACCGTGAAGAAAGCGGAGACCCCCGTCAAGACCCCTGAGGCCGTGAAGGCCCCTGTGACGGCCGAAGCCGTCAAGACCCCCGCTGTTTCCGAGACTAAATCCGCCGCAAAGAAGGCTGCCCCCAAGACCGTGAAGACCAAGGCCGCCGCCAAGAAGACCACCAAGACCACCAAGGCCTCCGCCGCCGTGAAGGTGTATGTGGAGTACCAGGGCCGCCAGATGGACATGGACGCGATCCTGGAGGCTGTAAAGACCGCCGCCGGAAAAAAGAGCGTCAAATCCCTGGAGGTCTATGTGAAACCCGAGGATGGCGCTGCCTACTATGTGGTCGACGGCAAGGATACCGGTAAGGCGATCATCTGAGTTGCCGCAAACCAGCTACAGAAAATACCAAAGCAGAGATAAAAAGCGGACGGCCTGATCAGGCCGTCCGCTTTTTATTATAAACTCCGAACATACCGCAGATCCACGCAGACCGTGTCGGGAGGGAAGTGGATATCGGCGTGAGTGCCATCCCAGGAAAAGCCGTGGGCGGCATAGAACTTCCGGGCCTTTTCATTTTCCTGAAGGACAAAGACGAAGGCGTTGCGGTAGCCCGCCGCCTTCAGCCGGGCCAGGGCCTGCGTCATAAGGATCCCGCCGTAGCCCTTGCCCCGCTCTGCCGGGTGGGTATAGAAGGACGCGATCTCACCCCAGTCCTCGTAGCCTGCGTTTTCAAAGGTGCAGACCTCTCCGGTGTTGTAGTTGCTCTTCCGGGCCCGGCAGTAATTGATGCAGGCCACTGGGACGCCGCCTCTGTAAAGCAGAAGGCCGTTACAAACGCCGGTCTTGTAGTTTTCCCGGAATACCTTTATCCAGCGCCCGTCGGTAATTTCCCGGGCCATATATTCGTCGGGGACGTAGCCCTTATAGGTGTCCCGCCAGCCCAGAGCGTGGATGAGAGACATGGCGGTAAAATGCTCTTCTGTAACGGCGTCCACCAGCCGAAGATCGTCAGGAGAGGGAGACGGCAGCATCCGCTTCGCCCTCTTTCTCCTCGTGGCTGCGCTGCTCCTTGGCCAGGGCACGGGCGTTGGCCAGCATGAGCTTGATGCGGTTTTCCTGGTTGATGCGGGTGGCGCCGGGGTCATAGTCGATGGCCACCACGTTGGACCNGGGGTAGTCGTCCTTGATCTTGCGGATCATNCCCTTGCCCACAATGTGGTTGGGCAGACATCCAAAGGGCTGGGTGCACACGATGTTGGGCACGCCGGTATGGATGAGCTCCAGCATCTCGGCAGTGAGGAGCCAGCCCTCTCCCATCTTATTGCCTTCGCCCAGATAGCCCTTGATATAGCTGTGGAGCTCGTTGAAGTCGCCGGGGGCCCGGAAGCCGCCCCGCTTTAAGGCGTCGATCATGGCGTGCTGGTACTTCATCAGGTAGTTTTGCAGCCAATGGCAGAATTTTTCCTTGATCCACTTGCCGCCATAGAGGCCCACATCCACCTCGCGGTTGTTTACCTTGAAGATGATAAAGTCCATCAGGCCGGGGATCACCGGTTCCGCCCCCTCGGAGAGGAGAAAATTAGCCAGGTCATTGTTACCCAAGGGAGCGTATTTCACGTAGATCTCGCCTACCACACCTACCCGCACCTTCTCCTCGCCGGTGACGGGGATGGTCTTGAATTCGGCGATGATGCGGTCGAAGTTGGACTTNATGGACTTAAATGACATGCCCTTGCCCCTGTCCATATCCTGGAGCAGGAAGTCCATACAGCGCTGGACGGCGGCGTCTGTGTCCCCGCGGGTGACCTCATAGGGCCGCACCTGGTTGGCCACATTCATGATGAGGTCGCCGTAGATGATGGCATAAACCACCTTTCGCAAAAGCCCCAGGCTCAGCTTGAAGCCGGGATTACTCTCCAGCCCGGACAGGTTCACCGAGATGACGGGCACAAAGGCGAGCCCGGCCTTCTCCAGGGCCTTGCGCAGCAGGTGGATGTAGTTGCTCGCCCGGCAGCCGCCGCCGGTCTGGGTGATGACCAAAGCCACCTTGTGAGGGTCATACTTTCCCGATTGGACGGCGTTAATGAGCTGGCCGATGACCAGGATCGCAGGGTAGCAGGCATCGTTGTGGACATATTTCTGTCCCGCGTCGATGACGGGCCGGCCGGTATTTTCCAGCATTTCCACCTTGTAGCCTTCGCCACGGATGATGCTGACCAGCATGGCGAAATGGTCGGGAAGCATCTGTGGGATGAGAAGGGTGTATTCCTCCTTCATCTCCTTGGTGAAGAGGAGCCGGCCGGTCTTGTCGTATTTCAGTTCAGCCATAGTTACACTCCTTTCCGGGNGTCCATGGCGGCCATGAGAGNGCGGATGCGGATCTTCACCGCTCCCAGATTGTTGATATCGTCGATCTTCAGCTGGGTATAGAGCTTGCCGCCCTCCTCCAGGATGGCGCGCACCTCGTCAGCGGTGATGGCGTCGGTGCCGCAGCCGAAGGAGACCAGCTGCACCAGCTGCATATCCGGCTGGGAGCAGACATACCGGGCGGCGTTGTACATCCGGGACTGGAACGTCCNCTGGTTGAGCACCTTGCGGGTCTCATAGCCCTCCAGGTGGCTCACCGCATCCTCTGTGATAAGCACGAAGCCCTGGCCGGTAATAAGGTCATTGATGCCGTGGTTGATCTCCGGGTCGATATGGTAGGGCCGGCCCGCCTGAACCAGGATGGGAAGGGCGTGTTCCCGGGCATAGGNGATATATTNCTGGCCATTGGCCCACAGGTCTTTCTTATAGGCGTCGTAGGAGTCAAAGGCGGCCCGGGCCGCGGCAANGGTCTCCTTCTTCGNAATGGAGAATTCCTCCTCCATAATGGAGGAGATCCGCTTTTCAAAGTCCTTGTGCCGCCAGAGGCCCACATAGGGGAAAAGGAAACGGGTCTGCTTTAAAACAGGGACGTTGGCGGCCAGCAGCTCCGGGTAGTAGGCCACCACCGGGCAGTTATAGTNGTTATCGCCGATNCNCTCGTCATAGTTGTAGGACATGCAGGGATACCAGATGGCGTCCACACCCATCTCCNCCAGGGCCTCCACATGGCCGTGGAGCAGCTTGGCGGGGTAACACACCGTGTCTGAAGGGATGGTGTGCTGGCCCTTGATGTAGAGCTTCCGGGAGGACTCGGGGGAGAGGACGACCTCAAAATTCAGCCGGGTGAAAAACTCGTACCAGAAGGGCAGGTTTTCATACATATTGAGGCCGAAGGGGATCCCCATCCGCCCCCGGGTTCCGGAGCCCTGGCCCTTGCCCTCCATAGCCCGCAGCCTTTTATACTTGTATGTGCTCAGGTCGGGCAGCTGCTGCTTTTCCTTGCCCAGGGGCCGGGAGCAGCGGTTGCCGGAGATGAACCGGCGGCCCCCATCAAACTGGTTGACCGTCAGGGAGCAGTGGTTGGTGCACAGATTGCAGGTGGCGGGCTTGGCGCTGTGGGTGAAGGACTGTAAAGCCTCTTCGCCTAACAAATCGGAGCGCTCCAGGTGAAGATCCCGGGCGGCCAGGGCGGCGCCAAAGGCACCCATAAGTCCGGCGATGGTGGGCCGCACCACATCCCGGCCCAGCTCCTGCTCAAAGGCCCGGAGAACAGCGTCGTTGAGGAAGGCGCCCCCCTGGACGACGATATTCCTGCCCAGGTCGTCGGCGTTGGCGGCCCGGATGACCTTATAGACGGCATTTTTCACGATGGAGATGGAAAGGCCGGCGGAGATGTCCTCCACGCTGGCTCNGTCCTTCTGGGCCTGCTTCACCGAGGAGTTCATAAATACGGTACACCGGGAGCCCAGGTTCACCGGCCGGGGGGAGAAGAGGCCCAGCTTGGAAAAGGCGGCGATATCGTAGCCCAGGGCCTTGGCAAAGGTCTCAATGAAGGAGCCACAGCCGGAGGAGCAGGCCTCGTTGAGCATAATGGAGTCCACCGCGCCGTTGCGGATCTTAAAGCACTTCATGTCCTGGCCGCCGATGTCGATGATAAAGTCCACATCGGGGTTAAAGTGGGCGGCGGCCTTATAATGGGCCATGGTCTCCACTAGGCCCAGGTCGCACTGGAAGGCGTTTTTGATCAGNTCCTCGCCGTAACCGGTGACGGCNGAGCCCATGATGGTCACCCGGTCTCCGCAAAGCCGGTATATCTCCTTAAGCTGCTCCAGCACAATGGCCACGGGGTTGCCCTGGTTNGAGTGATAATAACTGTAAAGGATACCGCCTTGTGGGTCGATCAAGGCCATTTTCGTGGTGGTGGAGCCGGCGTCGATGCCCAGCCAGGCATCCCCGGTATAGGCGGACAGGTCGGCCTGGGGAGGATGGTTGGCGTTGTGGCGGCGGAGGAAGGCGTCGTAGTCGGCCTGGTCGGTAAAGAGTGGGGGCATCACGTCCAGAGAACCGGTGGCGTCCACGCTCTCCTCCAGCAGCCGCAGACATTCCTCAAAGGGGCGGGGGGCATAGTCGGTGGAGCAGAGGGCCGCGCCCATGGCGGCGAAGCAGTCGCCGTCAGCGGGGAACACGGCGTGTTCGGCGTCCAGCTGCAGGGTGTCCACGAACCGCTCCCGCAGACCCATGAGGAAGTGGAGGGGGCCGCCCAGGAAGACGATCTTGCCCTTCAGCTCCCGGCCCTGGGTAAGGCCGGCCACCGTCTGATCCACCACCGCCTGGAAGATGGAGGCGGCGATGTCCTCCTTTCGCCCGCCCTGATTCAGAATGGGCTGGATGTCACTTTTGGCAAACACGCCGCAGCGGGAGGCGATGGGGTAGATCTTTTCGTGCTTGAGGGAGAGGGCGTCCAGCTCGTCGATAGACACGTTGAGCAGGGAGGCCATCTGGTCGATAAAGGCCCCGGTGCCTCCGGCGCAGGAGCCGTTCATTCGCTCCTCCAGCGCCCCGCCAAAGAAAATGATCTTGGCGTCCTCGCCCCCCAGCTCAATGACCGCGTCGGTACCGGGGACGAAGGTGTTGACGGCGGCGGCGGTGGCATAGACCTCCTGGACAAAGTCGATGCCGCTGGCCTTGCTGACGCCGAGACCGGCCGAGCCGGTGATGACCATATGTACGTCCTTGCCGGAGAGCATGTCCTGAATGGAGCGCAGGGTTTGAGCCGCCCGCTCCCGGGTCTTGGAGAAGTGCCGCTCGTAGGAGCGGAAGAGAAGAGTGTCATTTTCATCCAGCACCACCACCTTGACGGTGGTGGAGCCGATATCAATGCCGACGCGAAGGTTCATAGCATACACCTCAAAAAACTCATTCCATAGTTGGTTAGCCTATATTTTATCGCAAAATATGCCGATTGACAACTGTTTATTTCATACGGAACTGGAAGGATAAGTCCGGCCCTGGTTTTCAAACCAGAAAAAGAAATGATTGACAGACGATATTATATCATATATAATATTGTAAAAAAATAAAGAAGGAGGGATGCGCTGGTGGTATTCCAACTGAACACACCGCTGCTGGACGGGTGTGTGCTGGCCATTTTAGAGCAGGGAGACGCCTATGGCTACAACCTGACCCAGCGGCTCAAGCAGGAGATCGATATTTCGGAATCCACCCTCTATCCCGTGCTGCGGCGATTGCAGCGGGATGGGTGTCTGGCGGTTTATGACCAGCAATTCCAGGGGCGAAACCGGCGTTATTATGCCATCACCCAGTCTGGGCGGGCGCTTTTAGCGGAGTGCCGGCGAGATTGGACGGACTATACTTGCCGGGTGGCAAAAATCTTGTCAGGGGGCGATGAAGGATGACTGTAGAGCAATATCTGTTTCTGCTGCGGGCGGAGTTGACGGGTTATTTATCGCAGGAGGAGCTGGAGGATATCCTGCGGTATTATACGGAATATTTTGAAGAGGCCGGCCCGGAACGGGAGCGGGAGGTCATGATGGAACTGGGCTCTCCCCAGCGGCTGGCGGAGAAGATCCTGGGCCGTCCGACGGAGGAGAACATGATCCCGGCGGCGGAACCTTACGCCTATGGGTCGCAGGAGGGGGACTACATCCCCCAGACCGGAAGCGGGATGCCCCGCTGGCTTTTTATCCTGATCCTTGTGGCGGCGGCCATCTTTGTGGGGCCGGTGCTGCTGGGGCTGGTCTTCGGTCTGGGTCTGGGCGGACTGGTGTGTGTGACAGTGGGCCTGGGTCTGGTGATGGGCGGCGTGGGGAAGCTTTCCTTTGGCGGACTTCTCTATTTGGGCGGCGGAGGTCTGATCACAACGGCGGTGGGCCTTTTCCTCCTGGCGGGGGCTCTGGCCGCGGTGTGGGGCGCGGTAAAGCTGATCCACTGGTTCCGTTGCAATTTTGTGGAGGGGGGCTACCAAGATGAAAAGGCTTGTTAAGTTCTGCCTCTCTGTGGCGGGAACGCTTCTGGCGGTAGGCATTGTGTGTATGGTGGCGGGGGCTGTTATGGGCGGCCGGGGAGAAACTGACCGCTATTTTGAAGAGAATTGGCACAGCATCCGCTGGACTCGTGTCCTGACAAAGGGGGATGGCATCCACATCGGCGGAGAAAACGGATTCCATGTGGACGGCACCGGCGTGGACATCGGGGGTGAACACGGGATCCATCTGGAGCACCACGGAAGCGAGAGCAAAGGAGCGGCGCAGAACATCGAGAGCGGCGCCCTGAGCGGCGTCGCTTCCATAGAGGTCGACGTGGACTGCGCCGATGTCTGGATCCAGGAGGGGGAGACCTGCGGCGTCTCCCTGAGCTGGGAGCTGAGCAACTATTCCATGGCGTGGGAGATGGCGGACGGCCATCTTGTCGTTACCAGCGACAGCTGGCCCGGTATAATGCCCGGCGGCCTTGGAGGCGACTGTAAGGCCGTTATCACGCTCCCCGCCGGAACGGCGCTGGACGAGCTGAAGATCTCTACCGACCTGGGCGATATCGAGGTAACGGGAGATATTACGGCCCGAGAGGCCGATCTCTCCACCGACTTGGGAGATGTGACCTGTCAGGGCCTTCGGGCCAAGGAGATGGAGACGGAGACCGACCTGGGAGACGTGAAGCTTCATCTGCCGGGGGGACGGGAGGATTACAGCTGGGAGCTTGAGACCAATATGGGAGAGCTTTACCTGGATGGGGAGAACCGCAACGGCGGCTTGGGAACCATCGTCGAGCGAGGCGGCACAGGCAAGAACATCTTGGAGGCCAGCTCCGCTTTGGGGGACGTACAAATTTATTTTGGCGCATAAGCGCGAGGGGGAGAGCGGAAGCTCTCCTCCTTTTTTCTTAGACATGCCCACCTCCGGCCCGGCATAGACTGACCAGAGGGGGTGCTGCAGCGTGGAGTGGAGTTTTGACGGCCCCAATGGCGTGGTGACTGTGTGCCGGGAGGGGGAACAGGCTCTTTGCCGGGCTGTCCGTCCTGACGGGAGGGGCGGACTGTGGAAGGCATGGCTCCTGGGGGAGAGAGGAAAAGCCCTGCTGGGCACGCTTATCCCGGAGGGCGGCATCCTGCGTCTGCGGCGGACAATGCCGGTGGAGCAGCTGGAACGGCAGGGCGCCTGGCCGCCCACGGGGGCAGAGCTGGTTTTGGCGGGGAGCGCCGCGCCGCAAAATCACCCACCCGGCTGGCAGTGGACGGACTGTCCCGGCCAGCTCATGGGGGAGCCCGGCCTGCGCAGAGCCCTGCACGCTGTGGAGCGGGCCATGCTTCGCAGAGATGAGGAGGGGTTTTTGCTGGCCCTGCCCTTCACGCCGGGGGAGGCATTTCCTGTTCCCGCGCTGTTTTGTCTGGGCCGGGTCGAGGAGCTGGGCGACAGGCGGTACGTCCTCTTTCGGTTTTCCCGCCGTGGCTGTCCTCAACTTTTGCATAATTCTGAAACGCTGGGAAAAACTACCCTCGAAATCTAAAAGGAGGGAAGAGCAATGCCCAATTTAAGCGCTAAAGAACTCTCGGGTCTCAGCGACCAGCTGGCNTTTGAAAAGGTCATCTGTGCCAAGTATCAGGCCGCCGTGCAGNAGACGGAGGACGCCCAGCTGAAAACCAGCTTTCAGCAGTACGCCGATCAGCACCGGCAGAATTACAACTGNCTGCTGAACTTNTTGCAGTAAGNAGAGAAGGGCCATGAACGATCAGGAACGTATCACAGACATGATCCTCAGCGAGAAGAAGATGAGCACCAATTATAACACCTTTGCCTCGGAGTGTGTGGACGATAAGCTCCGGGATGAGTACCTGAAAATTTTGAACCAGAGCCACATGACGCAGACGACCCTCTTTAAGACTGCCCAGTCCAAGGGCTGGTACACGGTGGAGCCGGCGCCCCAGAGCAAAATCACGGAGACCTACAACAAGTTCAACGCAGAAAAGCCCTGAAGGCTGTAGACGGAAGGCGATCACCGCCTTCCGTCTATTTTTTATTGACAAGACCGGAAAATCGAATTATAATCATAGCGAATAGATAGGAATTAAGAGGCCACTACATTCAGAAAGGAGCTTTCGAATGTCCAAGATCGTATATGCAGACCATGCCGCCACCACGCCCCTGTCCGCTAAGGCGCAGGCGGCCATGGAGCCCTTTTTTGCGCAGCGATTTGGGAATCCGTCCAGCCTTTACGCCTTTGGCCAGCAGGCCAAGACCGACCTGGAGGAGGCCCGGGCTGTGATCGCCCGATGCATCGGGGCACAGCCCAGCGAAGTGCTGTTTACGTCCGGAGGAACGGAGGGGGACAACTGGGCCCTGAAGGGCGTGGCAGAGCTGCGGAAAAACAAGGGCAAGCACATTATCACCACCGCCATTGAGCACCACGCCGTCCTTTACACTGCCCAGTATTTGGAAAAGCTGGGCTATGAGGTCACCTACCTGCCGGTAGACAGCCTGGGCCGGATAGAGCCGGAGCGGGTGCGCGCCGCCATTCGTCCGGATACTATTCTGATTTCCGTCATGGCGGCCAACAACGAGATCGGCACCATCGAACCCATTGCCTCCATTGGGGCGGTCGCCAGGGAGGCGGGGGTCGTTTTCCATGTGGACGCTGTGCAGGCGGTGGGCCACATCCCGGTGGATGTGAAGGAGTGGGGCTGTGACCTGATGACTTTCTCCGCCCACAAGTTTTATGGCCCCATCGGCGTGGGTGGGCTCTATATGCGCCGGGGGCTCCGGCTACCGCCCCTCATCCATGGGGGCGGGCAGGAAAAGGGCCTGCGCTCCGGGACGGAGAATGTGGCCGGGGCCGTGGGAATGGCCGCCGCCCTNCAGGAGGCGGTGGATGAATTGGACAGCGAGTCCAAACGCCTGTCCGCGCTGNGGGATCAGTTGCTGGACGGCCTTTCCAAGCTGCCCTGCGCCCAGGTCACCGGCGACCGGGAAAACCGTCTTCCCGGCACCGCGTCCCTGATCTTTGAAGGGGTGGAGGGGGAGGCCCTGCTGCTCCATCTGGACGCCAGAGGGATCCGCGCCTCCTCCGGCTCCGCCTGCTCTTCGGCCTCTCTGGATCCCTCCCATGTTCTGCTGGCCATCGGATTGCCCCACGAGGTGGCTCACGGCTCCCTCCGGCTGAGCCTGGGCCGGGAGAGCACCCAGGAGGATGTGGATTACATCCNTNGNGAAGTCCCAGCGGTAGTGNACGCGCTGCGGGAAATGTCCCCGGTCTGGGACGTCAAGACCCAGAAACCGGTCTGGTATCATTGAAAGGAGAAGCAAATCATGTTGTATTCCGATAAGGTCATGGATCATTTTGAGCATCCCCGGANCGTGGGAGAGATAGAAAACCCGGATGCCGTGGGCCAGGTGGGCAACCCCAAATGCGGCGACATTGTGAAGATGTATCTGAAGATCGAGGACGGCATCATTGTCGATGTGAAGTTTAAGACCTTCGGCTGCGGCTCCGCCATTGCCACCTCCTCCATGGCCACCGAGCTGATTAAGGGAAAATCGGTGGAGGAGGCTTTGCAGCTCACCAACGCCGCTGTGGCCGAGGCGCTGGACGGACTGCCGGCCTATAAAATGCACTGCTCAGTGCTGGCGGAGGAGGCCATCAAGGCAGCGCTGGCCGACTATTACCAGGGGCAGGGGCNGCCNGTTCCCGAGGCGTGCAAGTTCACAGAAGGAGAGGAGCACGGCTGCGCCTGCGGTCTGTGACCGGAGAGAGGAGAAGGGCCTGAGGAGGCGTGAGCTGCGCCTCTTTAGGCCCTTTTTTCATGAGAATGAGGACGAAAAACAGTTGCGTTGACGCCCAACCTGAGCTATACTAAAAAGGTGAAAAAGGAGGCGCCGCCATGGAGAGCCTATACAGTGTAAAGCTGACCCGGCTGGTGGAGGATTTCCACCTGGAAGTGCTGCGGAAGGGAAAGGGGTATGAAAAGTACCTCGTCCGCACGCAGGATGTGAACCGGCCCGGCCTGCAGCTCATCGGTTTCTTTGACTATTTCGATCCCCTGCGCCTTCAGGTGCTGGGCAAGGTGGAGCATACCTTCCTGGAGGGAGCAAGTTCCGAAGAGCGGCGCAGGGTCTTCGAGCAGTTCATGAGTTATGACATTCCAGCGCTTATCATCACACGGGAGATGGAGCCCTTTCCCGAGTGCATGGAGATGGCGGAGAAGTACGACAGGACTATTTTGCGCTCTCCGGAGACCACCTCCGCCTTTATGGGCGCGCTTATCACCGGCCTGCGCAACTATCTCTGCCCGCGGATCACCGGCCATGGCGTACTGGTGGAGATCTATGGCGAGGGCGTGCTCATATTCGGTGAGTCCGGTGTGGGCAAGAGCGAGACTGCCATCGAGCTCATCAAGCGGGGCCACCGCCTCATTGCCGACGATGCGGTGGAGATCAAACGGATGGGTTCCTTTCGGCTCATGGGCAGCGCCCCGGAGCTGATCCGTCACTACATGGAGCTGCGGGGCATCGGCGGGATCGATGTGCGGCGGCTTTTCGGTGTGGCCGCCGTTAAGGATGAGGCCAACATCGATCTTGTGGTGAATCTGGAGCCCTGGCGGGACGGGGCGGTCTATGACCGTCTGGGCCTGGAGGAGCTGGTCACGACCATTTTGGATGTGGAGGTGCCCTCGGTGACCATTCCGGTGAAGCCGGGGCGGAATTTGGCGGTTATTATTGAGGTGGCGGCGATGAACAACCGCCATAAGCGCATGGGATATAACGCTGCCCAAGCCTTTACCGACCAGATCAACCGGCACTTCGACCAGGCGATGGCTGAGCAGAGCGGGGAGGATCAATAGGAGCGAAAAAGCGGGACGGCATCGCCGCCCCGTTTTTTTACAANAATTGCCGTGGGATTTTCCGGGAAGCGCTGTATGATCTATTAGAAGGACAAATGTGGAGGTGAGACGGTGGACGAGGATATCCTGANTATGATGNAAGCGGGCGACCAGGAGGGCCTGAAGCGCCTTCAGGAGCGATACGGCAACCTGACCCGGTATGTGGTGCGGGGCGTTTTGGGGGACGGCCGGGATGTGGAGGAGTGTGTCAGCGACGTATTCCTGCGCGCCTGGGAGAAAATCGGCCAATATGATCCGGAAAAGGGCAGGCTGTCCACCTGGCTCACCGCCGTGGCCCGAAACGCCGCCCTCAACAAAAAGAAGGGGATAGGGGCGGTCTCAGAGCCTTTGGAGGAGAGCTGTGCCGCCGTGCCCTCTCCGGAGGAGGCGCTTCTGCGCCAAGAGCGCGTGGAGCGGCTCCGTTCGGTCATTCAGGCTCTGCCCCGGCAGGAACAGATCCTGTGCTACCGAAAATATTATTATATGCAGTCCACCGCCCAGATCGCCGCCGAGCTCGGCCTTACGGAGCGGGCAGTGGAGGGGCGGCTGTACCGTCTGAGGCAAAAGCTGCGACAGCNGTTGGGAGGTGAGGCGCTGTGAGCACAAGAGACGACAAAGGTTTTGAGNAGCTACTTGCCCGGGNGCTNACCGAGCTTCCCCCCGACGACGAGATAGTGGCGCGGACGAACTCTTGGGAAGAGCCGGTGACCCGCATCGCCATGGGGTTGACGCTCACTACCATCAAGCTGAATTTCCTTTGGCTGAACTATCTTCTGCCTGGGATCGGATACCTTATGCTTCTGCTGGGCTTCCGGGCGCTGCGCCGGGAAAACCGCTGGTTTGCTGCCGGCTGGGGGCTCTCCCTTCTGCGTCTGGCAGGCTGGATGTGCACGCTTGTTGAAGCCTCCACCGGCTGGCGCGGCCCGGAGATCGAGAACTCTCTCCCGCTGATCCTGTTGGCGGTGGCCATCCAGGCGGGATACTTCCTTATTCTGCGTAAGGCGCTGGCGGAGGTATTTCAAAAGGCGGAGGTGCCCTGGGAGCGGGATCCGCTGCTTCTGCTGGCGGGGCTCACCGTGGCCATGGCAGTCCTTGCCCTTTCTCCGCTAAGCAACAGTTGGCTGGCCGCTATTCCCACCCTGGGGTTCTATATTTACGCGCTCAACGCCCTCTACCACCTGCCGGAGAAACTCTCCGACGCAGGCTACGCCCTCGCTGCCGCTCCGGTGGCGGTCAGTGAGAAAACCGTGAAGTGGGTCTACTGGCTTCTCTGTCTTGCCATCGTGACAGCCGGTAGTCTCTATGCCGCTCATATTCCCCTGGAGGCGGCGCCGGATACCGGGGCCCGGAGTGCCCCGGTACGCCAGGAGCTGTTGGCGTTGGGCTTTCCGGAGGAGCAGCTTCAAGACCTGCCGGACAGTGCGCTGGAGGGTCTGTCAGGTGTGCTCAACCTGGACGTTTCACAAGAACTTTTGATGTTCGACCCCCACAGCGAGCCGGAATATAACAGCTATGGCCTGGTCTACCAGTNTGTGGATGCGCCGGGAACNGCCNATTTGGACGTGACCGCTGTGACGGCGGAGCTGCCCGGGCACCAATTCCGCACCTTCCTGTTCTTCCAATGGAAGAGCATGTCCTACGGCGCCGACCACGGCCCCTTCTGGACGGACAGCTTCCTGTTCCGGCCGGAGGAGTCCGCCGGGGAGACGCGCTATACCGGAGCCCTTCTCTATGAGAAGGGGGGAGAGAGCTGGATCGCCCCCATCCCGGAGTTGACGATGAAAGGGCATACCGCTACGGGCTTTTTCGGAACGTCAAACTTCCAGGCTATCACCGGCCGGGTCAATTACCCTATGGGGGCGGAAAACCGCCGGGGCTGGCTGCAGGTGGATTTCACCATGCCGGAGGNCTACTGGTTGGGGAGCATGATCNTCAACTGGTACCGAAGCGGCGCGCCCACGTTCCCCCATACCGATTCGATGGAGCGCGTCGGTTCGATCCACGAAAACCGGAGGCAGTTCNACACCACCTTCCAGACCCTGTCCCGCTATCTCTGGGAGCAGGCGGGGGAACCGGAGGAGTGGCCGCCCCAGTGACGGAAGAGCGCAAAAGAGAGGCTGTCAGCGTTTGCTGACAGCCTCTCTTTTGTGGTTTCATACATCCGCGGTTTTCTGGTATTCCTTCTGAGATTGGATATCAATGTGTCCAAACTTGTTGCGCAGATATCCGTAGAGGAAGATGCCGGCGGTGATGACCAGTGTGACGACCTTGTAGCCGTTGGAGATAAAGCTGTAGGACACCAGGATGACGGAAGCGAGGATGGCAAGGATATTGAGCGCTTTCCTTTCCTTTATAAAAAGAAGCTCTGAAGCACTTTCGGCTCCAGAGCTTCTTTAGGGGGTTCTTATTTTACTTCTGCAGCTGCTTGGCGATCTCCTCGGCGAAGTTCTCCTGCCGCTTCTCGATGCCCTCGCCCTTCTCAAAACGCACGGCGTTCTTGAAGGTGACGCTGCCGCCGGCGGCCTTGGCGGCGGAGGCGATATAGGCCTCCACGCTCATGGAGCCGTCCTTCACAAAGGCCTGCTGGAGCAGGCAGTTCTCCTCGTAGAACTTGCGCAGCTTGCCAGTAACGATGCCCTCCTTGACCTTGTCGGGCTTGGCGGCCATCTTGGGATCGTTGGCCATCTGCACCAACATGATCTTCTTCTCTTCCTCCAGGGTGACGTCGTCCACCTGGCTCTTGTCCCAGAAACGGGGGTTCATGGCGGCGATCTGCATGGCCACGTCCTTGCCGATGGGCTCCACCTTGTCAGCGGAGAGGTCAGTCTCAAAGTTCACCAGCACGCCGATCTTGCCGCCGGCGTGGACATAGGGAACGCTGACGCCCTCAGTGAAAAGGAAGAAGCGGCGCACCTTGATGTTCTCACCGATGACCAGCACCATCTCCTGCTGCTCCTCCTGGACGCTGCGGCCGTTGCCGTAGGGGGCGGCCATGAGGGCGTCCAGGTCAGCGGGCTTGTTGGCCACCACAGAGGCGGCGACACCGTGGACGAACTCCACGAACTTCTCGTTTTTGCCCACAAAGTCGGTCTCGGCGTTGACTTCCACCACAACGCCCACACCGTCGATGACGGCGGCATAAGCGGCACCCTCGGCGGCGATGCGGTCACCCTTCTTGATGGAGGCGGCCAGGCCCTTCTCCCGGAGATACTCCACGGCCTTGTCCATGTCGCCGTTAGTCTCCACCAGAGCCTTCTTGCACTCCATCATGCCCACGCCGGTCTTTTCCCGGAGGGCCTGCACTTCTTTTGCGGAAATTGCCATATCAATGACCTCCTATTAATATTCAAATAAAAGAAGCGCCCGCCCGCGCTGGACGGGCGCTTCCCAAATTTCCTTCTTACTTACTCGGCGGGAACCTCGGCAGGGGCCTCGGCGGGAGCGGCGTCCACGCCCTGGCGGCCCTCCTGGATAGCGTTGGCCATAACGCCGGAGATGAGCTTGATGGCCCGGATGGCGTCATCATTGCCGGGGATCACGTAGTCGATCTCGTCGGGGTCGCAGTTGGTGTCCACAATGGCCACAATGGGGATGTGGAGCTTGCGGGCCTCGTTGATGGCGTTGCGCTCCTTGCGGGGATCCACCACGAACAGGGCGGAGGGGAGCTTGCGCATCTCGGTCACGCCGCCCAGATACTTCTCCAGCTTGGCGATCTCGCCCAGGTGATGCATGACCTCCTTCTTGGGGAGCATATCGAAGGTGCCGTCCTCCTGCATCTTCTTGAGCTGGTTGAGACGATCCACACGGCCCCGCATGGTCTTGAAGTTGGTGAGCATGCCGCCCAGCCAACGGGCGTTGACGAAGTACATGCCACAGCGGCCAGCCTCTTCCTTAATGGCCTCCTGGGCCTGCTTCTTGGTGCCCACGAAGAGCAGGGTGCCGCCCTCAGCGGACATATCCCGCACGAAGGAATAGGCCTCCTCCAGCTTCTTCACAGTCTTCTGCAGGTCGATAATGTAGATGCCGTTGCGCTCGGTGTAGATATACGCGGCCATCTTGGGGTTCCAGCGGCGGGTCTGGTGTCCGAAGTGGACGCCCGCCTCGAGAAGCTGCTTCATCGATACGACTGCCATAGTTCAAATTTCCTCCTTTATTTGTTGATTCCTCCACCCGTTTCATCCAGAGCCGGCCAACCGGGGGATCCCGGCACCTGGCCCTCTGTCCGCGGATGTGCGTAATCACATGCCATGGTAGTTTACCACAGTTTGCCCGGAAAGGCAAGGCTTTTTTCCTGAAAAAGGAATGTTTTTCCGGCAAATGANTTCACTTGCCCAACGCGCCGTTTTTCTTCCAGGCGGCCAGCACAGCGTCCATGGCCGCGGCCCGGAGCCCGTGACGTTCCAGCTGCGCCACGCCCTCGATGGTAGAGCCGCCGGGGGAACAGACCGCATCCTTCAGCGCGCCGGGATGCTCGCCTGTTTCCAGCACCATGGCCGCCGCGCCCAAGACCATCTGGGCGGCGTAGAGCATGGCCTGCTTCCGGGGNAGCCCTGCCGCCACGCCGCCGTCAGCCAGGGCCTCGATATAGGGATAGACGAAAGCGGGGCCGCAGCCCGCAACGGCGCTGAAGGCGTCTATCTGCCCTTCCTCGATACGCTCCACCCGGCCGGAGGCGGCCAGAATGGCCTCAACATCCGTAAAGTGTTTTTCCTTTGCGGTGCTTCCGCCGCAAAGAGCGGTCATGCCCCTGCCGATGGCGCAGGGGGTGTTGGGCATGATGCGCAGAACGGGGACATCGGGCCCAGCCCAACGCTGGATGTCATCCAGAACGATACCTGCCGCCACAGAGACGACCACCCGGCCGGACAGGGCAGGGGAGAGCTCGGTCAGCAAGGCCTTGATCTGCTTGGGTTTGACGCAGAGAAAGAGATATTGGGCGGCAGCCGCCGCCTCCAGGTTGGTCTCAAGGGCGGTACAGCCGGTCTCGACCGCCAGAGCCTGGGCCTTGGCGGCAGTGCGGTTGGAGCAGACCACCTGGTCGCCCCCAAGGGTCGTACAGGCGGCCCGGAGCAGGGCGGCGCCCATATTGCCCGTGCCGATAAATGCCGCTTTTTTCATAAGAAGGTCACCTCAATTCAAAAGTCTTTCTGCACATGGAATAAAAAAGAGGGCCGCACCTTGTGCGGCCCTCTTTGGCAATTGATCAGATTTCCAAGCCGTCNCCAAAGAGGGCGTTGGTCTCGGGATCCTCCGCAATGCGCATGGCACCCTGGATCCGGGCACCCTGGTTCATCGCGATAGTGCAGGCTGTGACATTGCCCGCCAGTA
Organism: Oscillospiraceae bacterium; assembly: GCA_905219705.1. Lineage (GTDB taxonomy): Bacteria > Bacillota > Clostridia > Oscillospirales > Oscillospiraceae > Vermiculatibacterium > Vermiculatibacterium agrestimuris. Next base: position 24,494 of record CAJMXB010000010.1, on the reverse strand, counting down.
CGGAGCCAGGGAAGAAGGTGGCGGCCCGGGCGATCTGGAGATTGCCCTTGATCTTGCCGTCAGATTCGATATCGGTGGCCAACACATCGCCCACGACCACAGCGCTGGCGTCCAGCGATACGGAGGAGGTAGAGGTGATATTGCCCTGAACGGCACAGCCCGCCAGCACAACGGCGGCGCCCTTCACATCGCCCAGCACCTTACCGGTGATGCGCACATTACCGGTGGCCTCCAGGTTACCCTTTAGCTTGCCCAGCACCTCCACATCGCCCTCGGCCCGCAGGTCGCCAAAAAAGGTGGCGCCGGCGGCGATAACCGTGGCGTTGGGACGGATGAAGGGTGCACGCACATCCTCCTCATCGTCATCCCCGGAGAACATGGGCTCCGGCCTGGGCACTGCCGCAGAGGCAGGGGAGGGAGGCGGCGTAACGGAACGGCCGATGCCGAAAAAGCCGCCCCGGGCGGGCTGAGGCTCCGGTCTGGGCTCCAGTTCCACCTTGGGCTCCGGCGCCTTCGGCTCCTGCTGGGGCTCCACCCGGGTGGCCACGCGGGGCTCCTTCCGGGCTTCCACCTTAGGTTCCACTGTGATCTCCACAGGGGACTCCTGGAACAGGGTCTTCTCAACGGTCTGGGCGACCTCCTGGCGGGTGGAATCCAAGTCGGTCTCAAAGGTAGCGTCGCCTTTTTCCTCCTTGGTCATACCAACCAGACCCAGCAGCTCCTTCATTGCCTGTCTCATATTTTCTTTATTACTGGCCATATGCCGCACCTTCCCATCTGTGCAAACTCTCCCGCGCCCGCTTTTTAGGGTGCGCTTTTATAGCTGAATACCACCGGCAGTACCGCAGTCGTCAGAGGCTGGAACTTATAGCCCTCACTCTGCAGTCCCTCGATAATGCCGCCCAGCGCTTTGGCGACGGTCTCCTTGCCAAAGCTGTCCTGCAGCATGACGATCCCCCGGCTCTTGTCCGCCATCCCATCAAGCACATTGGCCCGGATCTGGTCGATGGTCTGACCGCTCTGCGTGCTCTCGCCGGACACGTTCCAGTCGAAGTAGACAAAGTTGCGGCGGAGCATTTCGGCAATGAGCTCCTGATAGATATTGCTGTTATAAGCGTTGATGCTTCCGCCGGGGAAACGGAAGATCTGTACCTTTTGACCTGNAGTCTCATAAACCAGGTNNTAGATCTTTTGAAAATCGGCCAGATAGTCCTCGACTGAGTTATATACCTCCTGATAGGAGAGGCTATAGCTGCGAAGGCCAATGGCGNGCCCCCGGATCCCGATCTCCNTCAGAATGGTCAGGGAGTCGGCGTCGGTCTGGCCGGAGACGAAAAAGGTGGCTTTCACACCATATTCATCCAGTGTGTCCAGAATGTCCAGGGTGTTGGGACTGGGACTTCCGTCGAAGGTGAGATAGACCGTTTCCTCCGCCGGGGTGCGGTTGGTAGGGATCGCGGTCTCACCGTAGAGCTCGGGAAAGAGCTCCTGATAGGCGAGAGCCTCGGCCTGGTCAGGGCCCAGCAGGGCAGAGTAGTCCGGCGTGCCGGGCACGGCGGACTCCAAACGGGCAAGCCGCTGTTCCAGAGAAGNGCACCGCAGGCCAAAAACGATGGCCAGAACAGTGGGAACAAGGATCAACAATGCCAGAACGATCAGGATCAGACGCTTGAAAAACGTCACGCTGAAGGTCTTCATTGCCTATCCTCCCATCCACGACACGCGCGCATGGACAGAGCGCCGCGTAGTTTAACAGTATGATTATAAAGCAGATGCCTCGAAAAGGCAAGGAAAATTTGCAAAGAGTGGGCATTTCCTCGAAAATTTGTAAAAGTTTTCCAGCGAAGAGAGCGGAGCTCTTTGGATTTCCGGCCTTTTCCGCAGGGCATAGAAAAACCACTATTGGAAGTATGACACAAATTCCCGGTTCTTGTCAACTTTTTTAACGACTTTTTCCAACAAAAAGAATTTGCCCGGCCTATGGCAAATTTTCTAAGCCGTCCTCTTCCAATTCCAGCCCACATTTATTACAATAGAAGCGGGAAGCTTTCAGACAAATTTCAGCTTTCTGCGGTATCCTTGTGACAGAAAGGCGGGAGGAGCATGCGAATTTTGATCGTAGAGGACGAGCGTCATTTGGCCGAGGCGCTGGGCCAGATCATGACCGAACAGCGTTATCAGACGGACGTGGTCTATGACGGGGCGGACGGTCTGGACTATTCCCTTACCGGCCAATACGATGTGATCGTTCTTGATGTGATGCTTCCCAAGGTAGATGGACTTGAGGTGGCCCAGCGGCTCCGGGCCGCCCATGTGTCCACGCCCATCCTCATGCTCACCGCCCGGGATGAGGTCGCCGACAAGATCAGCGGGCTGGATTGCGGCGCCGACGACTACATGACCAAGCCCTTCGACGCCGGCGAGCTCCTGGCCCGCATCCGCGCCCTCACCCGGCGGCAGGGAGAGGTGGTCGGCAATGTTATCACGGTGGGGGAGCTGTCCCTGCGGCTGGACGTTCGCTGCCTCATGTGGGGGGAGGACTCCGTCCGCTTGGGCTTTAAGGAGTTTGAGGTCATGCGCCTTCTGATGCTCAACGGCAGGGCGGTGGTGCCCAAGGAGGATATGATCGCCAAGGTGTGGGGCCTGGAGTCGGAGGCGGAGGACAATAATGTGGAGGTGTATATCTCCTTCCTNCGCAAGAAATTGGCCTTTCTTCATTCCAATGTGACCATCGGTACCCTGCGCAAGGTGGGTTACTTTTTGGAGGTGCCGGAGGAATGATCGCCAAACTGCGCCGAAAATTTATTGCGACCAATATGCTTCTGGTGAGCCTGGTGCTCCTGGCGGTTTTTTCCATCCAGACCTTCAGCGCCTATCAGCGCGCCCGGGAACAGGTCTATCAGGCTCAGCTCATGGCCCTGCGGTGGATCGTCCAGAAGCAGTCGCCCGGCTTTGCCTTCGACATGCCCCACCCGGGCGGGGAAAGGGGCCGGGGGGAAAATCGGGCGGACAATTTCCCCTCGGTGCCCATCTTCGCCGTGGAGATCGACGCCGACGGCCGCATCATAGATCTTCAGGAGGGGCCCGGCGCGACCGTGACCCAGGAGACGGCCCAGGAGCTGACGGACGCCGCCCTGGCCCAGGCCGGCGGTCACGGCGCCCTCCCCGGCCAGAGCCTCAGCTATCTTTACCGCCAGGAGAACGGCAGAGCGTTTCTGGCCTTTGCGGATAACCGGATCATCGCCGCAACGATTCGCGCTCAGCTGTTGACCTCCGCGGGGATCTGCGCCCTGGCCCTTACCGTCTTCTATCTCATTTCCCGGTTCCTGGCCAGGCTGTCCCTCCGCCCGGTGGAGCGGGCCTGGGAGCAGCAGCGGCAGTTTGTGGCCGACGCCTCCCACGAGCTCAAGACCCCTATCACGGTGATCTTAGCCAATGCGGATATTGTTTTGGCACACCGCACGGACACGGTGGAGCAGCAGGCCAAGTGGATCGAGTACACCCAGGAGGAGGCCGCCCGCATGAAGGCCCTGGTGGACGACCTTCTCTTTCTGGCCAAGAGCGACGCGGCGAAGCAGCCGCTCCAGCCCACTCAGGTACGCTTGAGCGAACTGGTCACCGGCGCCATCCTGCCCTTTGAATCGGTATTCTTTGAAAGGGGCGTGACCCTTGCGGAGACGGTAGCGCCCGGACTTACCGTCTGGGGAGACGAGGGCCAGCTGCGCCGGTTGGTGATGATCCTGCTGGATAACGCCGTGAAATACGCCGGAGCAGGGGGGAGGGTCACTGTGCGCCTGGACGAGGCCCAGGGAAGACCCCGGCTTACCGTAAACAACAGCGGCCCCGCTATCCCGCCGGAGCATTTGCCACACCTCTTTGAGCGGTTCTACCGCTCCGACGCCGCCCGGGATCGGGTGCAGGGGGGATACGGCCTGGGCCTGGCCATCGCCAAGAGCATTGTGGAGACCCAGGGGGGCAGGATATCTGTGGCCAGCACCCCTGAGGCGGGTACCACTTTTACCGTGCTTTTTTCGAAAAAATGAGGGCTTGACAAACCTTTGGCAGGCCGCTATAATAGCATGGTGCCCCAAATGGGGCGCAAATGCGGATGTGCTGGAATTGGTAGACTGGCCAGCTTGAGGTGCTGGTGCTCAATTGGGCGTGCGGGTTCAAGTCCCGCCATCCGCACCAAGCCTATATAATCCGAACCTTTTCCGGTAGGAACAGGTTCGGATTATTGCTTTTCTGCTGTGTTATGNGGCGTTTTCCNCCGGACAAATTAGTACCACAGATAAAAGGGGGACTATGCGTGAAAAGGCTTTCTTCACTGCTCCTGGCGGCTGCAATACTGCTGAGCGTGGCAGCGCTTCCCGTTTCCGCGGCGGATCAAAATTTCAACGACGTACCNGATACCCACTGGNCCTACTCCTACATCCAGNNTGCCGCCGCTGACGGCGTGATGAACGGCACTGGAGAGGGCAACTTCTCCCCTTCCAAGACGCTGACCCGCGCCGAGTTCATCGTAATGATGATGAGAGCCTTTTATCCCAATGATATCGCCCCTAAAGAGGCGGAGCTGAAGGATAAGGGCATCGAGGTGACGTGGTATACCGCCCACTGTGCGCTGGCTTACGACAAAAAGCTGCTCCTCAATTCCGACTGTTCCGCTGTCGGTGATTCCGTGATGAAGCTCTACCGTCCTGACAGCAGCCTGTATCAGTTGGCCGATGACCTCTCCGTTTCTTCCGCAGTCACCATCAGCCGCGTCGATATGGCTGTCATCGCCAGCAACATCATGTTGGATAAGGGTGTACCGAAGCTGTCCGACGCTGATACGGATGCTACATTGAAGGCTATTCCTGACATCGGCACGGTTCCTTATGGACGTCAGGTCGTCATGGCTATCGCATACCACTACGGGGTCATTACGGGCATCGATGCCGCCGGGACGTTCAATCCGAATGGAACCGTTGACCGCGCTTCCGCTGCCACCATCTACTGCCGCCTGCGGGATTGCATCAAGGAGCATGGAACGCAAACGGCCGAGCCTACTCCTACCCCGACGCCTACTCCCACTCCCAACGTTGAGCCTACTCCGACTCCTTCGAAGCCCCCTGTGACCGGCGGTACGAAGGCCCCTTATGCTACTACTGAAGACAGCATCGTTGGAACGGTAAGCGACAAACGGGTTACCCTGAGTCTTGAGACCCACAAAGCTCCTGTGGATTACTGGGGAAAGCATCCTGAGCTGAATGGGCTGGTGGACAAGGATGAATATAACGCCTATGTCTTTATGGCGCTGAACCGCGAGTGGATTGCAAAGAACGGCATTGTCGCAAGCACATGGCAAAACGGCGCGTGGACTGACGGTGTCGATACTTTCAATTACCCCTGTTTCAGCACAAAGCGTACCCACCCCATTCCTATGGAACTTCCATTTACTGACTACTATGTGGATGCAGTAACTGGCGGTGACATCTATGTCAATCGAGTGGGTGATACAGTCGAGGATGACATCGGAATCTACCGGGTATATAAGGCAACGACCGTAGACGAAGCATACAACGGCAATCTCGTCCCTGTCTTTGCCAAGTTTACCCCCGGAATGTCAGATAAAGACAAAATTGTCATTATGGTCGAGGCAATTTGTGAGCGTATGGAGTACATCTCTGACGAAAACACCAATCTCCCCGGCGCTCAATCGAGCAATTATTGGAGTTCCTCCGCACCTGTTATGCGTGGCATCTGTGATGACTATGCGGTAATGTTTGATACCATTTGTAACGATGCCGGTATCCCCTGCATGATTTGTACCGGCAATAACCATGCATGGAATTTGGTATATGCTGATGGAGAGTGGCACATTGTAGATGTAACCGCCGTAGATACTGGCGGGTTTAAGCCTGTAGCAACGGAAAAAGAGTATTATACTATCAACGGATGGGATTTTGACCATTCTTATGATAATCAAAAACTCATCATTGAAGCTCTCTACAAAGATGTTTTCGGAAAGTAAAAAAGCCGATTACAACAAAGAACCCGCNGCTTAAATAGCGACGGGTTCTTTGTGCATTCTATATGAGCGCAATAAAGCAGGCCGCTATCGAAACGACAGCGGCCTGCTTTTGTTTTCATTCGATTTTTGCCCGCACCCTCTTGACAAAGGAGGGAAGATGGGTTAGAATAATACCACACCCCAGGGGGGTGTCATTTAACTTGTGAAAGCGAGGTGCGGCCCATGATGGCGGATCGGAAAAAGGTCTCCCGGCTTTTGAAGACTGCCCGCGGACAACTGGATGGGATACTGAAAATGATAGAGGAAGACCGCTATTNCATCGACATCTCCCAGCAGCTTATGGCCACCGAGGCGCTGCTCAACCGGGTGAACCGGGAGGTGCTCTCCGCCCATCTCCGTGGCTGTGTCCAACAGGCGGTCACCGCGGAAGACAGGGAAGAAAAGGTGGAGGAATTGGTGGCGGCGCTGGATAAGATATTGAAGTGACCGCGCAAATTATGTCAAAATCATTCAGAGAGGCAATGCCATGAGACAAAAATTTACTGTGACCGGAATGACCTGCTCTGCCTGCTCGGCCCATGTGGAAAAGGCGGTGGCAAAGCTGGAGGGCGTGTCGGCGGTAAACGTGAACCTGCTGGGCGGCTCCATGCAGGTGGATTTTGACCCCGCTCAGCAGAGCGGCGATTCCATTATCCAGGCGGTGGTGGCCGCGGGCTACGGCGCCGCGCTCCCCAATGCCGGGAAGCAGAAGGGACAGTCCGCCCCTGCCGGGATGCCNGATATGCAGGAGGAATTGCGGGGGATGAAGCGGCGGCTCGTGATCTCCTTCTGCTTCTTCATCCCACTTTTTTATCTCACCATGGGGCACATGGTGGGGCTGCCCATCCCCGACTTCTTCCACGGGCCGGGGAACGCCCTCAATTACGCCATCACCCAGCTTCTCCTGCTCCTGCCCATTATGTATGTCAACGACAAATCTTATAAGGTGGGCTTTAAGACCCTCTTCCACCGCTCGCCCAATATGGACTCTCTCATCGCCCTGGGCTCTGCCGCCGCCGTGCTCTACGGCCTGGTGGGCATTTACCAGATCGGCTGGGGTCTGGGGCATGGGGATATGGCCCGGGTGGAGAAGTGGGCCATGGATCTCTATTTTGAAGGGGCGGGCACCATCCTGACGCTGATCACCTTGGGCAAGTACATGGAGACCCGCTCCAAGGGCAAAACAGGGGAGGCGATCTCCCGGCTCATGGACTTGGCGCCCAAAACCGCCACAGTGCTGCGGGGTGGGGCGGAGGTCACCATCCCGGTGGAGGAGGTGGCGGTGGGCGACCTTATCGTCGTCCGCCCCGGTCAGTCCATTCCCGTGGACGGCGAGATCGTAGAGGGCAGCTCCGCCATCGACGAGTCCGCCCTGACCGGCGAGTCCGTTCCCGTGGATAAGGCGCCGGGGGACAAAGTGGCGGCGGCGTCCATCAACAAATCCGGTTCCTTTACCTTCAAGGCCACCCGGGTGGGGGACGATACCACTTTGGCCCAGATGATCGNCCTGGTGGATGAGNCGGCCTCATCCAAGGCGCCCATCGCCAAGCTGGCGGATAAGGTGGCGGGCGTCTTCGTGCCCGCGGTGATCTGTCTGGCGCTCATCACCGCCGCGGTTTGGATCTTCGTCACCGGGGACGTGGCCCGGGCCCTGACCTCCGGCGTGGCGGTGCTGGTGATCTCCTGCCCCTGCGCCCNGGGCCTTGCCACTCCGGTGGCCATTATGGTGGGTACCGGCAAGGGGGCGGAAAACGGCATCCTGTTCAAATCCGCTGAGGCGCTGGAGAGCCTGCGCTCCGTACAGACCATGGTGCTGGATAAGACGGGTACCATCNCCNNGGGAAAGCCCGNGGNCACCGACCTGAGACCTTTGAACGGCATGACAGAGGCGGAGCTTCTCTGTGTAGCCGCGTCCCTGGAAAAGCCCTCGGAGCATCCCTTGGCGCAGGCGNTGGTGGCCGANGCGGCGCGCCGGAANGTGCCGCTGGCGCCCGCGGAGGAGTTTCAGGCGATACACGGCCGGGGCGTGTCCGCCAATATTCAGGGCGCCGCTTTTCTGGCGGGCAACCAGGCCATGATGGAGGAAAACCACATTGACCTGACCGCCGCAGGGAGCCTGCCGGAGACTTTTGCGGAGGAGGGAAAGACGCCGCTCTACTTTGCCCGGGACGGCAAGCTGGCGGGCCTGGTGGCGGTAGCCGACACGGTGAAGCCCAGCTCGCAGGCGGCCATCAGAGCCCTCCGTGATCNGGGCCTGGAGGTGGTCATGCCCACCGGCGACAACCGCCGCACTGCCCAGGCCATTGCAAAGGGACTTGACTTGACAGACGTTGTGGCGGAAGTGCTCCCCCAGGACAAGGAAAAGGTGATCTCCCGGCTCCAGGGGGAGGGGAAGAAGGTGGCGATGATCGGAGACGGCATCAATGACGCGCCGGCTCTGGCTCGCTCCGACGTGGGCCTGGCCATCGGCGCGGGCACCGACGTGGCCATCGAGTCCGCCGACGTGGTGCTGATGAAGAGCGACCTGATGGACGCCGTGACGGCGGTGGAGCTGAGCCGGGCCACCATCCGCAACATCAAGCAGAACCTTTTCTGGGCCTTCTTTTATAACGTTATCTGTATCCCCGTAGCCGCCGGCGTGCTGGCGATCTTCGGCGGGCCTCAGCTCAACCCCATGCTGGCGGCGGCCGCCATGAGCATGAGCTCCGTCTGTGTGGTGTCCAATGCTCTGCGCCTCAAGCTGTTCAAACCCCGTCACTGCGGGGATGATAGAACGGATATTTCCTATGAAGCACCGCAAAAAACAGAAGGGAAGGAAAACACCATGGAAAAGAAAGTCATGATCGAGGGCATGATGTGCCAAAACTGCGTCAAGCACGCCACCAATGCCCTCAACGCGCTGCCCGGCGTCACCGCCNCGGTAGACCTGGAGAGCAAGACAGCGACAGTGATCGGTGANGTGACCGACGAGGCCATTAAGAAGGCCATTGCCGACGCCGGGTATGAAGTGACCGGCATCCAGTAAGCGCACAGCAGAGTGAACGGCCCGGAGCGTTGCTCCGGGCCGTTTCTTTCCGGCGGGATCCAGAGGCAAAATAATGCTTGACAATGACGGGGGAGACTGTTATACTATCAAAGCACAATAAAGAAGGAACGGTTTCGTCCTCACCTCCCGCCGCAGGCGAAGGGGTCAACATGGAAAGTACTCGCCGGAATACCGGCGTTGTTGTGTCATGTTGCGCGGAGCCGTAAGGCTCTGCTTTTTTTGTGCTCGTGTGTTAAGAGGGAACCCGAAGGAGGTGCGTTCATATCAGCAGCAAACAGGGCCATCAGATCAACGAGGAGATCCGGGACAAGGAAGTGCGTCTGGTCTCCGCCGAGGGCGAACAGCTGGGCATCATGTCCGCGAAAGAGGCGCTGGAAAAGGCGGAAGAGGCCAACCTGGATCTGGTGAAGATCTCTCCCAATGCCGTACCTCCCGTGTGCAAGCTCATGGACTACGGAAAGTTTAAGTTCGAGCAGACCAAGCGGGAGAAAGAGGCCAAGAAGAACCAGCACGTGGTGGAGATCAAGGAAGTACGGATGTCCCCCAGCATCGACATCAATGATTTTAACGTCAAGCTCCGCAACGCCCAGAAGTTTTTGGCCGAGGGCGACCGGGTAAAGGTGACCGTGCGTTTCCGGGGCCGGGAAATGGCGCACACGGAGATCGGCAAGGAGCTGCTGCTGAAGTTCGCCGAGCAGTGTGCCGATGTGGCCATCCTGGACAAGGAGNCCAAGCTGGACGGCCGGCATATGTCCATCTTCCTCAGCGCCAAAGTGGCCAAGGACAGCAAGAAGTAAGCAAGCCGATATTTACGATAAAGGAGAAATCACTATGCCGAAATTGAAGACCCATACCGGGGCGAAGAAAAGATTTAACCTGACCAAGACCGGCAAGGTCAAGCGGGCCCACGCCTTTAAGTCCCACCTGCTCAACGGGCACGGGAAGGACACCAAGCGGAAGAGAGGCCTCCGCAAGGGCGCTTACGCTGATGTGACCAACGCGGCCACCATCAAGCGCATGATCCCTTACAAATAATTTTGATCGTTACTGAGATTTAGGAGGTTTCTAAAATGGCAAGAGTGAAAGGCGCGATGATGACGCGCAAGCGCAGAAATAAGATCCTGAAGCTGGCCAAGGGCTACTGGGGCGCGAAGAGCAAGCACTTCAAGATGGCCAACGAGCAGGTGATGAAGTCCCTGAAGTACGCCTACGTAGGACGTCGGCTGAAGAAGCGTGACTTCCGTTCCCTGTGGATCACCCGCATCTCCGCGGGCTGCAAGATGAACGGGATGAACTACTCCACCTTTGTCAATGGTCTGAAGAAGGCCGACGTAGTGATCAACCGAAAGATGCTTGCTGAGCTTGCCGTTAATGACAAAGCGGCTTTTGCCCAGCTGGTGGAACTGGCCAAGAAGGCCCGCGGTTAAGATGGATAAAAAGAGACAGGCTATGCCTGTCTCTTTTTTACCTCTACGGAAGAAAAATTTCATTATTTTCCCGGGTCATATCATTGTCCGCTCACAGGCAGATATCAATTCACCACTCGAAGAAATATCGTATTCGATACTGAGCCATAGGCGATCCCTCTTGCTATAAAAACAATTTATATGTATCGAATAAAAAGTCAAGAAAAGCCTTGACCTTATCGTAACGTTATAGATTATACTCCCTTTATCAGGAGGGAAGAAATATGGAATATACCGTCAAGGGACTTTCTGAGCTGTCAGGTGTTACCCCACGTACTCTGCGATGGTATGATAAGCTGGAACTCTTAAAACCGGCAGGGACTACCCAGGCGGGGTATCGCCTTTATGGCCCGGAAGAGGTGGACCGACTCCAACAGATATTATTTTATCGGGAGCTGGGACTACCGCTGGTGGAGATTAAGGCTATTTTGGACGCGCCGGATTTTGACCGGCAGGAGGCGCTGCAGAGTCACCTGTCGGTACTGCGGAAGCGGCAGAGGGAAGTTGAGACCTTGATCAGGACGGTGGAGCGAACCCTTCTGAATATGAAAGGAGAGCTGGCAATGCGGGATAAAGAAAAATTTGAAGGGCTTAAACGGCTCAAGGTGGAAGAGAATGACCGACGCTATGGAAAAGAGGCTCGAAGGAAGTATAGCGCCGGACCGGTGGAGGCTGCTAATAGGACCCTGATGGGACTTTCTGAGGAGGAATATCAGCGCTGGGAAANCCTTGACAGGGAGCTGCGGAAAGGACTTCCTGCTGCTATTCAGGCCGGAGAAAGTCCGGAGGGGGAGGAAGGCGCCCGGCTAGCTCGACTACACCGGGAATGGCTGCTGATCCTGATGCCGGACTGCGACGACGCCCGACAAGTAGAGATTGCGGAACTTTATGTGGTGGACGAACGATTTGCCGCTTATTATGACGGGGAGATCTCCGGCTGCGCCCGGTTCCTGCGGGACGCGGTAAAGGTCCATATGGGCTGCAGAAAATAAAAGGAGCCACCCTCCCGTGGGAGGGTGGCTCCTNNTTCGACAAGGACTTGCCCCGAAGGGAAAAATGGGCTATACTTCTATCTTGAAAACAGGAGGAATGGAGGCGAGCCTGTGGCTCAGAATGATTTTTCAAAAGGAAAGGCCTCTCAAAATATTCTCTCTATGGCCCTTCCCATGACGCTGGCCCAGCTGATCAATATTCTCTACAATATCGTCGACCGGGTCTATTTGGGGCGGTTGGAAGGAGTTGGCCGACTGGCTATCACCGGATTGGGCCTGTGCCTGCCCGTCATCTCCGTTCTCATTGGCTTTGCCAACCTCTGTGGTATGGGTGGCGGGCCTCTGTGCTCCATCCACCGGGGGAGGGGGGAGAATGAAGAGGCGGAAAATGTAATGGGAAATTCCTTTACACTACTTCTCCTCTTTGGCGGAATATTGACTGTTGGGGGGCTTTTGTTCCGCCGTCCCATCCTGTATCTATTCGGCGCCAGCGACGCCACCTTCCCCTATGCTGACGACTATCTGTCCATCTATCTCTGCGGGACTCTTTTTGTAATGATCGGGCTGGGGATGAATCCCTTTATCAATGCGCAAGGCTTTGGGCGGACCGGAATGATGACGGTGGCCTTGGGAGCGGTCGTAAATCTGGTGTTGGACCCCATTTTCATCTTCCTGTTTCACATGGGGGTACGGGGGGCAGCCCTGGCTACGGTTATCTCCCAGGGGTGCTCGGCTGTCTGGGTGCTGCGGTTTTTGACCGGCCCAAGGGCTATCCTCCATCTACGGCGGGAGGCCATGGTCTTGCGGTGGGAACGGGTAAAACGCATCTTAGCATTAGGGAGCTCCGGCTTCGTCATGGCTCTGACCAACTCTCTGGTACAGATCTTATGCAACGCCACTCTTCAGCAGACGGGGGGTGACCTCTATGTGGGCGTCATGACAGTCATCAACTCCGTGCGGGAGGTCATCACTATGCCGGTCAGCGGGATCACCAACGGCTGCCAGCCGGTATTGGGATACAATTACGGGGCGGGGCTACATAAGCGCTTCCGGGAGGGGATCTGTTTTACAACGGCGGTGACCATGGCTTATTCGATAGGGGTATGGGCGCTGGTCATGGCGATCCCCCACCTGCTTATCCACATTTTTAACAGTGAAGAAGAATTGCTTTTGGCGGGAGTGCCAGCATTCCGCGTCTATTTTTCCGCCTTTTTCTGTATGGCTTTCCAGTTCATCGGACAGTCGGTATTCGTGGGGCTTAACCGCTCCAAGAGTGCGGTGTTCTTTTCTTTGCTCCGCAAGGCCTTCATAGTGGCGCCGCTGACCATCCTTCTGCCTATGCTGGGGTGGGGGGTGGACGGCGTATTCTGGGCGGAGCCCATCTCCAATGTGGTGGGCGGGCTTGCCTGCTTTATTACCATGATAGCGACGGTCTATTTTCCTCTGGGGCGCAGACCGGATGAGGCGTAAAGAGAGGGAAGGGCCGCCGGGGTTGGCAGCCCTTTTTTCAAAAGTTTTTTCTTCTTTGAGATTTTTTCCCCCTCTGCGGGGTATTCTCAGTGAAAGCGCTTTCCAAGACCCGAGAAAGGGGGGCCAACATGACCGACGAAGCATTTGAACAGGCTGTTCGGGACTATGCCAACACGGTCTACCGGGTGGCCTGTCACGCGGTGAAAGATCATTCCGAGGCGGAGGACGTGACCCAGACAGTCCTGCTGCGGCTCTACCAGAGCGNCCCGCCCTTTGAGGGCCCGGAGCATTTAAAGCACTGGCTGCTCCGGGTGACAGTGAATGAGAGCCGAAAGGTGCTCCGCTCTGCCTGGCGGCGGCGAACGGTGTCCCTGGAGGATTGGGACGGCCCGGCCCCGGAGGGAGAGGACGCCGGTGTGTTGGAGGCAGTGATGGCGCTGGAGACCAAATACCGGCTGCCGGTCTATCTCTACTACTATGAGGGCTGCTCCGTCAAGGAAACTGCCCGGATATTGGGAAGCAATCCATCCACCGTTCAAACCCGGCTGCAAAGGGCCCGGGCAAAATTGAAATATACGCTGACCGAAGAAGAGGAGGGAACAGGCCATGTTCGACCCCAGATCGTACCGTGAGGCCTGCGACATGCTGGCCCTGGACACAGAGAAAATCGAGGAGATGATCACTATGACTGAAAATAGTAAGAAAACGACCGTCCGCCGTCCCGCCCGGGTGGCGATGCTGGCCGCCGCGATGGTGGCCGCTCTGGGCATTACCGCCAGTGCCGCCGAGCTCCCTGCGGTGCAGGAGTTCTTCGCCACCGTTTTTGTGACTGTCACCAGCGACGCCGCCGGGCTCAAGCTCCCCAGCGTGGCCGTGGAGGAGCGGGAGGGCCGCTCCATCCTGATCGTGGACGGAGAGGAGACCGACGTCACCGACGCTCTGGCCCGGGAGGGCGGATACCTCTACGAGGGGGACGGCTTCCAGGTGGCGGTGGATGAGAACGNCGTGGCCACCGTCACCACTTACAGCGATGACGGAATGTCGGTAAGTTATTCCACCGAACACGAGGATGTTCAGGGCAGCACAGTCTACAAGGTGACTACCGACGGCGATGAGCAGGATCTTCATAACTACAATATTATCACCGATGTGAAGGGAGCGGAGGTACTCACAGAGGGCGAAGGGATGTCCACCTATGAGGTCACCGCCGGCGACAGCGGCATTGTCATTGTGAAGAGCGCCACAGAGAAATAAGGAAAAATTGAGAGGCCNCNCCGGAAACGGGGCGGTTTTTCTTGCCCTCATAGGGGAAAGCTGGTATACTGTATTTTGAAATTTTATGTCCCTTTCAAGGAGGGCTTTTTATGAAGCTCATGGTCATTGACGGCAATTCTATCCTGAATCGGGCCTTTTATGGAGTCAGGCCCCTGTCCACCCGGGACGGGATCCCCACCAACGCCGTGTTCGGCTTTCTCAACATTCTGCTGAAGCTGGTGGAGGAGGAGAAGCCGGAGGCCCTGTGCTGTACCTTCGACCTGAAGGCGCCCACCTTCCGGCACTTGGCCTACGAGGGCTATAAGGCCCAGCGCAAGCCCATGCCGGAGGAGCTGGCGGCTCAGCTGCCCATTATCCGGGAGGTGTTGGACGCCAGGTCCATCCCCCGGTATGAGCTGGAGGGGTGGGAGGCCGACGACCTGATCGGTACCATCGCCCGCATCGACGAAGCCNCAGGCTGGGNGACGGTGGTCGTAACGGGAGACAAGGATTCCCTCCAGCTTATCACCGACCATGTGACGGTGAAGCTGGTGACCTCCCGTATGGGTCAGACTACCACCCGGGACATGACCCCGGCAGCCTTTCGGGANGAGTATGGCTTCGACCCCATTCACATCATCGATCTGAAGGCCCTCATGGGAGATTCCTCCGACAATATCCCCGNCGTGAAGGGGGNGGGGGAGAAGACCGCNATGNGGCTCATCCAGCTCTATGGCTCCATCGGCCACCTCTATGACCATATGCCCGATATCTGCCAGGCTCCCGGTACCCCCGCCAAGCCCGGCGTTGTGAAAAAGCTCTCTGAGGGAGAGGCGGACGCCCGGATGAGCTATGACCTGGCCACCATCCACACCGACGCCCCTATCGGNTTTCAGCCGGNGNANGCNGTTCGGAGACCGGCAAAGGAGGGGGAGCTTTACGAGCTGCTGCTCCGGCTGGAGTTTGCGAAGCTCATTGACCGGCTGGGACTGAAAGGCCCTCAGGGTGAAGTGCGCGGAGAGGAGACAGTTTTTTCTGGTACGTGTAACGCCGAGACGGTGGAGGGAAACGAGCGTACAGAGGCCCTCTTGGCCCTCTATGAAAAAGCCCCCTGGGTGGGCGTGCTGGCGCTGCCCGACCTGAACGGCGTGGCGGTGGGGTGCTGGGAGAGCGGGGAGGATTTCCGCACCGCGCTCTTTTTCCCGGATCGGGTACCGGGGTACAATGATTTTTTGAAGACCCTTTTTTCCGAAAGGGTGAAGAAGGTTTCCCATCGGGTAAAGGATCTGATGAATTCCCTTCTGGGTGAGGGACTGTCCACCGGGGGCTTCCTTTTTGACACGGAGCTGGCGGCCTATCTTCTCTCGCCCACCGACGGCAGCTATGAGCTGGACAAGCTGGGCATGGCCCGGTTCCATCAGGAGTACCCCAAGGCCAAAGACTATCTTGCGGCCGACGCCTTTGCCCCCTTGNCCGACCACACGGCGGCAGAGGCGGCCCTTCACNCCCACTGTATGTTGGTCTGTACCCTGTGGGAAGAGATGGCGGCCCAGCTCAAGGAGCTGGCGCTGGACAAGGTCTACTATGAGCTGGAGCTGCCTTTGTGCCCGGTGCTGGCCGAGATGGAACGCGCCGGAGTGCTGGTGGATCGAAGGGCGCTGGCCCAATTCGGAGAGATGCTGGANGAGCGGCTCAAGGCGGATGAGGCCGCCATCTATGCGNTGGCGGGGGAGCAGTTCAANATCAACTCCACCCAGCAGTTGGGGCATATCCTCTTTGACAAGCTGGGCCTGCCCCCGGTGAAGAAGACCAAGACGGGCTATTCCACCAACGCGGAGGTGCTGGAGAAGCTGCGGGGCCAGCATGATATCATTGACCTCATTTTAGAATACCGGCAGTACGCCAAGCTGAAATCTACCTACGTGGACGGCCTGGACAAGGTCATCGAGGAGGACGGACGCATCCGCACCTCCTTCCAGAACACGGTCACCGCCACCGGACGGCTCTCCTCCACCGAGCCCAATCTGCAGAATATTCCCGTGCGCACTGAGCTGGGGNCCAAGCTGCGGTATATGTTCGTGGCGGCGGCCGGGAATGTGCTGGTAGACGCCGACTACTCTCAGATTGAGCTGCGGCTTCTGGCCCACATCGCCGGGGATACTGCCATGCAGGCGGCGTTTTTGAGTGGGGAGGACGTCCACACTGCTACCGCGGCCCAGGTTTTTGGCGTGGACACAAAGGACGTCACCCATGAGATGCGCCGAAGGGCCAAGGCGGTGAATTTTGGGATCGTCTATGGGATCTCCGCCTTTTCCCTGTCAGAGGATATCCACGTGCCGGTCTATGAGGCTAAGGAGTATATGGAGCGGTATCTGACCACCTTCGACGGGGTGGCCGGATATCAGACCCGGATCGTGGAGGAAGCCAAGGACAGAGGATATGTGACGACCCTTATGGGCCGCCGGCGGTGGCTGCCGGAGCTGAAGTCCTCCAACTACAACTTGCGCGCCTTCGGTGAGCGGGTGGCCCTTAATATGCCCATCCAGGGCACGGCGGCCGACGTGATCAAGCTGGCCATGATCCGGGTACGGAACGCCATGAAGCAGGCGGGTCTGAAGGCAAAGCTCATCCTGCAAGTCCACGACGAGCTCATTGTGGAATGTCCGGAGGAGGAGGCAGAGCAGGTAAAGACCCTGCTCAGCCGCGAGATGGAGGATGCGGTGCACTATGCCGTGCCCCTGCGGGCGGACGCCGCTGTCGGAAAGATCTGGGGGGAGGCAAAGGGATGAAAAACTATAAGCTGGTTCCTATGGATAAAAGCCACATCGCCGAGATCGCACAGATCGAGCGGGAGTGCTTTTCCGACCCCTGGTCGGAGACCTCTCTGGAGGAGGAGCTTTACAATCCGCTTTGTTCCTTTATTGTGGCGCAGCGGCCGGACGGGGCGGTGTTGGGCTATGCCGGGCTCCACGCGGTGATGGACGAGGGGTATATCGACAATGTGGCCGTTCGGGAGGATTACCGGGGAGGCGGCATTGCCGATGACCTGGTGGATGTATTCGTCCGCTTCGGTCAGGAGCATCTGGCGTTCCTTACGCTGGAGGTGCGGCCCTCTAATGAGCCTGCCATCCAGCTCTACATGAAGCACGGCTTTGTCCAGGTCGGCCGGCGGAACAGTTACTACGAAAATCCCAGGGAGGACGCGATCATTATGACCCTGGAATTCAAAAGGGAAGAGGATGCTCATGAATGAGCGGAAGTTTCTGATGCTGTCCGAGGAGGAACTGGAGCGTCTCTATGAAGTCCATATGCGGCGGGATTTTCCCGCCGATGAGCTTAAACCCCTGTCCGCACTTCTGGCTATGATGGGACGGGGCGAGTATGAGCCTTACGGGCTTTTTCAGGACGGAGAGCTGTTGGCCTATGCCCTCTATTGGCGGGCGCCGGGGAAGCGCTATGTGATGCTGGACTACTTCGCCGTCATGCCCGAGATCCGCAATCAGGGCACCGGCTCGGAGCTGCTGCGGGATATGCTGGAGCGGTTCTGTAAGGACGGGGGCGGCGTATTTGGCGAGGTGGAGATCCCGGAGACCGGAGATGAGACGGTGGATACCCTCCGCCGCCGCCGGCTGGGCTTTTACGCCAGGGCGGGGCTGCGGCAGATGGGCTTTCGCACCTGTATTTTCGGCGTGCCCTACCTGGTTTTGGCCTATGGCCCGAAAATCTCCGACGAAGCCCTGATGGAGGTCACCCGGAAGCTCTACCGGGAGGCTTTTCCCGATAAGTCCTTCTACGCAAAACACGTAATCATTCCCTGGGAAGGAGGGGTGAAGTGAGTTGAATATCCTGGCTTTTGAGTCCACCTGCGATGAGACCGCGGTGGCGGTGGTGGCCGATGGCCGTGTCGTCCTCTCTGACGCCATTGCCTCCCAGGTGGATATGCATACCCTCTATGGCGGCGTGGTGCCGGAGATCGCCTCCCGGAAACACGTGGAGGCCATTGGCGGCTTGGCGGATCAGGCGCTTAAAGCTGCGGGCCTGACCCGCGGGGACATTGACGCCGTGGCGGTAAGCTACGCCCCCGGCCTCATCGGGGCGGTGCTGGTGGGGGTGAACTTTGCCAAGTCGGCGGCCCTTGCCTTAGGCGTGCCCCTCGTTCCCGTTCATCATATCCGGGGACATATTGCCGCCAACTACATTGCCCATCCGGATCTGGAGCCCCCCTTTGTGTGCCTGTGTGTGTCAGGGGGGAACACCCTCATCGCCGATGTGCGGGACTATACCGACATGGAGGTGCTGGGCGCCACACGGGATGACGCGGCGGGGGAGTGCTTTGACAAGGCCGCCCGGGTGCTGGGCATTGGGTATCCCGGCGGCGGCCCCATGGACAAGCTGGCCCAGGAGGGTGACGACAAGAAGTATGTCCTGCCCCGCTCCCATGTGGAGGGACATCCTCTGGATATGTCCTTCTCCGGGCTGAAAACGGCGGTTTTGAACCTGCTCCACAATGCGGAACAAAAGGGGGAGGAACTGGACGGCCCAGGTCTGGCGGCCTCTTTTCAGGCCGCCGTCAGCGATATCCTGGTGCCGCGGATCATGGAGGCGGCCGGTCAGAAGGGCTATGGCAAGGTGGCGGTGGCCGGCGGAGTGGGGGCCAACTCCCGTATTCGCGCCGACCTGGAAAAAGCCTGTAAGGCCAGCGGAGATAAGCTTTTCCTGCCGCCTTTGAAGCTGTGCGGAGACAACGGCGCCATGATCGGCAGCCAGGGCTATTATGAGCTTCTGGCGGGCCATGTGGCGGGAAGCGACCTGAACGCCTATGCCACCCGGGATCTGGGGCTGGGCTGACCTTACCGGAGACCATATGTTCAAAAAGGCTGGGGAAAAGCATCGCTTTTCCCCAGCCTTTTTGGTTGTTTCCAGGTGTTTAACGGCCCTGGTGGCGAGCCATCCAGGCCCGGTTGATGGCGGAAAGGATGCCCCGAAGGGGCGCCAGGTTAATGTTGTGATCCAGACCCACGCCGAACACATCCTTGCCGTCTTTATCCCGGAGCTGGATGTAGGCCACCGCCATGGAGTCGGAACCGTCGGAGACGGCGTGCTCCTTATAGTCCACGAAGGTGAACCGATCCATTTTCTGGCCGTGGATGGCGTTGAAGAAGGCGTCGATGGGGCCGTTGCCCTCACCGTCCACCTCGAAGACCGTATCGNTGTGGCGCAGAGTGCCGATGAAGCGGACGTGGGACTTGCCCTGTTCGTCCACCGTCTCCTGGAAGGCATGTTTGATAAGCTGATAGGGGGCGGTGGCGTNGATGTAGTTGTGCTGGAACAGCTCCAAGATGCGCTGGGGCTGCAGCTCGGTGCCCACCCGCTCCGTCTCGGCCTGGACGATGTGGCCGAACTCAGGGTGCATGGCCTTGGGCAGGTCGTAACCGAAGTTCTGCTGCATGACGAAGGCGGCGCCGCCCTTGCCGGACTGGGAGTTGATGCGCACGATGGGCTCGTACTCCCGGCCCACATCGGCGGGATCGATGGGCAGGTAGGGGATCTCCCAATAGAGGCTGCCGCTTTNCCGCATATATTGTGTGCNCTTGTTGANGNCGTCCTGGTGGGAGCCGGAGAAGGCGGTAAAGACCAGCTCGCCCACGTAGGGTTGCCGGGGGCCCACCTTCATCTTGGTGCACCGTTCATACACGTCACGGATGGCGTTGATGTGGGAAAAATCCAGCTCCGNGNCAACGCCCTGGGTGAAGAGATTCAGGGCAAGGGTCACCATGTCCACATTGCCGGTGCGCTCCCCGTTGCCAAAGAGGGTGGCCTCCACCCGCTCCGCGCCGGCCAGGAGGCCCAGCTCGGCGGTAGCCACGCCCTCGCCCCGGTCATTGTGGGGATGGAGGGAGATGATGGCCCGCTCCCGGCCGGGAAGGGCTTCGATAAAGTACTCGATCTCATCGGCGAAGTAGTTGGGCAGACAGTTCTCCACCGTGGTGGGCAGGTTCAGGATGACCCGGTGGTCAGCATCGGCGTGGAGGGCGTCCAGCACGGCGGCGCAGATCTCCGCGGCAGCGTCCATCTCGGTGCCCATAAAGGATTCAGGGGAATATTCATAGCGCAGATCCATGCCGGAGGCGATGACGCTCTGGGCCATGTCGTAAATAAGCGCCGCGGCGTCTACGGCGATCTTTTTCACGCCGGCCACATCGGTGTGGAAGACCACCTTGCGCTGAAGGGTAGAGGTGGAGTTGTAGAAGTGGAAGATCACGTGCTTGGCCTCCCGGATGGCCTCAAAGGTGCGGGTGATAAGGTGGGGCCGGGCCTGTACCAGCACCTGAAGGGTCACATCGTCGGGGACATGGCCGTCCTCAATGAGGGTGCGCAGGAAGTCATATTCCACCTCGGAGGCGGAGGGGAAGCCCACCTCGATCTCCTTGACCCCGATGTCCACCAGCGTGTGGAACAGCTCCAGCTTCTCCTCCACGTTCATGGGGTCGATCAAAGCCTGATTGCCGTCCCGCAGGTCAACGGAGCACCAGACCGGAGCCTTCTTCAGCTCCTTGTCGGGCCAGGTGCGCTTGTCCCGCTTCAGGGGAACAAAGGGGATGTACTTTTCTAAACCTTGCTTCATTGCTTGGTTCCTCCTTTTGCCGGGGGGTGCAAAAACGCCCCCGGCCATTTCTGGCCAGGGGCGTAAGCTACGCGGTACCACCCTGATTCGACTGCCGGTCGTCCCGGGCAGTCCTCATGGCCTCCAACAAGGCCGAGACCTGTAACGTGGTCATTCCGTTCCGGCCTACTGATAGGGTTCAGCCGAACCGCTCGGGGATCAGTATATGCCAAAGGACTGACCCGCCGGCTCGCACCTGCCGCCGGCTCTCTGAAGGGGTTCCAGAGGCTTTCTTCCCGTCATTGCGTTTTTCTTATTCTAAAACGCTTCGGCCCATTTGTCAAGAGTCTTTTCCCTCGCCCTCCAGCGCCAGCTCCGCCGCCCGCCGGGCGTGGATGAGGGTGGTGTCAAAGACGGGGAGGGGGGTGTCCTCCTGGCCGATGAGCAGGCCGATCTCGGTACAGCCCAGGATGACCCCCTGAGCGCCCTGCCCAGCCAGCTCTCCTATGATACGCAGAAACTCCGCCTTGGACTGGGGCTTCTGCACCCCCAGACACAGTTCCTCGAAGATGACATGGTTGACCCGCTCCACATCCGCTTCCCCGGGAATGAGAACCTGAATACCCCGATCCACGAGCTTACGCTTATAGAAATCCTGGCACATAGTGTACTTGGTGCCCAATAAGGCCACAGTGGAGACGTTGGCGCGCTCCAGTGCGTCGGCAGTGGCGTCGGCGATATGGAGGAGAGGGACATTTACCGCGTCTTGAACCTGAGAATATACCTTGTGCATCGTGTTGGTGCAGATGAGGATCAGTTCGGCCCCGGACCGCTCCAGGGCACGGGCGCCATCGGCGAGGATGGCGGCGCTTTTGTCCCAATCCCCGGCAGACTGACAGGTCTCAATTTCCTCGAAGTCTACGCTGTACAGTACGATCTTGGCCGAGTGGAGGCCGCCCAGTTGCTCCTTCACCAGCCGGTTGAGCTGCTGATAATAGGTGACAGTGCTCTCCCAGCTCATACCGCCGATCAGTCCGATGGTCTTCATAGGTTCACTCCTTTTGTTCCGTTCTTTTTAGTCTACGGCAAAATCTGGGCCTCGTCAATAGAAAGGAACGGGGCCGCCGGGATTTTTTCTGTTTTGGATGTTGACTTTTGGAGGATGGGTGGTATAATAGCCACATAACAATTTAGCGCTTTTAACCGCTAAAGTAAATGGGGGAAATAGGGAATGAAAAGCAAAAATTTACTGGCTTTGGGCCTTTCCGGGGCCCTGATGCTGTCTCTGGCCGCCTGCGGCGGCGGAACTACCGCCCAGNCCGAGGATAAGTATGTGGTCGGCATCTGCCAGCTGGCGCCCCATCCCGCGCTGGACGCGGCTACACAGGGGTTTATTGACACTTTGAAGGAGGCTCTGGGCGACAAGGTGGAGATCAGGGAGCAGAACGCCGGCGGCGAGGTGCCCAACTGTGGCACCATCATCGACGGCTTCGTGGCCGAGAAGGTGGATCTGATCCTGGCCAACGCCACCCCCGCCCTCACCGCCGCCGCTTCCGCTACCGCCGACATCCCCATTCTGGGCACCGCCGTCACCAACTACGGCGTGGCGCTGGAGCTGGACACCACGGAGGATAAGGTGCTGGGCGGCAACATCTCCGGCACCTCCGACCTGGCCCCGCTGGATCAGCAGGCCCAGATGCTCCACGACCTGTTCCCCGACGCCAAGCGGGTGGGACTGCTCTACTGCTCCGGTGAGGCCAATTCCCTGTTCCAGGTAGAGGGAGTCAAGGGGTATTTGGAGGATATGGGCTATGAATGTACCACTTACGCCTTTACCGATGTCAACGATTTGTCCTCTGTGACCCAGAATGCGGTGGATAACTCCGACGTGCTCTATATCCCCACCGACAACACCGCCGCCAACAACACCGAAACCATCGCCAACATCGTCCTGCCCGCCAAAATGCCCGTAGTGGCAGGGGAGGAAGGCATCTGCAAGGGCTGCGGCTGCGTGACCCTCTCCATTAGCTACTATGAGTTGGGCCAGATCACCGGCCAGCAGGCGGTGGACATNCTCACCGGCGCANAGAAGGTGTCTGAGACTCCCATCGGCTTTGATACCACCCTGGATAAGAAATATAACGCCGCCAACTGCGAGGCTCTGGGCGTCACCGTCCCGGAGGACTACGTGGCCATTGAGGACTAAATTACAGCTTGGCAAAAGGGCGGAAAAGGGCTTCCCTTTTCCGCTTCTTTNTGCTATACTGTCCAATGTGCTTGTTTTACGTATGGAGGGATTCCTTTGGATTTCTTGACGGCATTTTTGAACTCCCTGCCCGGTGCGGTAGGGCAGGNGCTGANCTGGGGCATCATCGCCATAGGAGTTTACATCACCTTCCGCATTTTGGATATCGCGGATCTGACGGTGGATGGCTCCCTGGTCACCGGCGGCGCTGTGGCGGCGCTGGGGATCACCCTGGGCTGGAATCCCTGGGCCGCCCTGCTGGCGGCAGTGCTGGCGGGAATGTTGGCGGGGCTGGTTACCGGAATTTTTCATACCGTATGCGGCATTCCGGCGATCCTGTCGGGTATCCTGACCCAGCTGGCCCTCTATTCCGTTAACCTGCGCATTATGGCCATCGGCGACACCGCCAAGACCAAGGCCACCCTGGCGGTGAGCGTGGATAAGTACGACCTGCTGGTATCCGCCCGGTATGTCCGTGAGATCGCCCTCAATAATCCCCTTCTGCTGATGGCGGTCTTTACCGTGCTGGTGATCGCACTGCTTTACTGGTTCTTTGGCCGGGAGATCGGCGCCTCCCTCCGGGCCACCGGCGCCAATCCCAATATGGCCAGAGCCCAGGGCATCAATACCGACCGGAACAAGGTGCTGGGTCTGGTGGTATCCAACGGTATGGTGGCCATGGGCGGCGGACTGCTGGCCCAGTACCAGGGCAGTGCCACCATTGACATGGGCCGGGGCGCCATCGCCATCGCGTTGGCTGCCGTTATCATCGGCGAGGTGCTGCTGGGCAAGGTGTTCCAGAACTTTGCCCTGAAGCTGCTGTCCTCCTCCATTGGCTCCATCATCTACTATGCGGTCATCACCCTGGTGCTCCGCCTGGGCCTGGAGTCCACCGACCTGAAGCTCCTCACCGCCCTGGTGGTCGCTCTGTTCCTGGCTGTCCCGTACTGGAAGGGCAAGTACTTTGGCAAGGGCGCCCGAAAGGAGGCGGTGAAGCATGCTTGAGATTAAGAATATTTGGAAGGCATTCAACGCCGGTACAGTCAACGAGAAGGTGGCGCTCAGAGGCGTCGACCTGACCCTGGCCGACGGGGAGTTTGTCACCGTCATCGGCGGCAATGGAGCGGGCAAATCCACTCTGATGAACGCTGTGGCCGGAGTNTATCCCGTGGATCAGGGCACCATTACCATCGACGGGGAGGATGTGACCAACCTGCCGGAGCACAAGCGGGCCAAGTATGTGGGACGGGTATTCCAGGATCCCATGCTGGGTACCGCCGCCACCATGCAGATCGAGGAAAACCTGGCCTTGGCCGCCCGCCGGGGGCAGGGGAGAGGGCTGCGGGTGGGCATCAACAAGAC
>CAJMXB010000009.1 GCA_905219705.1 Oscillospiraceae bacterium | reverse complement strand
CTCCAGCTCCTTCCCCGGGCGGTCTTCGCCCTGGAGGATCCGGGCTACGCCTCCCTGCGGCGGCTGCTGGACAATCTGGGACGGCCCTATGTGCCGGTGTCGGTGGACGAGCGGGGGATGAGCGGGGCGGCCCTGGCGCGCTCCGGGGCCGATGTGGCCTACGTCACCCCCTCCCATCAGTTCCCCCTGGGGGTGGCCACCCCGGTGGCCCGGCGCAGCGAGCTGCTGCGGTGGGCCTATGAAAAACCGGGGCGGTACCTCATTGAGGACGACTACGACTCCGAGTTCCGCTACGCCTCCCGGCCCATCCCCGCCATGCAGGGGCTGGACGAGGGGGGACG
The DNA here is from genome assembly GCA_905219705.1 of Oscillospiraceae bacterium. Classification (GTDB taxonomy): domain Bacteria; phylum Bacillota; class Clostridia; order Oscillospirales; family Oscillospiraceae; genus Vermiculatibacterium; species Vermiculatibacterium agrestimuris. The sequence goes on along the minus strand of CAJMXB010000009.1, from coordinate 55,234 downwards.
GGTCATCTATGTGGGTACCTTTTCCCGGACGGTGGCCCCCTCTATCCGGGTGGCCTATCTCATTCTGCCCCCGGCGCTGGTGGAGGTCTATCAGGCCAAGTTCGGCCACGCCGCCGCCACTGTGTCCCGGTTCGAGCAGGAGGCCCTGCGGCGGTTTTTGGCCTCCGGGGCCTACAGCCGCCACCTGCGGCGGGTAGGGAACCTCTACCGGAGGCGGCGGGACGCCCTGGTCTCCGCCCTGGCGGACTGGGGGGAGATCCGGGGGGCGGACGCGGGGCTCCACCTGCTGTTCACCCTCCCCGGCCGGGAGGAGCGGGAGCTGGTGGAGCGGGCCGCCGGGGCAGGGTTCCGGGTGCGGGGTCTGGGCGAATACTGCCTGCAGGCCCCGCCCCGGCCGGGCACGCTGGTGCTGGGCTTCGCCGGACTGCCGGAGCAGGAGGCCCCCCAGGCGGTGGCGGCTCTCCGCCGGGCCTTTGAGCAATAAGGAAGGCCGCTCTCGGAAGAGAGCGGCCTTATGCTTCGCCGTCGATGAGCTACTGGTAGCTGACCTGAAAGAGCTTTGCAATGGCTTGTATTTCCAAATCTGTCACATATCTTTTGTTTGTCTCAATATGGGTGATGACATTCTTATCCATATCTACGCCGATGAGTTGAAGCTGATACGCCAAATCCCGTTGTGACCAACCCTTGCCTTCACGCAAAGCTTTGAGCCGCTGGCCGATCAGATTCTTCTCTCCGGTCTTTGTCCGTGGTTNTGGCNTATCCTCACTTCCCTCTTGTCTCATTTTTTGCACTNCCCCTTGATTTTAATCGAGATGAGTGGTACAATCGGTTGTAAAAGTGAGACAGGGGGGGAAAAATCTATGCCAAAGAAAGAGCGGGATTCGCTGTTCGTTGAGATGTTCCGAAAGGCAAAGCCCTTTGAAGAGGGTATGTATTATCAATCGGAACACTTTCAGGCGCTGGAGGGTGAATATGCCTACTGGGACATAGAACTGCAAAAGCGCTGTGACGGCGACCTGCGGAAGATCAAGGAACAGCTGACGGTACTGAGAACCTCCATGGAGCCCTACCGGGACTACCACTATTTTGTGCAGGGCATCGANCAGATGATCGAGTNTCTCCGGGCAAGACTTCCGATTTTGGATTCGATCATAGAAGGTGTAAATCTCAATGAGNCAGAAAAAGAACCGCTCCAATGAGGAGCGGTTCTTTTCTTCTTGACATATCGAANGGATGTATTATAATAAGAGGTACAAACGTTCGATGATGGAGGCCGGGACATGGATATGATGGACAAGCTGACCATATTGGCCGACGCCGCCAAATACGACGCCGCCTGTACCTCCAGCGGCGTCGCCAGGGGCGGGGCGCGCGGGGGCATCGGCTCCGCCTCCAACTCCGGCTGCTGCCATACCTTTTCCGCCGATGGCCGGTGCGTGTCTCTTTTGAAGGTGCTCATGACCAACCACTGCTGTTACGACTGCGCCTACTGCGTCAACCGCCGCTCCAACGACCTGCCCCGGGCGGCCTTCACTCCCCGGGAGCTGTGCGAGCTGACCATCCAGTTTTACCGCCGCAACTATATCGAGGGGCTGTTTTTGTCCTCGGCGGTGCTGAGAAGCCCCGACTACACCACCGAGCGGATGATCGCCGCCCTGCGGCTGCTGCGCACCGAGTACCGCTTCAACGGCTATATCCACGCCAAGGCCATCCCCGGGGCGGATCCGGGGCTTACCTACCAGCTGGGCCTGCTGGCTGACCGGCTGAGCGTGAACATCGAGCTTCCCTCAGAGGCGTCCTTGAAGCTGCTGGCCCCGGAGAAGAAAAAGGAGGCCATTCTGGCCCCCATGGCCCAGATCCGGGACGGCAGCGAGCAGTCCAAAGCGGAGCTGAAGCTCTACCGCCACGCCCCTAAATTCGCCCCGGCGGGGCAATCCACCCAGATGATCGTGGGGGCCACCCCGGAGACCGACCGGCACATCCTGCGCCTGAGCGCCGGGCTCTACAAAAACTACGGCCTGAAGCGGGTGTTTTTCTCCGCCTACATGCCCGTGTCCAGCTCCAAGCTGCTTCCGGCGGCGGAGGGCTTCAAGCCGCCCCTGCTCCGGGAGCACCGGCTCTACCAGGCGGACTGGCTCATGCGCTTTTACCGGTTCCAGCCCGAGGAGCTGCTGGACGGCGACCACCCCAACTTCGACGCCAGCCTGGATCCCAAGACCGACTGGGCCCTNCGGCACATGGAGTTTTTCCCGGTGGAGATCAACACTGCGCCCTACGAGCGCCTTCTCCGGGTGCCCGGCATCGGCGTACGGGGGGCGAAGCGGATCGTCACCGCCCGCCGGGTGGGCCCCATCACCTTTGAGGGCTTGAAGCGGCTGGGGGTGGTGATGAAGCGGTGCCAGTACTTTGTGACCTGCTCGGGGCGGATGCTCCCCGGCCTGCGCTGCTCCCCGGAGAGCGTCTACCGCCGCCTGGCGGGGCTGGAGCGGGAGGCTCTGCCGGGGCCGGAATTTGAGCAGCTCACTCTTTTTGAGGAAAAGACCGGCTGAGGAGCGTTGACGAAAGGCGAGGGAGGTGTTATTCTTGGAACAGGTCTGTTACCGCTATGNCGGAGAATTTATGGGCTTTCTNACCTGGGTGTTTGANAGNTACGTCCACAAAGAGCCCCCCGCCGCCTTCCTCACCTTTGCCGATCCCGGCGCCACCCTGTGGCCGGAGCGGGAGGTGGAGNCCCATGAGGCCCACGCCCTGCGGGTCTACAACGCCCTGGGGGAGAAGGGCACCCCCCTGTTCCGCCACCGGCTGGAGNGGGCCTTTCTCACCTGCCTTCCCGACAAGGAGCTCATTTTGTACGGCCTTATCCGCCGCTGTCTGGACTGGGAGGGCAGGCGGGTGGTCAGCGACCTGAGCGACCCGGCCATGGCCAAGGTGACCCTGGCCCTTCAAAAGCTCTTTACCGAGGAGGATCACCTGCGGGGCTTTGTCCGCTTTTCCGATGTGGACGGGATGCTGGTGGGGGAGATCGAGCCGAAAAACCGGGTGCTGCCCCTTATCGGCCCCCATTTTGCCGCCCGGTTCAACGGGGAAAAGATCGCCCTGTACGNCCGCACCCACAGGGAGGCCTTCTTCTATGCCGACCTTCAGTGGCGTATCCTGCCTGTGGAGGAGTTCCGCATCGGCGCGCCGGGGGAGGCCGAACGGGCCTGGCGGGGGCTGTGGCGGCGGTTTTACAAGACCATCGCCATCGAGGGGCGGGAGAATCCCAAGTGTCAGGCCACTCACATGCCCAAGCGCTACCGGCATGTGATGACGGAGTTCATGGAGGACGAAACAAACGCCGCTCTTCCGGCCAAACTACCCTAAAACAGGGAGGTATTTTTTATGTATGACATTCTCATCGTGGGCGGCGGCACCGCCGGCCTCACCGCCGCCATCTATGCCAGAAGGGCGGGCAAGACCGTCCTGGCGCTGGAGGGGACGGCCTTCGGCGGCCAGATCGCCTCGTCCCCCCTGGTGGAAAACTACCCCGCCCTGCCGGCGGTGAGCGGGCTGGACTACACCAACGCCCTTCTGGGCCAGGCCAAGGCCCTGGGGGCGGAGGTCAAGTTCGGCAGGGTCACCACCGCGGAGCAGACCGGGGAGGGCTTCAAGCTCACCGCGGGGAAGCGNGAGTACGAGGGCAAAGCCCTCATTTTGGCCACGGGGGCCAGCCACCGGAGGCTGGGCCTTCCCAATGAAGAGGCCCTCACGGGCCGCGGGGTGAGCTACTGCGCCACCTGCGACGGGGCTTTTTTCAAGGATAAGGACACGGCGGTGGTGGGAGGCGGCGACAGCGCCCTCCAGAGCGCCATTTTCCTCTCCAACATCTGCCACCGGGTGACCCTCATCCACCGCCGGGACGCCTTCCGGGCGCAGGACGCCTATGTGAAGGCGGTGGGGGAGCGGGAGAATGTGGAGCTGGCGCTGAACAGCCAGGTCACCGCCCTCCACGGGGAGAGCGCCCTGACAGGGGTGAGCGTCACCGGCAAGGACGGCTCGGTCAAGGAGCTGGCGGTGGCCGGCCTGTTTGTGGAGGTGGGCCAAGTCCCGGACAACGGGCCCTTCGCCGCNTTGGCGGAGCTGGACGAGGGNGGCTATTTCCGCGCTGGGGAGGACTGCCTGACCCGCACCCCCGGGGTGTTCGCGGCGGGGGACTGCCGGAGCAAGACCCTGCGCCAGCTCACCACCGCCGCCGCCGACGGCTCAGTGGCCGCCACCGCCGCCTGCGCCTGGCTGGACGGGACAGCTCAGGAAAAATAAACGATAAAAAGCGATGCTATTTTGTAAAATAGCATTGCTTTTTGTTTGAAGAATGTGTAAACTGAGAGTATAAACTCCGGGGTCATCCCGGGGCACACCAGAAAGGAGCGATTTGAAATGAAGTATCGTTTCCGCAAGTTCCTCTCGGGCGCGCTGGCCGTCACCATGCTGGCCGGTATGCTTCCCGCCGCCTTTGCCGCTGAGGAAGGCAAGCACCTTACCGTCATCGGTACCACCGACCTCCACAGCAACATCTGGGGGTTCTCTTACGAGGACAATAAGGAGACAGCCAACAACGGCATGGCCCGGGTGTACACCTATCTCCAGCAGGTTCGGGCTGAGGAGCCGAACACCGTGCTGGTGGATGCGGGCGACTTTATCCAGGGCACCATCCTCTCCGACGACATCTACAACAAGACCGAGGGGGATCACCCGGTGATCACCGCCATGAATGCCATGGACTATGACGCTNTGGTTCTGGGCAACCATGAGTTCAANTCCTCCTCTTCCAGCGCCACCACCAGCGGTGTGAGCGGGATCGAGCTGATCCAGCGCATCGAGAAGCTCTCCGAGGCCCCGGTGCTGGCCGCCAATATCAAGTTTAAAAACGGCGATCACTTTGCCGACGAGTACACCATCGTGGAGCGCGACGGCGTGAAGATCGGCATTATCGGCCTGGGCAACCCCGACATCCCCCGCTGGGAGGGCGAGAAGGTGGACGAGCTGACCTTTGAGGCCGTCGGCACCGCCGCCCGCCGTGTGGTGGACGAGATCAAGGACCAGTGCGACGTGCTCATCGCCGTGACCCACGTGGGCGNCAACGCCGAGTACGACGAGGACANCGGCAGCGACGCCGCCGCCAAGATCGTGGAGCTGTGCCCCGAGATCGACGTGCTCATGGTGGGCCACCAGCACATCACTGTCAACGACAAGATCGGCGACACCGTGGTGGGCGGCTGCCGCANCGCCGGCCGGGAGGTCGCCCGTTTTGACCTGACCCTGGACAAGGACAACAAGGTCACAGACGCCAANGTGGAGATCGTCCTCATGGACGAAGTTACCCCCAGCGAGGAGCTGCGCGCCATCCCCTTCATCAAGGAGGCTCACGAGGCCACCATCAACTACATCCAGGGCGGCGGCTCTGGTGAGGAAGGCGGCGAGGGCGGTTCCGGCCTGGGCACCACCACCGCCAAGTTCCAGCCCCTCAATGAGATTCGCTCCCTGCCCGAGGACAAGCTGCGCGACACTGCCGTGATGGACCTTATTAACACCGTCCAGCTGGAGAACTCCGGGGCCGACGTCTCTGCCGCCGCCCTGTTCAAGGACACCAGCGACCTGCCCGAGGGCAGCATCAACTACGGTAATATCTTCGATATCTATAAGTACGACAACACCCTCTACCGGGTCACTGTCACCGGCAAGGAGCTGAAGGCCTACATGGAGTGGGCCGCCGAGTGCTACAACCAGTGGGTTCCCGGGGACATCAACGTCTCCNTTGACCCCGAGTATCCCGGCTACCTCTACGACATGTTCGCCGGGGTGGACTACGAGATCAACCTGTCCAAGCCCAANGGAGAGCGCATTGAGAANGTGATCTTCAAGGGCGAGCCGCTCAAGGACGACCAGACCCTGACCCTGGCGGTGAACAACTACCGTTACTCCTCCGCCCTGAAGGCCCGCAACCTGGTGGAGGGCAAGCGGGAGTGGGAGTCCCCCAACTCCATCCGCGACATGCTGGTGGCCTATTTTGCCGAGCACTCCCCCGTGGAGCCGCAGGTGGACAACAACTGGAAGATCACCGGGGTGGACCTGTCCATGGATGATCCCCGCCGCGCCGAGCTGGTGGAGTACATCAACCTGGGCCTGCTGGAGGCCCCCTACGACAAGAGCTACCACCTGTCCGACTACGACGCTCTGGTGGCCCAGGCCANGGCCAATAACGTAGTGGTCAACGGCAAGGCCAGCTTCGCCGACGCGCTGGAGGCCGTGGCGGCCATGNAGGGCGGCATTGCCCCCACCTTCCGTCTGCGTGACCTGGCCTACATCCTCAAGGGAACTGAGATGGCCTTCAACGTGGAGTGGAACGACGCTGCCGCTCAGGTAGTCGTCACCAAGGGCGGCGAGTATACCGCCGAGGCTCTGCCCGCTGCCGCTGGCGGAGAGGTCAGCTATACCACCATCACCGTGCTGGTGGATGGCCAGCCTGTGGAGATCCAGGCCAGCCTGCGGGGCGGCAACTACTACGTCACCGCCGAGGGCGTCAGCGCTCTGCTGGGCGTTGAGGCCGCTGAGGTGAACGGTGTTCTGATGGTGGGCGAGATCCCCGAGCGGGCCTCCCACTAAATCGCGTCTCAAGCCATAAAAGCCCCGCCCGGACCTTGGTCCGGGCGGGGCTTTTTGTGTGAAAGAGGACCCCGGCCAGCTCTGGCCGGGGTCCTTCTTACGCTTGGCTTGAATGTTCAGCCGCCCAGGTAGGCTTTCTTCACGCTCTCGTCATTGAGAAGCTCCGCCCCGGTGCCGCTGGAGACGATCTTGCCCGTCTCCAGCACGTAGCCCCGGTCGGCCACGGAGAGGGCCATTTGGGCGTTCTGCTCCACCAGCAGGATGGTGGTGCCGTTTTTATGCAGGGTCTTGATGATGTCGAAGATCTGCTCCACCAGGATGGGGGCCAGGCCCATGGAGGGCTCATCCAGCATCATCAGCTTGGGGTCGGACATGAGGGCCCGGCCCATGGCCAGCATCTGCTGCTCGCCGCCGGAGAGGGTGCCCGCCACCTGCTTTCTTCTCTCCTTCATCCGGGGGAAGAGGTCGTAGACCCGCTGAAGGTGTGGNTCCACCTCGGCGTTGGGCCGGGTGTAGGCCCCCATCTCCAGGTTTTCCTCCACCGTCATCTGGAGGAAGACCGCCCGCCCCTCGGGCACCTGGGCCAGGCCCCGGGACACCAGGCGGTTGGCGGGAACTCCGGTGATGCTCTCCCCCTGAAAGGTGATAGAGCCGGNGCGGGAGTGGAGCAGGCCNGAGATGGTCTTCAGGGTGGTGGATTTGCCCGCCCCGTTGGCGCCGATGAGGGTGACGATCTCCCCCTCGTTTACNACGAAGGAGACCCCCTTGATGGCGTGGATGGCGCCATAGTACACATTGATGTCATTGACTTCCAGCATGGCGGACATCTCACTCCACCTCCTTCTGCTTGCCCAGATAGGCCTCGATCACGGTGGGGTTGGCCTGAATCTCGTCGGGGGTGCCCTTGGCGATGACCTGNCCGANGNTGAGNACGCAGATCCCCTCGCAAATGCCCATGACCAGGCTCATGTCGTGCTCGATGAGGAGCACNGCGATCTGGAAGGTNTCCCGNATCTTCACGATGTNCTCCATCAGCTCGGCGGTCTCGGAGGGGTTCATGCCCGCCGCCGGCTCGTCCAGCAGCAGCAGAGAGGGATTGGTGGCCAGAGCCCGGACGATCTCCAGCCGCCGCTGGGCGCCGTAGGGCAGGCTTCCCGCCTGGTGAGCGGCCAGATCCTGCATATCGAAGATGGAGAGCAGCTCCAAAGCCCGCTCATGGGCCACTTTCTCCTCCCGCCAGTAGGCGGGCAGACGGAGAATGCCCTTGCACATGCCGTACTTGATCTGATTGTGGAGGCCGATCTTCACGTTGTCCTCCACCGACAGGTTGCTGAACAGGCGGATGTTCTGGAAGGTGCGGGCGATGCCCGCCTTGTTGACCTGCACGGTGGACATGGAGTGGGTGTCCACCCCGTCCNGCNGGATGGTGCCCCGGGTGGGCTGGTAGACCTTGGTCAGCAGGTTGAACACCGTGGTCTTGCCCGCCCCGTTGGGGCCGATGAGCCCGGCGATCTCCGTGCGGCCGATGGCCATATTGAACTCGTTGACGGCGGTGAGGCCGCCGAAGTCGATGCCCAGATGGCGGCACTCCAGAATGGAGGTCTTATCCACATCCCGCTCCGGGATGATGTTGGTGGAGGGCACCGGCACCAGCTTGGTCTTGGGACGTTCCGGCTTGCTCATTGCGCCTGGCCTCCNTTCCTNTGTCCGGCCTTGGGCCGGCCCAGCTTCTCCCGCAGNGAACCGAAGAAGCCTTGAATGGTGGGGTTGTTGGTGGCCAGCATGATGAGAATGAGCACGATGGCGTACACCAGCATCCGGTAGTCGGCAAACTGCCGCAGGGCCTCGGGCAGGATATAGAGCACCGCCGCGGCAATGATGNAGCCNCNGATGTTGCCCAGNCCGCCCAGCACCACATAGACCAGCACCAGGATGGAGGTGTTGAAGTCGAACTTGCTGGCCGCCATGTTGGAGTAGTTCAGGCCGTACAGGGCGCCCGCCGCCCCCGCCAGGGCGGCGGAGGTGACAAAGGCCATGAGCTTATACTTGGTGACGTTGATACCCACGCTCTCCGCGGCGATCCGGTTGTCCCGCAGGGCCAGGATGGCCCGGCNCGAGCGGCTGCGGATCAGGTTGAGNACGATGACCAGGGTGATCATGANGAGCACAAAGCCGGCGGTGAAGGAGGAGATGGTGGCGGTGCCCGTGGCCCCTTGGGCCCCCTTGATGATGGCCATGCCGTCAGGGGCCATGCCGATGTCGTTGATGGTCAGGTTGCCGCTGAGGTTGAAGGCGATGTGGAGCCCCCGCTTGTCATAGCCCACCAGCAGGCAGTTGATGAGCTCCTTGATGATCTCGCCAAAGGCCAGGGTGACGATGGCCAGATAGNCGCCCCGGAGCCGGAGCACCGGCACGCCCACGATAACGCCCGCCAGGGCGGCGAAGGCGGCACCCACGATGAGGGGCACGGCCAGCCGGGCGGGGGCGAAGGGGATGGAAGCCTGAAGGCTCTGGGCGGCGATGACGCCGGAGAAGGCGCCTACGCTCATAAAACCCGCATGGCCCAGGCTCAGCTCGCCCAGCACGCCCACTGTCAGGTTCAGGGAGACCGCCATCACGATATAGCAACAGATGGGCACCAGCATACCGGTGAGGGAGCGGCTGAGGAAGCCCTGATCCCGCAGGAGGGAGACGATGAGGAAGGCCAGGATCACGCCCAGATAGGTGGCAAAGTCCACCTTGGTGGTCTTTTTCAGACCCCGCAGCTTTTGCGATAATTTCTTCATTCCGGCCACCTCAAACTTTCTCGGGCACGTACTTGCCCAGCAGGCCGGCGGGCCGCACCAGCAGCACCACGATGAGGACGGCGAAGAGGATGGCGTTGGCCAGGTTGGTGGAGATATAGGCCTTGGCCAGAGACTCGATGACCCCCAGCAAAATGCCCCCCAGGAAGGCCCCGGGGATGGAGCCGATGCCGCCGAACACGGCGGCGGTAAAGGCCTTGATGCCGGGCATGGAGCCGGTGGTGGGCATCAGGGAGGTGGTGAAGGAGCACAGCAGCACCCCCGCCACGGCCGCCAGGGCGGAGCNGATGGCGAAGGTGAGGGAGATGGTTCGGTTTACGTTGATCCCCATGAGCTGGGCCGCCGCCTTATTCTCCGAGCAGGCCCGCATGGCCTTGCCCATCTTGGTCCGGCCGGTGAACAGGGTCAGACCTACCATAATGACGATGCAGGCGACCATGGTCAGCAGGGAGATATAGGNGATGGACAGCTGCCCGCCGAAGAGCTGGAGGGCGTTGGGCTCGCCGGCGGCGTTGGTGGAGGCGATGAGGGGGGTGTATCCCTTGGGGGAGGCCCCCCAGATGAGCAAGGCCGCGTTCTGCAGAAAGTANCTCACGCCGNTGNCGGNGATGAGCACCGNCAGGGAGGTGGCCTGCCGCAGGGGCCGGTAGGCCAGGCCCTCGATGAGCACGCCCAGGGCGGTACATGCAGCCATGGCCAGCACCACACCCAGCCAGACGGGCAGGCCCAGGTAGGCGGTAACGCAGAAGGAGATGTAGCCGCCCACCATGATCACGTCGCCGTGGGCGAAGTTGAGCATCTTGGCGATGCCGTAGACCATGGTATAGCCCAGGGCGATGATGGCGTACACGCTCCCCAGGCTGATCCCGCTGATCAGGTAGGAGAGAAATTCCATAAAAGCACCTCTCTTTATTTAACAGATCACACACTCTCTATGGCAGAGAGCCGGGCGGCGCCTCTGCGNTGCCCAGGTCTCTACCATAGAACGCTATGGAGGAGAAAATACGGTAGGGCTGCCGGGGGAAGACCCCCGGCAGCCGGTTCCGCCTTTGGTCACGTTGATCGTAGGTCTGGGTCAGGGAGTAACGTACACGCCGTCCTTGATGACCACGGCCATGGGGGCCTTGGACACTTCGCCGGTGGCGGCCCAGGTCATGCCCTGGCCGGTGAGGCCGTCCACGGAGATGGTGGGCATCGCGGCCACGAGCGCCTCGCAGATATCCCCGGTGGACATGTCGGCGGTGCAGCCGGCGGCCTTCAGAGCCTCGTAGATGACATACACCACGTCATAACCGTCGGCGGCGAACTGGTTGGGCAGCTCCCCGTGGCGGGACTGGTACTCGGAGACAAAGTTCTTGGTGCGCTCGTCGTCAGCATCGGCGGAGAAGGGGGTCAGCAGCATGACGCCCTCGGCCAGGTTGGTGTCGAAGCCCTCCATGGCCAGAATGCCGTCCATGCCGTCCACGCCGAAGAACACGGGGGTGTAGTTACGGGCAGCGGCCTGGGCCAGAATGACGGAGGCGGGCTGATAGTAGATGGGCAGGAACAGCACGGTGGCGCCGGCGCTCTCAGCGGCACCCAGCTGGACGGAGAAGTCGGTCTGGGTGTCCTTGGTGAAGGTGCCCTCGTAGACCACCTCGATGTTCTTCGCGGCGGCCTCGGAGNNCAAGGTGTCCCGGATGCCCTGGGAGTAGGCGTCGTCGTTGCGGTAGATCACGGCCACCTTGGCGTCGGCATAGTTCTCAGCCATGTAGTCGGCGGAGCCCACGCCCTGGTTGGGGTCGNTGAAGCAGACCTGGAACATGTTGTCCTTGCCGCTGATGACGTCGGGGGAGGAGGCGGAGGGGGTCAGAGCGAACACCCGCTCCTCAAAGACCTTGGCGGAGACCGAGATGGCGGAGCCGGTGGTGACCGGGCCCACCAGGGCCTGCATGCCCCAGTCCATCAGGTTGTTGTAGGCGTTGACGCCCATCTCGCCGTCGGCCTGGTCATCCTGGGGATTGAACTCGAACTGGATGTCGCCGCCCAGGGCGTTGATCTCGTCCACGGCGATCTTGGCGCCGTTCATGGCGGCGTTACCGTAAATGGCGGCGTCGCCGGTGAGGGGGCCGATGCCGCCCAGCTTGAAGGTGCCGCCGGCGGCGCCGGGCTCAGAGGCGGCCTGGGACTGGGCGGGGGCCTGGGNCTGAGTGGCGCCGCCGCCGCAGCCGGCCAGCAGGCCCACAGTCATGGCCGTGGCCATGGTCAGAGCAAGAATACGATTTTTCATTTCATTCGAACCTCCTTTTGGGTTAGTTGACATTATACGTTTAATGACTTGGATTGTCAACCGTCGCTTTTCCTAATGTACACAAAAGGAGGACAAATGTTTCGTGGAAAATGACGAAGGGAAACAGCCGGAAAAAAGGCGGAACAGCGGGTGGACAGTGGAAAATGAAGAAGCGAAACCTCTGGGGCGCAATGGATCTAGATGACCAGCCCGCCGTTGGGGGCGATGACCTGGCCGGTGAGAAAGTCCCCGGCGGGGGAGCAGAGGCAGGAGACCCAGGCGGCCACGTCCTCGGCGGTGCCCAGGCGCCCCAGGGGAGTCTCCTCTGCCAGGTCGGAAAGCGTTTGGGAGCCAAGGCTTTGATTCATCTCGGTGTCGATGACGCCGGGGGCGACGCAGTTTACCGTGATGCCGGAGGGGCCCACCTCCTTGGCCAGAGCCTTGGTCAAACCGATGATCCCCGCCTTGGCGGCGGAATAGGCAGTCTCGCAGGAGCCGCCCACCTGTCCCCACATGGAGGAGACGGTCACGATCCTCCCGGAGCGCTGCCTTATCATCTGGGGGAGAACGGCCTGACAGCAGTAGAAAGTCCCGTCCAAGTCCACCCCCATGACCCGGCGGTACTCCTCCCGCCCCATATCCTGGGTCAGTCCCCGCCAGGAGACCCCGGCGTTGCATACCAAAATGTCAAGTTGACAAAATTTTTCTAACACAGTGTCAACCATCCGCTTGACCTGGGCCGCGTCGGACACGTCGGCCTGAAGGGCCGTCCCCCCCAGCTGGGCGGCCAGGTCCTCTGCCTGGGCCCGGGACCTTGCATAGTTGAGGACCACCTCACAGCCGTCGGCCCGGAGCCGTCGGGCCACCGCCGCCCCGATGCCCCGGGNTGCCCCGGTGATGAGAGCTACCTTCATATGGGTCCCTCCTTTCAAAAAGATCGGCGGGGGCTTGCCCCGCCGTTTTCCCTATCAGTATACCAGACCGGGGAAAAAGATGCAAACCCTCTCCCCTTTGAAAGAGAATAGGCGGGCACAGCCCGCCCCTACGGTCCCCCGGCGGGGGATTCCTTGTAGGGGCGGGCTGTGCCCGCCAGGCGGCGTCTTTCCGCCTACTTCGTCTCGATAAAGATGCCCTTCTGGGCGGACCAGTCCACCAGGAAGCCCAGGCTGGTCCCCAGGTCCCGGAGCTTGTAATAGGTATAGGCCCCGCCCTGGTNGTCCTTGAGCATGATGGCCTCCAGGGCCGCCGTCTGGCCGTTGATGTTGGTGGGAGCGGTGGCGTTCTCGTAAGCCCGGTTGCCGCTGAAGGGGGTGGACATCTCGCTGCCGTTGGGGGTGTAAGCCTTCCCCGTCTCGATGTTCACCGCCCCGTTCCAGCCTNCCTCAAACTGAACGGCGGTGCCGTTCAAAATGGAGGCGATATCCCGGAGCTTGATATAGTTGGTGTCGTTGCCATTGGCGTCCTTCAGGGCGTAGCACTGGAACTCCACGGCCCTGCCGTCCACCAGAACAGACTGGGTGGAGGCGTAGGCGGTGTTGGTCCCCGCAGCGGCGGGCTTTGGCCCGGTGCTGTTGTAATGGATGGTGGTGTGGGGCATATCTTTGCCATCCCCCTGAATGGCCTTCCACTGCTCCTCCGTACCGCCGTAATAAATATCGGAGATATTGCCGCCGGCAAGTGCATGGACCTGAATTTCGGTCACGCTATCAGGAATGAACACGCTGGTCAGACCCCTACATCCAGCGAAGGCCCAGGCCTCTATGGTTGTGACGCTGGAGGGGATGGTTATGCTGGTCAGACCGGAGCAGCCCATAAAGGCCGAATTGCCAATCACGGTAANGCTGTTNGGAATCGTGATGCTCTTCAGGTTGGTGCAGTCCCGGAATGACCAATAACCGATCTCGGTAATGTGATCGGGGATCACGAAGCTGGTCAGGTCGGTCCGGCCATCGAACATCCCGTTTGCGATTCTGGTCATGCCGGCGGGGATGGTGGCCACGCCCTGTAAGTTGGGGCAGCCGAAGAAAGCCGAACCGTCAACGCTGGTGACGCTGTCGGGAAGGGCCGCGTATTTCAGATTTTCACACTCGGCGAAGGCCAATTTCTCGATGGTCGTCACGCCCTCGGGGATGGTCACGCTCTCCAGAGCGGTGCAGCCCCAGAACGCCTGCCCCTCAATGGTGGTCACGGTGTCGGGGATGGTAATGTTCTTCAAGCCGGTGCAGTCCTGGAACGCGGCAAAACCAATGCTGGGAACACCCCGTTCGATGGTGACACTCTCCAGCTCGGCACATCCGTAAAACGCCGCTTCCATTTCGGTAACACTGCCGGGGATGGTGACGCTTTTCAGGCTGGTACAGCCAGCGAACGCCTCCTGCCAGATCTTGGTCACGCCATCGGAAATGGTGACGCTCTCTAGGCTAGTGCAGTCCTTGAACAGAATACTTGAGATCNCGCTNACGCTGCCGGGGATGGTGATGCGCTTTAAGCTGGTACAGCCGTAGANCACCCCACCTGCAATGGTGGTCACGCTGTTGGGGATGTCCACATTATCCAGANTGGTGCAGCCCTCGAAGGCGTTACCGTCGATCGTGGTCACCCCGTTGGGGATGGTCACGCTCTTTAAGTCGGTGCAGCCCTTGAAGGCACTTCTTGACACCTCGGTCGCATAGGAGGGGATGGTCACGTTGGCGGGGCACTGAAACCCCGAGCGGAAGGCTGCCGAAACGATGATGTTTTTCTCATACCCTCTGGCAACATACATTTGGTACACGCCATCGTAGTAGCAAATTGCGCTGTATGAGCTTGCGCGCTCATATGGATCAAGATCCCAGCTGTGGTCCGGGTCTACTTTGTTCCATGCTTCGGTGGCGTCGAAGAAGACCCACCTCCCGTCCAGAAGGGCGGCGTTCCTGGCGTGGCCCATGCTGGTGTAGCACGTGAGCTTGGCCACCGGGATGCCCGCGATGGTGCCCATGAGCCAGCACAGGTTGGNGTAGCCTTCGCAGATGCCCAGCCGCTTGGTATAGACGCTGTAGGGATCGCCGGCCTCCCACAGCCGTTTTCTCTGCTCCTGGGTCAGATCGGAAAATCTCTTCCCCCAGAGCGTGTTGTCTTCGTGACCATAGTTTATGTTCTGGTACACCCATTCAAAGATGGCCTTCATCTTCTGGGTGTCGGTGGTCTTGCCGGCGGTAAGGCTGTCGGTGAGCTCCNCGATCTCCTGGAGCGTGTTCTCATCGGTCCAATTGACAAGGTTGCCTCCCCCGGCGGGGTGGCTGTAAAGATCCGCCTGTTCCAGCGTGGTGGGGCGGGCGGGCCGGTCCAGCTTTTCGGGCAGCATAGAAAGTATCTCATACTCGGGCAGATCGCTCCTATCGTCCTTGGCGGCGGACGCCGGGGCCGCTAGGCCCAGACACAGGGCCATGGCCAGCGCAAGGGATAACAGTCTTTTTCTCATTGTCTTNTTCCTCCCTCAAAAAGCTTCTCTCTCCATTGGAAAGAGACAAAGGCGTACGCCTTTGTGCAAATTGTAGCATATGGAATATATGGTTGCAAGGAAATCTTTCCTCTNCNCCTTGTAATTTCCCTATTTCGTGATATAATACTGTTTTATTAGGAAATTTCACTCACAAAGGAGTACCCGCATATGTTAGAGATCAGTCATCTGCGATATGACGTCACCGATGAGGAGGGCATGGAGCTGGGCATCCTGCGGGATGTGAACCTCACGGTGGACGACGGGAAGCTGGTGGTCATCACCGGCCCCAACGGCGGCGGCAAGACCACCCTGGCCCGCGCCATCATGGGTCTGAACCAGCCCACGGCCGGCTCCATCCGGTGGAACGGGCAGGATATCACCGACCTGTCCATCACCGACCGGGCCAGGGCCGGCGTGAGCTACGGCTTCCAGCAACCCCCCCGGTTCAAGGGCATGAAGGTGCGCGACCTGATCGCCCTGGCGGCGGGGAAAGAGGACTTGACTCCCGGCGAGGGCTGCCAGTATCTGACCCAGGTGGGCCTGTGCGCCGACGACTATATCGAGCGGGAGGTGGACGCCAGCCTCTCCGGCGGTGAGGTCAAGCGCATCGAGATCGCCACCATTCTGGCCCGGAAGGCGGGGCTGATGATCTTCGACGAGCCGGAGGCGGGCATTGACCTGTGGAGCTTCGCCAAGCTCACCGAGACCTTTGAGCGCATCCACCGGCAGGGGGATTCCACCCTGCTCATCATCTCCCACCAGGAGCGTATCATCCAGCTGGCCGACGAGATTGTGGTCATCGAGAAGGGCGAGGTGGCCAAGCACGGGCCCCGGGAGGAGATCTTCCCCCAGATCATGGCCCGCACGCTGCCCGGCTGCGGCTACATGAAGGAGGAGGCGCGGTAATGGACAAGACGGAATGGAAGATCCTCAAGGAGATCGCCGACCTGGAGAAGACGCCCCAGGGGGCCTATAACTTCCGGGTCAACGGCGCACTGGACGACCGGCAGGTCACCGCCAACATCGACATCCGCTCCAAGACCGACGGCAAGCCGGGCATTGACATCATCGTCAAGCCCGGCACCAGGCACGAGAGCGTTCACATCCCTGTGGTGCTGAGCATGTCGGGCCTGACCGACGTGGTGTACAACGACNTTTATATCGGCGAGGGGGCCGACGTGGACATCGTGGCGGGCTGCGGCATCCACAACACCGGCTGCGAGACCAGCCAGCACGACGGCATCCACGTGTTCCACATCGCCAAGAACGCCAAGGTGCGCTACGTGGAGCGGCACTACGGCGAGGGCCCCGGCACAGGGGAGAATATCCTCAATCCCCGCACGGAGGTCTACCTGGAGGAGGGGGCCTCCATCACCATGGAGATGACCCAGATCAGGGGGGTGGACTCCACCATCCGGGACACGGTGGTGGAGGTGGGCCCCGGCGGGGAGTGCGTTATCAACGAAAAGCTCCTCACCGACGGCAAGCAGCGGGCGGAATCTAACATGGAGATCATCCTGAAGGGGGACGACGCCACCGGCCGGGTGGTGTCCCGCTCCGTGGCCAAGGGGGATTCGGTGCAGGTCTTCCGCCCCTGCGTCACCGGCCAGGCCAAGTGCTTTGGCCATGTGCAGNGCGACTCCATCATTATGGACGAGGCCAAGATCAAGTNCATCCCNGCCATCGACGCCCNGGATCTGGACGCCCAGCTCANNCACGAGGCCGCCATCGGGCGCATCGCCGGGGATCAGATCCTGAAGCTGATGACCCTGGGCCTGACCGAGGAGGAGGCTGAGGAGAAAATTTTGGAGGGCTTCCTCAACTGAAAAAAGGATGCGGAGGGGAGGGCCTGCGGCGGTGCGGGCCCTCCCCTTTCATCGAAAATTGAAGTAGAAAACCATCGTCTGCTGTGCTATAATAAAAAGACACAGTCAAGAAAGGGAGGGGCCGGTATGGCGTTGGAGCAAAAGCAACAACAAAAACAGTCTGTGGCCCTTCTGCCCCAGATGATCCAGTCCATGTCCATCCTGCAGATGGGCATACAGGAGCTGCGGGAATACACCGAGGAGATCCTGCAGGAAAATCCGACCCTGGAGTTTCCGGAGGAGGCGGCGGAGCCCGCCGCGCCCTATGCCGACGCCGTGCGCCGGCTGGAGTGGCTGGAAGCCAATGACTGCCAGAACGCCTACTATCACCGTCAGGATGAGGAGCGGGACGACGGGCTGGCCAACCTGGGGCGCTACAGCGACGAGGAGAACGACCTTTCCTGGTACATCCTGTCCCAGTTCATGATGGGGGACGTGTTCGANCCGGAGGNGCTGCGGGCCATCGAATTTTTGGTGGAGCGGCTGGACGCCAACGGCTTTTTGGACGGGGACGCCGCCTTCCTGGCCGCCACCGCCCACATGGACGAGGCGGTGATGGAGCGGGCCATTATAGAGCTGCAGTCGGCGGATCCCGCCGGCGTGGGAGCCAGAGACCTGTCCGAATGTCTGCGCCTCCAGCTGGAGCGCCGCTCCGGCGACCACAGCCTGGCCGTGGCCATTGTGGAAAATCATCTGGATGAGCTGGCCCGGAGCCGCTACGGCGTCATCGCCAAGACCCTGGGCGTCTCCAAGGAGGAGGCGCGCCGGGCCTGCGACCTGATCCGCACCCTGAACCCCCGGCCGGGCNNGGGCTTTGCCGCCCAGGAGAACCTGGCCTACATCATTCCGGATCTGGAGAGCGTGGTGACNCCCGACGGCATGGNGATCTCGGTGAACGACANCNCCATCCCCCGGCTGGTCATCAGCGACTATTACAGAAAGCTCCTGCGGGACACCAACGATCCCAATGTGCAGAAATACCTGAGCCAAAAGCTGGGNCAGGCAAAATGGGTCATTCAGGGCATCGGCCAGCGGCGCACCACGCTGCTGCGCTGCGCCCAGTTTCTGGCCCANCGGCAGGAGGAATTTTTCCGCTTGGGCGCGGGGCACCTGCGGCCCCTCACCATGCGCCAGGCGGCCCAGGCCCTGAACGTCCACGAATCCACCGTGAGCCGGACGGTGAAGAACAAGTACCTCCGCTGTCCTCAGGGGGTCTATCCCCTGGGATACTTCTTCGCCGGCGCGGTGGGGGAGAGCGGCGCCTCGGCCGAGTCGGCCAAGGCCCTTCTCCTCCGCCTGGTGGCGGAGGAGAAAAAGCCCCTGTCCGACCAGAAGCTCTGTGAAGAGATGGAGCGCCGGGGCTGTTCCATCTCCCGGCGGACGGTGACCAAGTACCGGGAGGAATTGCATATCCCCAGCGCCGCGGATCGGCGGCGCAAATAAAAAAGCGCCGGAGCATTTGCTCCGGCGCTTTTTGGCACCCACGAGACGATTCGAACGTCCGACCTACCGCTTAGGAGGCGGTTGCTCTATCCTGCTGAGCTACGTGGGCTTATTGGCGGTTGCTCCGCTGCTTCGCGGCACGAGCTGCCCCTACGTCGCTATGCTCCAAGGGGCAGCCAGTATCCTGCTGAGCTACGTGGGCATATCAACCCCACCCATTTTATCGCAAGCCGGCGCTGTTGTCAACGGTTCAGGATCGCCTCGCAAAAGCCCATCATGAAATAATTGACAGTATTCACCTTGCCTGTTATAATTCAGTTTGTCAAACTGTTCCAACTAGAAATTTTTAAGGAGGAAGGCACATGAAAAGAAAAATCGCACTGGCTCTCGCGCTTGCGATGGCGGTCTCTCTGGCCGCTTGCTCTAAGCCCGCTGAGCCGACCCCCGGAACGGAAGGAATTTACACTCCCGGCACCTATACCGGTGAGGGCCAGGGCTACGGCGGCGCCGTAGTGGTGGAGCTCACCGTGGACGCCAACGCCATCACCGATGTGAAGGTCACCGGCGATAAGGAGACCGAGAGCATTGGCGGCGCCGCGCTGGCGACGCTGGCCGAGCAGATCAAGGAGAAGGGCGCCNAGATCGACGGTGTTTCCGGCGCTACCCTCACCTCCAACGGCGTGAGAGAGGCCGCCGCGGCCGCCATCGCCGCCGCCAAGGGCGACTCCAGTGGCTCTAACGGGGCGCTGGGCTATACCGCCGGCACCTATACCGGTAAGGCCGTGGGCTACAACGGCCCTGTGGAGCTGGACGTCACCTTCTCCGACAGCGCCATCACCGACATCGTGGTGAAGACCTCCGGCGAGACCGGCCATGTGGGCGATCCCGCCTATGACAT
The DNA here is from genome assembly GCA_905219705.1 of Oscillospiraceae bacterium. GTDB lineage: Bacteria > Bacillota > Clostridia > Oscillospirales > Oscillospiraceae > Vermiculatibacterium > Vermiculatibacterium agrestimuris. The sequence continues at coordinate 35,829 of CAJMXB010000009.1, read as the reverse complement.
CATGTTTGCCGACGCCATCGCCGCCAACGGCTCCGGCATCGACAATGTCTCCGGCGCCACCTTTACCAGCCGGGCCGTCAAGGAGGCGCTGAACGACGCCGCCCAGCAGGCCAAGGCCACCAATATGGACGCGTTCAAGAAGAACACCGTGAAGCACGAGCCCGGCTCCCCCGTTGAGGGCGAGTGGGACGTGGTCGTGGTGGNCGCCGGCGGCGCGGGCATGGGCGCTGCCGCCCAGGCCGCCCAGAACGGTGACAGCGTACTGGTCATTGAGAAGAACGCGGACATCGGNGGCAACACCCTGGTCTNCGGCNGCGCGTTCCAGAGCGTGATGCCCTACCTGTGCTGGGATCCCGCCAACCCCGACGCCACNACCGGCGAGTACAAGGGCCAGACCTATGACAAGGTCAAGGCGGGCGGCGGCTCCATCGCCACCCTGCGCATCATCGCCAACTGGTCTGAGGAAGCGTTCGACGCGGATTACTACAAGGATCANGAGTATGTGGCCGGCGACATTGAGGAGCTGAGNAAGCACGGCGTCCACGCCGACTTCCTGCCCACTCTCCAGGCGCTGAAGAAGGAGATCAAGACCTACCTGAACTGGGCCGATCCCAAGCTGAAGGCGGGCACCGCCGAGACCCAGCTGCCCCTGTTCTCCACCGTGAACNTCCATATCTTCCAGACCTATTACGGCGGCCTGCGCCAGAGCTCCGACAAGAACGAGNGGATCTACGGCAACGTGGATCTGGTCAAGCAGTTCATCGAGGACGGCCAGGAGCTGAAGTCCTGGCTCCAGGATCAGGGCGCGCTGTTTAACGACGCCGACCAGTCCACCCTCATCGGCGCTCTGTGGTGGAGAGAGAACTCCTTCTCCGGCGGCGACATGGACGGCGACGGCAAGATGGACATTCCCGCCCAGTACGGCACCTACTTCGCCACCACCCGCAAGACCGTCCTGGAGACCTCCGCCACCGCCAAGGACAACCAGATCATGACCCGCACCACCGCCGAGAACCTGGTCGNCGAGAACGGCAAGGTGGTAGGCGTCACCGGCACCATGTATGACGGCACGCCCGTCACGGCCCNGGCCAAGAAGGGCGTCATCCTGGCCACCGGCGGTTACGCCGCCAACATCTCCATGGTCATGGAGACCAATAAGTACTGGGATCCTGACTTCATCACCGCCTCCACCAAGACCACCAACCGCAGCTCTCTCCAGGGCGACGGCATCAAGATGGGCGAGGCCGTGGGCGCCGCCNCGGTGGGCGAGGGCTGGACCCAGCTCATGCCCATCGCCTGGATCGACAACGGCAACCTGTCCTTCGGCGCCGGCAACTACGCCGCCTATATCAACCCCACCACCGGCAAGCGCTTCGTCAACGAGGCCGCCGAGCGTGACGTGCTCTCTCTGGGCGAGCTGCGCAACGGNATCGAGGTCAACGGCACGCAGGGCGTGTTCCTGGAGTTCTCTAACGCCGAGACCGTAGTGGGATTCCCCTATCCCTACGACACCTATGTGAAGCCCGGCGTGGAAGAGGGCGCCACCACCGGCAAGACCCAGATCGACAACCGGGTCTACTTCTGCACCAGCCCCGACGAGCTGCAGAAGGTGCTGGACGAGTTCGGCANGAAGGCCGATCNCAAGGTCATCTACGAGACCCTGGAGGCCTATGACAAGGCCGTCATGGCCGGCGAGGAGCCCCCCGAGGTCAAGAAGGAGAACCCCACCAAGCTGGTGGGTACTNCCGAAGTGGACGAAAACGGCAAGTACAAGGCCNACACCTATAAGCTNGAGGGCGAGCTGCTGCGCATNNGGGTCATGGCCCCCTCCACCCACCACACCATGGGCGGTCTGGCCATCGACACCCAGCGCCACGTGCTGGACGACAGCGGCAGCATCNTCCCCGGCCTCTACGCGGCCGGTGAGGTCACCGGCGGCATCCACGGCGGCAACCGCCTGGGCGGCAACGCCNTTGTGGAGATCTTCGTCTCCGGCCGCACCGCCGCCAACGCGGTGGACGCCGACAACAAGTAAGTATCCCGAACCAAGAGCTGAAAAAGCGCCCCCCGGCCTCTGCCGGGGGCGCTTTTTTGCCGGGAGGAAGGGCCTTGTCAACGGCGCAAAACCGTTTTATAATGAGGAAAAACAGGAAGGGAGAGGGACGTTATGTTTGACTCCATTTTATTTGACCTGGACGGCACGCTCTGGGACGCGGTGCCCGAGATCACCCTGTGCTGGAACCAGGCCATCCGGGAGGCGGGGGTGGAGCGGCTGCCGCTGACGGTGGAGGAGGTGCGCTCCTNCATGGGCATGCAGATCGCCGACATTGCCGCCCGCCGCCTGCCGGGCCTCACCTGGGAGCGGCAGCAGGAGGTCATTGCCGAGTGCTGCCGCATCGAAAACGNGTACCTATCNGCCCACGGGGCGGCGGTCTATCCCGGGGCGGAGGAGACCCTGAAGGAGCTGTCCCGGACGTGTAAGCTCTTCGTGGTGAGCAACTGCCAGGACGGGTACATCCAGTCCTTTTTCGCCGGAACCGGCCTGGGGAAATACTTCACCGGTTTTGAGTGCGCCGGACGCACCGACAAGCCCAAGGCGGAGANCATCGCCCNGGTAGTGCGGCAGTACGGGCTGAATGACCCGGTCTATGTGGGGGACACCGCCTTGGACGCCAAGTCCGCCGCGGCGGCGGGGGTGCCCTTCATCCACGCCGCCTACGGCTTCGGAACGGTGGAGGGCGCGCCCCGGCTGGAGAAGCTGTCCGACCTGCCGGAGCTGGNGCGGAGAATGTCGGAACAGGTCTAAAAAAGTCAAACTATGTCGAAGAACGTCGAAACGGCGGAGGGATGTCCCTCCGCCGTTATTTTAGCCGATTCAGTTTTGAGGCTTCGTCCCCTCCGGCTCCACCGCGTCCAGGTACTCCTCCAGCACCTTCAAAATCAGGTTGGACACCGCTCGCCGCTCCCGCGGGGCCTGTGCCTCCAGGCGGGCCTTGAACTCGCTGGTGACACGAAACCCAATTTGTGTATCTGTTTTGCTCAAGACCCTCACCCCTTTCTTTGATATACATTATATAGCATTGTTGGTCAGAAGTTTGACAAACNNTGATTAACTATGATAAACTAANTTAAACGCTTGNGTGANAAAGGGGTGCATTGTGATGTTTATAGAGGATTCGGTGGAGCGGGGCGTGAAACAAGCCTTCCGCAAATCTTTTGACGGCGGCCTTTTTTCCGCCAGGGGGAATTTTTCCGGCCCCGGTTTACAACCCGGTGGAAATCCAGTATAATAAGGAACGCCGATTTTCAGGAAAAATCAAGTCCAAATGGTAATTATAGGGCTGATTATAACAAAACGTATCACAAAATGGAGTGATATCCTTGCCGAAATACGAAAATGAGATCGCCCGGCGGCGCACCTTTGCCATCATCTCCCACCCGGACGCGGGCAAGACCACCCTCACGGAGAAGTTCCTTCTCTACGGCGGAGCCATCGCCCAGGCGGGGCAGGTGAAGGGGAAGAAGAACGCCCGGGCGGCCACCTCCGACTGGATGGAAATTGAGAAGCAGAGGGGCATCTCGGTGACCTCCTCGGTGATGCAGTTCCAGTACGAGGGCTTCTGCGTCAACATTCTGGACACCCCGGGCCACCAGGACTTCTCCGAGGACACCTACCGCACCCTTATGGCCGCGGACAGCGCCGTCATGGTCATCGACGCCGCTAAGGGCGTGGAGGCCCAGACCCGGAAGCTCTTTAAGGTCTGCGCCATGCGGGACATCCCCATCTTCACCNTTATCAACAAGCTGGACCGGGAGGCCCGGGATCCCTTCGAGCTGTGCCAGGAGCTGGAGCACGAGCTGGGCATTGAGACCTGCCCCATGAACTGGCCCATCGGCTGCGGCAAGGAGTTCCAGGGGGTCTATGACCNGGAGAAGGGCCAGATCATCCACTTCACCTCCAACGGCGGAGCCAAGGCGGCCACCGCCACGGCGGTGGCTCTGGACGACCCCGGCCTGGACGGGCTCATCGGGGTGCGGCTCCACGCCCAGCTCTCCGACGATGTGGAGCTTCTGGACGGCGCCGCCGCCGAGTTCGACCTGGAGAAGGTGCGCCACGGCAAGCTCTCCCCGGTGTTCTTTGGCTCCGCCCTCACCAACTTCGGCGTGGAGCCCTTCCTGGAGGGCTTTCTCAAAATGACCACGCCCCCCCTGCCCCGGCTGGCGGGGGAGACGGTCATCGACAGCATGGAGGACGACTTCTCCGCCTTCGTGTTCAAGATCCAGGCCAATATGAACAAGGCACACCGGGACCGCATCGCCTTCATGCGGGTGGTCTCCGGCCGGTTCGAGGCGGACAAGGAGGTCTACCACGTCCAGGGGGGCAAGAAGCTGCGCCTTTCCCGCCCCCAGCAGCTCATGGCCGCCGAGCGGGAGATCATTGAGGAGGCCTACGCCGGGGACATCATCGGCGTGTTTGACCCGGGCATCTTTGCCATCGGGGACACCCTGTGCGTCCCGGGGAAAAAGTTCCAGTTCGACCCCATCCCCACCTTCGCCCCCGAGCACTTCCGCCGGGTGCGGCCCCTGGACACCATGAAGCGCAAGCAGTTCCTCAAGGGGGCGGAGCAGATCGCCCAGGAGGGCGCCATCCAGATGTTCAAGGCCCCCTACACCGGCATGGAGGAAATTATTGTGGGCGTGGTGGGCACCCTCCAGTTCGACGTGCTGGAGTACCGGCTGAAAAACGAGTACGGGGTGGACATCTTTATGGAGGGCCTGCCCTACGAGTACCTGCGCTGGATCGAGACCGAGGACGGGGAACCGTGTAAGGAGGAGGATCTGATCCTGGGCACCGACACCAAGCTGGTAGAGGACTTCAAGGGCCGGCAGCTGCTCCTCTTCGGCTCCAAGTGGGCGGTGAACTGGACGGGGGAGCGCAACCCCCGGCTTAAACTGTCTCCCTTCAGCCAGGCGGGAGAGGATCAGGTCTAAAGCGTGTGAAAAAGCCCCGGAGGATCTTCCTCCGGGGCTTTCCTGTGTTCAGAGCCGCTCCAGCACGTGGATGCGGAACTGGCCGGTGAGGGAGAGGGTATTCAGCTCCGCCAGCCGCCGCGCGCCCTCCTTGGGGGTTTTCCAGCAATAGGGGGTCATGCGGTAGAGGTCGGCGATGGCCTGGGGGCCGGGCAGGGTGAAGGAGGTCTCCGCCGGAACCACCTCGATATAGCGGAAGCCGGAGTATTCCTCCCGCTTTTCCTCGTTTTCATAGGGGTTTTCGTACAGAACGGACTTCAGCTCCCANAGGTGCCGGGGGCCGGGGACAACGTAGAGGAATATTCCGCCCGGTTTCAACACTCTGTAAAATTCCTCCAGGCCCAAAGGGGAAAAACAGTCGGTCAAAACATCCACCGACCCGTCCCCCAAGGGCAGGTGGTAGACCGAGGCCACGGCGATCTCCCCGTTGGGGCACTGCCTGGCCGCCTTTTTCACGGCGGGCTTGGACAGATCCACCCCCGCCGTCCGGCCGCCCCTGGCGGCGGAAACCTGGGCCAGGGCGGCGGTGTACCACCCCTCGCCGCAGCCCGCGTCCAGCAGGGCGGGGCGTTCCGGAGCGTACCGCTCCACCAGGGCGCACAGGGCCTCCCGCAGGGGGGAATACCAGCCACCGCTCAAAAAACGGGTGCGGGCGGCGGTCATTTCCCCGTCGTCGCCGGGGGCCTTGGAGTGCTGGCGGTTGGCGGGGAGGAGGTTCACATAGCCCTCCCTGGCGATATCAAAGCTGTGACCGCCGGAGCAGGCGTACCGTCCCGCTCCCCGGCCCAGAGCCGCCCCACAGATGGGACAGACAAATAAGGAATCCACAGGGCAAGCCCCCTTTCTGTGGGAGAGTATACCACACCGGGGCGGTGGGAGGCAAGGGCGGCAGGCTTAAAACAGGGCGATGGAATAGGGACAGCCCTTTCTCTTCAGGGCGGCCTTCAGCCCGTCCAGNGTATCGCGGTGGCTTTTCCGGCTGACCAGGCAGAAGAGGATGGCCTCATCCCCGGGGCGGATGGCGGGTACGCCGGTGTGGGACATACTGCCGCTGAGGGCCTGCCCGCCGGGCCAGCGGGGGAAAATATCGTGGTAATAAAAGTCGGTGGAAAAGACGACGTTGGGCTCCTGGGCCTCCTGCTCCGCCATGCGCTGGGCCAAGCGCCGCTCCAGCTTGGGCATCCGGCTGGGGGGCACCGTTCCACAGGCCAAGAGCCAACACATTTTATGATCCACATCAAGCCCTCCTTTTCGTATTACGGTTGCAATGCATATTTATATCACAAACTGCAATACATTACAAGTTACAAATGTGTTGCGGGTGATGATATGGTAAGAAAAAGAAAGTTTAAGATTCCGGCAATTCCACCGACAACCTCAAAATGTGTTCGATTCCCCAATGATATCATTGAAAAGGTAGAGGAGGCGATCCGGGGCAAGGATTGTACCTTCTCCGCCTTTGTCATTGAGGCCACCCGGCTGGCTCTTCTGGACTTGGAGGAAGAGGAAGCCGCTGACCAGACAGAGTGAAGACGGGAAAGCTCCTTTTGCAATTTGCCATTCCCAGTACCCTGGCCACCATCCTGGGCCAGTTCGTCAGCTTCCTCATCTGTGCGGCCTACCTTTGGAGAAGCCGGGTCTTCCGGGTGAAGCCCTCCGACTTCCGCCCCAGCTGGACTTATCTCAAGCCTGTCCTGCCCCTGGCCTTTATCCGCCTGNTCGGCGCAGGGGATGACGTGCTCTACGTCACCTTCGCCGTCTACTGCCTGCGCATCTATCTCTCTCTGCTCATCTTCACCTGCCTGCAGAAGGCCGGCGCCATGTTCCTCCAGTCCATCGGCCACGCCAAGACCGCCGTCCCCCTGTCCATCCTGCGGGACGTGCTCCTCATTGTCCTCTCCCTCGTCATCCCCACCCGGATGGGGGTGACGGGTATCTTCTGGGCGGCCCCCGCGGAGAAAGAACACCTGGCATAATTGGAATAGAAAAAAGTGAGGGCGGCCGTCTTTGGCCGCCCTCACTTTTTTGCTTGTGTTCTGTGGGATTTGTTGGTACAATAGGGGGGCTAAATACGGAAATTCAAAGGAGTACGCTATGATCACCGTCACCGATCTCTCCCTCAACTATTCGGGCACCCCCCTCTTTTCCCACGTGGATCTGCAGTTTATCAAGGGCAACTGCTACGGCATCATCGGGGCCAACGGGGCGGGGAAGTCCACCTTCCTGAAAATTTTGTCCGGCCAGCTGGAACCCACCTCCGGCGAGGTGTCCGTTCTGCCCAACACCCGCATGTCGGTGCTCAAGCAGGATCAGAACCAGTACGANGCCTACACCGTCATGGACACCGTCCTCATGGGCAACCAGCACCTCTACGACATCGGCAAGGAGATGAACGCCCTCTACGAGAAGGAGGACTTCACCGACGAGGACGGCATCCGGGCCGCCGAGCTTCAGGCGGAGTACGCCGAACTGGGGGGGTACGAGGCGGAGTCCGAGGCCAGCCGCATCCTCCAGGGTCTTGGCGTGGGCACCGGGTACCACGACACCCAGATGGAGAACATGGACGCCCGGCTCAAGGTGAAAGTCCTGCTGGCCCAGGCCCTGTTCGGCAACCCCGATATTTTGATGATGGACGAGCCCACCAACAACCTGGACATTGCCGCCACCAATTGGCTGGAGGACTTCCTGCTGGACTTTGAGGGCACCGTCATCGTGGTCAGCCACGACCGGCACTTTCTCAACACCATCTGCACCCACATCGTGGACATCGACTACAACAAGATCAAGCTCTACGTGGGCAACTACGACTTCTGGTACGACGCAAGCCAGCTCATGCAGCAGCTCCAGAAGAACCAGAACAAGAAAAACGAGGAGAAGGCTCAGGAGCTCAANGAGTTNATCTCCCGCTTCTCCGNCAANAAGTCCAAGAGCAAGCAGGCCACCGCCCGGCGCAAGCTCTTGGAGAAGATCACCCTGGAGGAGATCCCCGCCTCCTCCCGCCGCTACCCCTGGGTCCAGTTCTCCCCCGACCGGGAGGTGGGCAAGGACATCCTCTTCGTCACCGACGTGAGTAAGACCGTGGACGGGGTGAAGGTGCTGGACAAGGTGAGCTTCATGGTGAATCACGGGGACAAGATCGCCTTTGTGGGGGACAACGAGAACGCCCACACCGCCCTGTTCAAGATTTTGACCGGGGAGTGGGAGCCCGACGAGGGCACCGTAAAGTGGGGCCAGACCGCCACCTTCTCCTACTTCCCCAAGGACAACACCCAGTTCTTCGAGGGCTGCAACGACAACCTGGTGGAGTGGCTGCGCCAGTTCTCCTCCGACCCCCACGAGGCGTATCTCCGGGGCTTTTTGGGCCGGATGCTCTTCTCCGGGGACGACGTGTATAAGCCGGTAAAAGTCCTCTCCGGCGGGGAGAAGGTGCGGTGCATGCTCTCCCGGATGATGCTCTCAGGAGCCAATGTCCTCCTGCTGGACCAGCCCACCAACCACCTGGATCTGGAGTCCATCGCGGCGGTGAACAACGGCCTGGAGGCGGTGAAGTGCAACGTGCTCTTCTCCTGNCACGACCACCAGCNGGTGGAAACGGTGGCCAANNGTGTTTTCGATTTCACCCCCGAGGGCAAGCTTATCGACATGCCCATGACCTACGACGAGTATCTGGCCCGCCAGGCGGCGGAGGGATAAAAGGCCGCTTTTCAAATGGAATAAAACGTGATATACTATTATGCTCCAAACATTTCCTCGCAAGGAGGACGGATATGCGCAAGGATATCATATTGCCGGCAGTGGCGGCCGGGGCCGGAGCTCTGGGCTTTGGACTTCGCCGGTGGCAGCTGAGCTCCGGCTTCGAGCCGGATACCGGGCTGGCCATTCCCGGCGCGCCTGCCGNCGCGGCCCTGGTGGCCTGTTCGGCGGCCCTGGCGGCGCTGCTGCTCATTCTGGCCTGGGGACACAAGGAACGCATGGGCTGGGAGCGGGCCTTCCGGGGCGCGCGAAACTGTTCGGTCTACATGACCGCCATGGTCTTGGCCGCNTTCCTGCTGCTGGGCAGCNCCGGCATTAAGGTGCTGGCCTATCCCNGGAGCCTGCAGACAGCGCAGGCCGTAGAGAGCTGGGGGGTNCGGACGGCGGCCACGGTGCTGCCCCCCCTGCGCATCCTTCTGTGCCTGGGCGGCTGCNCCTGCGTTCNGCTTTGGTCGAGGAACCTCTACCGGGGCGGAGAGGGGGGCAAGGAGAGCCTTCCCCTGCTGGAGCTGTGCTTCCTCTTCTGCGTGTGGCTGGTGTCCAACTACCANAGCTGTGCCGCTGACCCGGTGGTGATGAACTACATCTGGGAGGTGCTGGCCATCTGCTTCAGCCTGCTGGGACTCTATTATGTGGCCAGCTACTCCTTCTTAANGGAGGCCCATCCCCGGCGGNCGGTGCTGGCCTGCCTGATGGCGGTCTTTTTCTCCCTGACGGCCATGGGGGGCGGGCTTCAGATATCCGAGCTTTTGCGCTGCGGCTTTTCGGCGCTCTTTTTGGGAGGACACGCCGCGCTGATATTGCAGGAACATCCCGCTGAAGAGACGGCGGAGGAGAGCATCTCCGCTGAACAAAAGGAGACTGAGGACAATGCCTGAAAAATTTTATATCACCACCCCCATCTACTACCCCTCGGACAAGCTCCACATCGGCCACACCTACTGCACGGTGGCCACCGATACCCTGGCCCGGTATAAGCGGCTCCAGGGCTATGACGTCATGTTCCTCACCGGCACCGACGAGCACNGCCAGAAGANCGNGGACAAGGCCAAAGAGGCGGGTGTTACCCCTAAGGAGTTCGTGGACAATATTGTAGAGGGACCTCGGGGGGTCAAGGATCTGTGGAAGCTGATGAACATTTCCAACGACAGGTTTATCCGTACCACGGACGACTACCATGTGAAGGCCATCCAGCGCATCTTCAAGAGGATGTACGACAACGGGGATATCTATAAGGGCGTATACAAGGGCAAGTACTGCAAACCCTGTGAGAGTTTCTGGACAGAGTCCCAGTTGGTGGACGGCAAGTGCCCTGACTGCGGCCGGGAGGTGCAGGACGCGGAGGAGGAGGCCTATTTCTTCCGCCTGTCCAAGTACGCCGACCGCGTCCAGCATCTGCTGGAGGACACCGATTTCTTAGAGCCCCGCAGCCGGGTCAACGAGATGGTGAACAACTTTATCAAGCCCGGCCTGGAGGATCTGTGCGTGTCCCGCACCTCCTTCTCCTGGGGCGTGCCGGTGGACTTTGATCCCAAGCATGTGGTCTATGTGTGGATCGACGCCCTTTCCAACTATATCACCGCCCTGGGCTATGAAAACGACAAATATGACGACTACNACAAGGGCTGGTGNCCCGGGGTCAACNNCGNAGGCAAGGAGATCGTCCGGTTCCACTCCATCATCTGGCCCGCCATGCTTATGAGCCTGGGGGAGCCTCTGCCCAAAAAGGTCTATGGCCACGGCTGGCTGCTACTGGACGGCGGTAAGATGTCCAAAAGCAAGGGTAACGTGGTCGATCCCTATATCCTGGCGGAGAAGTTCGGGGTGGACGCCCTGCGGTTCTTCCTGATGCGCACCTTCCCCTTTGGCTCCGACGGCAATTTCTCCAACGAGGCCCTGATCCAGACCATCAACGTGGATCTGGCCAACGATCTGGGCAACCTGGTCAGCCGTACCACCGCCATGGTGGGCAAGTACTTCGGCGGCACCCTGCCTGTGGAGCGCCGGTATGAAAAGGAGCGGGACGACGAGCTGGCGTCCCTGGTCATGGGCCTGCGGGACAAGTACGAGCAGGCCATGGAGCATTACGCTCCCCACAAGGCCCTGGAAGAGGTGTTCCAGGTCGTTGCCCGGGCGAACAAGTATATCGACGAGAACGCCCCCTGGGTGCTGGCTAAGGATATGGGGGCCAACGCCTCCCGCCTGGCCAGTGTCCTTTACCACCTGCTGGAGGCCACCCGGGTCTGCGGTATCCTCTTGACCCCCTTTATGCCCCAGAGCATGGACAAGCTCTTTGCCCAGATCGGCGCGGGCGCTGCGATCCAAACTTGGGACAGTGCCTGCCAGTGGGGCGCCCTGCCTGCCGCCGTCACGGTGACCAAGGGCGACAACCTCTTCCCCCGCATCGACGCGGAGAAGGCCATTGCCGAGCTGGAGGAGGCTGCTGAGGCCGCCAAGAAGGCCACCCTGCCGGCGTTGGAGATCGAGCCCTTCGTGGAGGAGAAGGTGGACTTCGACACCTTCTGCAAGTCCGACTTCCGGGCGGTGAAGGTGAAAGCGTGCGAGGCGGTGAAGAAAAGCNAGAAGCTGCTGCGCTTCACCCTGGACGACGGCACGGGCACCGACCGGCAGATCCTCTCCGGCANCCACAAGTTCTANGAGCCGGAGGATCTGGTGGGCAAGACCCTGGTGGCCATCGTGAACCTGCCCCCCCGGAAGATGATGGGCCTGGACAGCTGCGGCATGCTCCTGTCCGCCGTCCACACCGAGCNGGGGGAGGAGAAGCTGAACCTTATCATGGTCAGCGACGACATTCCCGCCGGGGCCAAGCTGTGCTGAGTGGAAGAAAGCGGGGCTCCAACAGGTAAAAAGGCGGTTTCAAAGGCCGNGAAAGCCCTGGGCAGGAGCCGGTGCGCCTGACGGGTGACAANAAGAACCCGGCGGATGGTCGACTTTGGCCCTCCGCCGGGTTATTCTTACACCGTAAGGAGGGATGCCACGTGACGTTGGCGCAGCAGATACAGGCCCTGCGGAAAGAAAAGGGACTCTCCCAGGAGGAGCTGGGGGAGAAGCTGGGAGTGGCCCGGCAATCGGTGAGCAAATGGGAGAGCGGCGCCACCATACCGGAGCTGGACAAGCTCATCGCCATGAGCAGGCTCTTCGGCGTGTCGGTGGGGAGCATTTTGGGCCTGGAGGAGACGGGGNAGCCGGATCACGAGCTCACCGAGCGGGAGCTGAAGGCTCTGGAGGCCATTGCCCAACGGCTGACCCCGCCGGCGCAGGAGCCCCAAAAGTGGAAAAAGTGGCCCCTGGTGGTGGCGGCGGTGGCCGTCATTGGGGCCGGGGCCTTTCTTATGAGCCGCATCAACGCCCTGGAAAACCAGCTCGGCGGTCTGCAGTACAACCTGTCCAACGTGCAGAATACCGTCTCCCGGGAGATAGGCTCCATCAGCGCCCAGGTGCGGGATCAGGTACGGGACATCCTGGAGGAGCAGGATAGCGTCACCGCCGGGAAGGACTATGGAGTGACGGGGATGGATCTGAAGGCGGGGACAGTGACGTTTACCCTCACTGCCACTCCCCGGGAGTACCGGGAGGGGATGACGGCGGTCTTCTCCGCCAGCAGCGCTGACTTCCAGGGGGTGGAGGCGCCCGGAGCGCTGGAGACGGGGCAGACCTTCACGGGGTCGCTCACCTGCCCCCTCGCCGACGACGTCACCCTGTCGGTGGGCTTTACCAGCGACGGCGTGACCATGAACCAGGAGCTGGGGCGGGAGCCGTATCTTCTCTCCGATACCCAGCTGTACTTCTACGGAAACCTGGGCTGGGCCATGACGGGCAGGGGAAGCGACAAGGCGGCCATCACCCGGCTGAACGCCAGACTGGAGGCGGTCTCTGACGGCCGGTTCTATGCCGACGGCGGCTGGCAGGAGCTGACGCTGACCACGGCCCAGCTGCGGCTGTGGAAGAACGACCAGGTGATCTGGAGCGACGACCCNGTAAAAGAATGGAAGGACGCGGTGTGGATGGAGGTCAACATCCCTGTCGAGGATCTGACGGTGGAGACGGGGGACAGGCTCATTCTGTCGGTGTATTATATGGACACCGCCGGCCGGCAGGGAGAGGCCTGGCTCAGCGGCTTTGAGGCGGAGCCGGACGGCGGTCTGGTTGCCCTGCAGGAGGAGGACAGCGGCCCAGTCCCCTGGGAAGGATCTGTATAAAAGAAAGACAGGGGGGCGGTTATTTCCGGCGGACAAGAACCGTTCCCNTGTCTTCAAAAATCCTGCAAAAAAATGAAATTNACTATTGACTTCGAAAAAACTTTGTTGTATCATAATGGGGCGCCTGNTTGGNGCGTATTATGCGATGATGCAGGAGATTGCTCGGAAACGAGGTAACGTNTGCGGAGTNTGTCCGTTGAATCGGGCGGCTGAGAGCCTCTGTTNACGCGTATATCGCCGTNCGGGGGGTAAACCGGCCAGCTNTGTGCCGGTTTTCTTTCTGTCACGGAGTGATACGCACGAGAAAGTGGATAGAAAAATGACTCTCACCCGATACGAAGCGAGGACANCNAGAACCAACNCACTTCGTNTTTTANGGAGGAAAACAAGCATGGCTCAGAAAGAAATGATCCGTATTCGTCTCAAGGCCTACGATCACCAGCTCATCGACCAGAGCGCGGAGAAGATCGTGGAGACTGCCAAGCGCACCGGCGCCACTGTCTCCGGCCCCATTCCCCTGCCCACCAAGAAGGAAGTCGTTACCATCCTGCGGGCCGTCCACAAGTACAAGGACAGCCGTGAGCAGTTTGAGCGCCGCACCCACAAGCGGCTCATCGACGTCATCNAGCCCTCCCCCAAGACCGTGGAGGCCCTGATGAGCCTGGAGCTGCCCGCCGGTGTGGATATCGAGATCAAGTTGTAAGTTCGACCATGCCCCGGGCGGGCTTGGAACCCGCCCCTACAAAATTTGTGTACCGCGGTCTGCNGCCTATCGAGGCAGACGGGTCATGTCACGGCGAAAGCCCTGACCAATAACCTTAATTAAGGAGGAAGACACATGGAAAAGGCCATTATCGGCAAGAAGGTCGGCATGACGCAGATCTTCGACGAGGTCGGGCACGTGATCCCGGTCACCGTCATCGCNGCCGGCCCCTGCACCGTCGTGCAGAAGAAGACCGAGGAAACCGACGGCTACACCGCTGTCCAGCTGGGCTTTGAGGACGTGCCCGAGCGCAAGCTCACCAAGCCTGAGCTGGGCCACCTGAAGAAGGCCGGCGAGGGGATCTTGAAGAAGGTTCTCAAGGAGTTCAAGCTGAAGGATTGCGAGAGCCTCAACGTGGGCGACGTGATCGACTGCACCGCATTTGCCGAGGGCGACCGGGTGGATATCACCGGCGTGAGCAAGGGCCACGGCTTCCAGGGTGTTGTCAAGCGCCACGGCGCCGCTGTCAAGCGCAACACCCACGGCGGCGGCCCTGTCCACCGTCACCAGGGCTCCCTGGGCTCGGGCACCGATCCCAGCCGCATCTTTAAGGGCCGCGACGGCGCCGGCCACATGGGCGCTGAGCAGGTCACCNTGCTCAACCTGGACGTNATCAAGGTGGACGCCGAGCTGGGCGTCATCGCCGTGCGGGGCGCAGTCCCCGGCCCCAAGGGCGGCCTGGTGTATCTGAGAAACAGCGTGATCAACGTCAAGGAGAAGGGCGCCGCGGCCGACATCTCCAAGAACCCGCAGAAGGCTTCCGGGCGCAATCCCCAGAAGGCTTCCGCCCGCAACGCTTAAGGAGAGGAGAGAGTAAGACATGCCTAAGGCTAACGTTTTTGATATGGCNGGCAAGCAGNTGGGCGAGATCGACCTGTCTGAGGCCATCTTTGGCATCGAGCCCAACGTCAGCGTGATGCACGACGTGGTGAAAAACCACCTGGCCAACTGCCGGCAGGGCACCCAGAGCGCCCTGACCCGTGCGGAGGTCTCCGGCGGCGGCAGAAAGCCCTGGCGCCAGAAGGGCACCGGCCGGGCCCGTCAGGGTTCCACCCGGTCTCCCCAGTGGACCCACGGCGGCATCGTGTTTGCCCCCAAGCCCCGCAGCTACCGGTACACCCTGAATAAGAAGGTGCGCCGCCTGGCGCTGAAGTCCGCCCTCTCCGCCAAGGCCGCTGAGGGCAAGGTGCTGGTGGTGGACGGTCTCGGCATGGACGAGATCAAGANCAAGACCTTCCAGGGCTTCCTCAACACCCTGGGTTCCAAGAAGGCTCTGGTGGTCACCGCCTGCCCCAATGTGGTCAAGTCCGCCCGGAACATTCCCGGGATCGTGACGACCCCCGCTACGCTTATCAATGTCTACGACATTCTCAACGCCAATGAGTTCATCGTGGACAAGGCCGCTCTGGCCCAGATCGAGGAGGTGTTCGCGTAATGTCTGCTATGACTGCTTACGACATTATCAAGCGGCCCATCATCACCGAGCGCTCCATGGCCGGTACCGAGATGAAGCGGTACACCTTTGAGGTGGCCAAGGACGCCAACAAGATCCAGATCGCCAAGGCGGTGGAGGAGATCTTCGGCGTGAAGGTGGCCAAGGTCAACACCCTGAACATGCAGGGCAAGGAGAAGCGTCAGGGCCGTTGGCCCGCCGGCCGCCGCGCCNGCTGGAAAAAGGCCATGGTCACTCTGACGAGCGATTCCAAGTCCATCGAGCTGTTCGAGAACATGGTGTAAGGAGGAGATAAGAATGGCTATTAAGACGTATAAGCCCACGACCCCCTCCCGGCGCCACATGACCGTGTCCGCTTTCGAGGGGATCGACAAGAAGGCCAAGCCTGAGCGCAGCCTGCTGGAGAACCTGAAGAAGAACGCCGGCCGCAACAGCTACGGCCGCATCACCGTCCGCCACCGCGGCGGCGGCAACAAGAAGAAGTACCGCATTGTGGACTTCAAGCGGGACAAGAACGGCACTGCCAAGGTGGTCAACCTGCAGTACGATCCCAACCGCTCCGCCAACATCGCCCTCATCGAGTACGAGGACGGCGAGCGCCGGTATATCCTGGCCCCTGTGGGCCTGAAGGCCGGCCACATCATCATGACCGGCCCCGGCGCCGACATTCTGCCCGGCAACGCCCTTCCTANCAATGAGATCCCTGTGGGTACGCTCATCCACAACATCGAGCTCTATCCCGGCAAGGGAGGCCAGCTGGTGCGCTCCGCCGGCGTGGCGGCTCAGCTGATGGCCAAGGAGAACGGCATGGCCCAGGTTCGTCTGCCCTCCGGCGAGATGCGGTATATCCGCCNGGACTGCATGGCCACCATCGGCCAGGTGGGCAACACCGACCACGAGAACATCCAGATCGGTAAGGCCGGCCGCAAGCGCCACATGGGCTGGCGGCCCACCGTCCGCGGCAGCGTCATGAACCCCAATGACCACCCCCACGGCGGCGGCGAGGGCAAGAGCCCTGTGGGCCGTCCCGGCCCGGTCACTCCCTGGGGCAAGCCCGCCATGGGTTACAAGACCCGCTCCAAGAAGAGCCGCACCGAGCAGTTCATCGTCAAGCACCGCAACAGTAAGTAAGGGAGGAGAGTAAAACATGTCTAGAAGCGTTAAGAAAGGCCCGTTTTGCGCCCCCGAGCTGCTCAAGCGGGTGGACGAGCTCAACGAGAAGAACGAGAAGAAGGTTCTGAAGACCTGGAGCCGCGCCTCCACCATCTTCCCCTCCTTCGTGGGCCACACCTTNGCCGTCCATGACGGCCGCAAGCACGTGCCCGTTTACGTCACCGAGGATATGGTGGGCCACAAGCTGGGCGAGTTCGCCCCCACCCGGACCTTCAAGGGCCACTCGGGCAGCAAGACCGGCAAGTAAGGAGGAGAGAAAATGGAAGCGAAAGCAACTTTGAGATACGCCCGTATCTCTCCCCGTAAGGTCGGCGTCGTATGTGACCTCATCCGGGGCAAGAGCGTGGCTCAGGCCACCGCCATCCTGATGACCACTCCCAAGGCCACCTCCGAGCTTCTCCTGAAGCTCCTCAAGAGCGCCGCGGCCAACGCGGAGAACAACCACCAGATGGATCCCGAGAAGCTGTACGTGTCCAGCACGTTCGCCACTCCCGGCCCCATCATCAAGCGCATCCGCCCCCGTGCCCAGGGCCGGGCGTTCCGGATCAACAAGCGCACCTCTCACATCACTGTCGCGGTAGCGGAAAAGGAGGCCAANTAATATGGGACAGAAAGTCAATCCCCNCGGCCTTCGCGTGGGCATCATCAAGGACTGGGACTCCCGCTGGTACGCCAAGAACGAGCTGGTGGGCGACCTGCTGGTGGAGGATCAAAAGATCCGTAAGTATCTGAAGAAGACCCTCTATTCCGCCGGTATCCCCCAGATCGAGATCGAGCGCGACAGCGCGAAAGTCCGCATCTACCTCCACTGCGCCAAGCCCGGCGTGGTCATCGGCAAGGGCGGCGCCGAGATCGAGCGCATCCGCCTCCAGGTGGAGAAGCTCATCGGCAAGCCCGTCGCCCTCAACATCGTGGAGGTAAAGAGCGTGGATACCAACGCCCAGCTGGTGGCTGAGAACATCGCCCAGCAGCTGGAGCAGCGCGTGGCCCATCGCCGCGCCATGAAGAACGCCATGGGCCGGGCCATGCGCTCCGGCGCCCTGGGCATCAAGATCTCCTGCTCCGGCCGTCTGGGCGGCCGGGAGATCGCCGGCGTGGAGCACTATCATGACGGCACCATCCCCCTGCAGACCCTCCGGGCCGACATCNACTACGGCTTCGCTGAGGCCGCCACCACCTACGGCCGCATCGGCGTGAAGGTGTGGATCTACAAGGGAGAGGTGCTCACCCAGACCCTGCGGNCCACCCCCCGTACGCTGGATACCAAGAATTTTAAGGAGCGTCCTGACCGGCCCCGCCGGGATCGCCGGGACGGCGACCGCCGCGGCGGCTTCCGCCGGGATGGCGACCGTCGCGGAAGCCAGGGCCCGACCTACAACCGGGTGCAGAGCCGTCCGGCCCCCAAGGCCGCCCCTGCTCCTGAGGCCGCTCCCACTGCCCCTGAGACCCAGGAAGGAGGCCAAGACTAATCATGCTGCTGCCTAAGAGAAGCAAATACCGCCGTGTCCACCGTGGCCGCATGACCGGCCGGGCTATGCGCGGCAACACTGTGACCTACGGTGAGTGGGGCCTTCAGTCCACTGAGNCCGCCTGGATCANCTCCAACCAGATCGAGGCCGCCCGTGTGGCCATGACCCGTTACACCAAGCGTGGCGGTAAGGTCTGGATCAAGATCTTCCCCGACAAGCCCGTGACCAAGAAGGCGCTGGGTACCCGTATGGGTTCCGGTAAGGNCCCCCCTGAGTACTGGGTGGCCGTGNTCAAACCCGACCGCGTCATNTNCGAGANCGCNGGCGTCAGCGAGGAGGTCGCCCGTGAGGCCCTCCGTCTGGCCAGCCACAAGCTGCCGGTGAAGTGCAAGATCGTCAAGAAAGAAGACGCCCCTGTAAGCGAGAAGGGTGGTGAAGCGTAATGAAGGCCAATGAAGTTCGTAAGATGTCCGCCGCCGAGTTGGAGGCGAAGCTGGGCGAGCTGAAGAAGGATTTGTTCAACCTCCGCCTTCAGCACGCCACCAACCAGCTGGATAATCCCGTGAAGATCGCTCAGGTCAAGCGGGATATCGCCCGAGTGAAGACCATCATCCGCGAGCAGCAGCTCGCCGGCCGATAAGGAGGAGTAGGAAATGAGCGAAGAGAAGCGTACTTCTTCCCGCAAGACCAGAGTCGGCCTGGTGGTCTCCGATAAGATGGACAAGACCGTTGTGGTGGCCATCNCCGACCGTGTGGCCCNCCCCCTGTACAAGAAGATCNTCAAGCGAACGTACAAGCTCAAGGCCCACGACGAGCAGAACACCTGCGGCGTGGGCGACCGCGTGCGGGTCATGGAGACCCGGCCCCTCAGCAAGGACAAGCGCTGGCGCGTGGTNGAGATCATCGAAAAAGCGAAATAAGGAGGTGCTGGTATGATTCAGCAGGAAAGCTATCTGAAAGTCGCCGACAATACCGGCGCCAAGGAGATCAAGACCATCCGTGTGTTGGGCGGTTCCAAGCGGAAGTTCGGCAACATCGGAGACGTCATCGTGGCCTCAGTCCGGAAGGCCCAGCCCGGCGGCACGGTGAAGAAGGGCGAGGTGGTCAAGGCCGTCATCGTCCGCACCGCCAAGGGCATCCACCGTCCCGACGGCAGCTACGTCCGCTTCGACGAGAACGCCGCCGTCCTCATCCGGGACGACAAGAACCCCAGAGGCACCCGTATCTTTGGGCCGGTGGCCCGGGAGCTCCGGGACAAGGATTACATGAAGATCCTGTCCCTGGCCCCTGAAGTGCTGTAAGGGGGGTAGGAGAAGAACATGAACACTATGAGCATCAAGAAGGGCGATACTGTTATCGTTCTCTCCGGCAAGGACAAGGGCAAGCAGGGCAAGATCCTGGAGGCCATGCCCGAAAGCCGCAAGGTCATTGTGGAGAAGGTCAACGTGGCCACCCGTCACACCAAGCCCCGCAAGCAGGGCGAGCAGGGCGGCATCGTGAAGAAGGAAGCCCCCATCTACGCCTGCAAGGTCATGCGGGTGTGCCCCAAGTGCAATAAGCCCACCCGTCCCGCCAGCAAGGTGGGCAAGGACGGCAAGCGTGTCCGCGTCTGCAAGAAGTGCGGCGCTGAGATTTAAGAGAGGAGGAGAACCAAATGTCTGAGAAGAAAGTGCCCAATCTGAAGGCAAAGTACCAGGCCGAGGTGGCTCCTGCTCTGATGCAGAAGTTCGGCTACAAGTCTGTCATGCAGATCCCCCGCCTGGACAAGATCGTGGTCAACTGCGGCTGCGGCGAGGCCCGGGACAACGCCAAGGTGCTGGAGGCTGTTGTGGGCGATCTCACCAAGATCACCGGCCAGAAGGCCATCATCACCAAGGCCAAGAAGTCCGTGGCCAACTTCAAGCTCCGTGAGGAGATGCCCATCGGCGCCAAGGTCACCCTCCGGGGCGACCGGATGTGGGAGTTCCTGGATCGTCTGTTCAACGTGGCTCTGCCCCGTGTGCGTGACTTCCGGGGCATCAACCCCAACTCCTTCGACGGCCGGGGCAACTACGCTCTGGGCATCAAGGAGCAGCTGATCTTCCCCGAGATCGAGTACGACAAGATCGACAAGATCCGGGGCATGGACGTTGTGTTCTGNACCANCGCCAACACNGACNAGGAGGCCCGGGAGCTGCTGACGCTCNTCGGCGCGCCCTTCGCCNCCCAGGCNTAAGGAGGGAATACCATGGCGAAGAAATCTATGATCCTCAAGCAGCAGAAGACTCCCAAGTTTTCCACCCGCAGCTACAACCGCTGCAAGCTCTGCGGCCGTCCTCACGCCTACCTGCGGGATTACGGCGTGTGCCGTATCTGCTTCCGCGAGCTGGCTTACAAGGGTCAGATCCCTGGGGTAAAAAAATCCTCTTGGTANAATACCAAGGGGATTTCCCCGGTTATTTGAAAGGGCTCCACGACGGACAAAAGGTCGGAGCTGCCTAACTCCGATACCTTTCCGCCGGTACAGGCGAAAGCCTGTAACTCTATAAGGAGGTAAAACAGTATGCACATCACAGACCCCATCGCGGATATGCTCACGCGCATCCGCAACGCGAACAACGCCAAGCACGACACTGTGGACGTTCCCGCGTCCAACATGAAGAAGTCCATCGCGCAGATCCTGCTGGNTGAGGGCTATATCAAGAANTACCAGCTCNTCGACGATNGCACCNAGGGGATCATCCGCATCACCCTGAAGTACGNGCAGCCCAACAAGGAAAAGGTCATCACCGGCCTGCGCCGGGTGTCGAAGCCCGGCCTTCGGATGTATGCCGGCGCCGACGAGCTGCCCCGGGTCATCAAGGGCCTGGGCATCGCCATCGTCTCCACCAGCAAGGGCGTTATGACCGACAAGGCCGCCCGCGCCGCCCATGTGGGCGGCGAAGTCCTGGCCTTCGTGTGGTAAGGAGGGGAAGAGAGAATGTCTAGAATTGGTAGAATGCCGATCTCTGTCCCCGCTGGTGTGGACGTGAAGATCGAGGCGGGCAACGTTGTCACCGTGAAGGGCCCCAAGGGCACCCTCACCGAGCAGCTCAATCCCGCAATGACCATTAAGCAGGAGGGAACCGAGCTCATCGTGACCCGGCCTGACGACGCCAAGGAGAACCGGAGCCTGCATGGGCTTACCCGGAGCCTGCTGCACAACATGGTGGTGGGCGTGACCGACGGCTTCAAAAAGGAGCTGGAGGTCAACGGCGTAGGTTACCGTGTGGCCAAGGAGGGGACGACGCTGGTGATGAACCTGGGCTTCTCCCANNAGGTCNTTGNGGAGGAGAAGGACGGGATCACCATTGAGGTGCCCGATCCCAACCACATCGTGATCCACGGCGCCGACAAGCAGAAGGTGGGCCAGTTCGCCGCCGAAGTAAGAGAGAAAAGACCGCCCGAGCCTTACAAGGGCAAGGGGATCAAATATGCTGACGAGGTCCTCCGCCGCAAGGAAGGCAAGACCGGCGTCAAGAAGAAGTAAGGAGGTGTGCTGTTATGATCAAAAGACCCGATACCAACGCTCAGCGGCTTAAGCGCCACAAGAGAGTGCGGGGGAAAATCTCCGGCACGCCCGAGAGACCCCGTTTGAACGTGTTCCGCAGCGAGACCAATATCTATGCCCAGATCATCGACGATGTCTCCGGCAAGACCCTGGTCTNCGCTTCCTCCCTGGATAAGGCCTTCGAAGGCTCCGGCTCCAACTGTGAGGCGGCCAAGAAGGTGGGCCAGATGGTGGCCGAGCGCGCCAAGGCCGCCGGCATCACCACCGTGGTGTTCGACCGGGGCGGCTACGTCTATCACGGACGTGTGGCGGCTCTGGCCGAGGGCGCCCGTGANGGNGGCCNGGANTTTTAACGGGAGGAGGAAACGACATGGCTAACAGATTTGAAAAAGAGCAGAGCGAGTACAGCGAGAAGCTCGTGTATCTCAACCGTGTATCCAAGACCGTCAAGGGCGGTCGTGTGGCCAAGTTCTCCGCCCTGATGGTGGTTGGCGACGAGAAGGGGAACGTGGGCTTCGGCACCGGTAAGGCCGCCGAGGTTCCCGAGGCCATCCGCAAGNGCATCGAGNATGCCAAGAAGAATATGATCCACGTCAGTGTCTCCGGCACCACCATTCCCCACGAGGTCATCGGCATCTTCGGCGCCGGCAAGGTGATGCTCAAGCCCGCCCCCGCCGGTACCGGCATCATCGCCGGCGGCCCGGTGCGTGCGGTGATGGAGGCTGTCGGCATCCGGGATATCCGTGCCAANTGCCTGCGCTCCAACTATCCCCAGAACGTAGTCTCCGCCACCTTCGAGGGGCTCAAGGCCCTGCGGACGCCGGAAGAGGTGGCCGCTGTCCGGGGCAAGACCGTGGAAGAGATCGTGGGTTAAGGAGGGCNNNAGAAATGGCNAATTTGAACATTAAACTGGCAAAGAGCCTGAACGGCCGCCTGGCCAAGCACAAGGCCACCGCCGAGTCTCTGGGTCTGCGTAAGATCGGCGATACCACCGTCCAGCCGGACAACGCCGCCACCCGCGGCAAGATTGCCAGCATCGGTTACCTGCTCCAGGTCACCGAGGACAAGTAAGGAGGAGCGAAACATGAATCTTCATGATCTTTCCCCCGTTGCCGGCTCCAACCCCAAGGCCTGGCGTAAGGGCCGGGGCGTGGGTTCCGGAAACGGGAAGACCGCAGGCCGGGGCCACAAGGGTCAGAAGGCCCGCTCCGGCGGCGGTGTGCGCATTGGATTTGAGGGCGGCCAGATGCCTCTGGCCCGCCGTCTGCCCAAGCGCGGCTTCAACAATATCTTTGCCAAGCGTTTGGAGGCCATCAACGTGGCTTCCCTGAACAAGTTTGAGGACGGCGCCACCGTCAATGTCTGCGACCTGCTGGAAAAGGGTATCCTTTCCAAGTGTGAGTTCGGCGTGAAGGTTTTGGGCAACGGCACTCTGACCAAAAAGCTGACCGTCCGCGCCAGCGCCTTCTCCGCCTCCGCCAAGGAAAAGATCGAGGCCGCAGGCGGAAAGGCCGAGGTGATCTGATTTGATCCAGACACTGAAGAACGCCTGGAAGGTGCCTGAGCTGAAGAGCAAGATCCTGTTTACCGTCTTTGCTCTGCTGATCTTCCGGCTGGGTTCTGCCGTCTATGTGCCCTTTATCAATACCGCCGGACTGACGGATTACCTGAACAACATGTCGGGTACCATCTTCGGCCTTCTGGGCACCATGAACGGTACCGCCTTCTCTGTGGCAGCTGTGTTTGCTCTGGGCGTGCAGCCCTATATCAACAGCTCCATTATCATCGAGCTGCTCACCGTGGCCATCCCCGCTCTGGAGCGGCTGGCCAAGGAGGGCGGCGAGGAAGGCAGAAAGAAGATCGCCGCCATCACCCGGTACACCACCGTGGCCATCGCCCTTCTCCAGGGCTTCGGCTACTACACCATCATCCGCACCCAGAACCTGCTCAACCTGAACGGTATGAACGGCATCTGGGCCGGGATCGTGATCGTAGCCACCTTCGTGGCCGGCTCCGCCTTCGTCATGTGGCTGGGCGAGCAGATCACCGACAAGGGCATCGGCAACGGCATCTCCATGATCCTGTTTGCCGGCATCCTCTCCCGTATCCCCAGNATGATCAGCCAGATCTACCAGGGTGTGTACAACTCCATGCACAGCGTCAGCCACGAGCAGANGGTGGCCGCNGGCTGGACGGAGAACCAGATGGNCAACTNCTTTGAGCTGCCCGTCTGGGGCATCATCCTTCTCCTCATCGGCATGCTGGCCCTCATCGCCTTCGTGGTCTTCATCCAGAACGCCGAGCGGCGCATCCCCGTGCAGTACGCCAAGCGGGTGGTGGGCCGGAAGATGTACGGCGGCCAGTCCAGCCATATTCCCCTGAAGGTGAATATGTCCGGCGTGCTGCCCATCATCTTTGCCCAGTCCATCGCCTCCCTGCCCGCCACCGTGTGTGCCTTCGCCGGCATCGAGGCGGCCAAGGNGCCCGGTGTGGGNGGCTTCTGGGAGCAGTTCCTGCGCATCTTTGACGCCAACGGCGCGGTGTACACTGTGATGTACTTCCTGCTNATCCTGGCCNTCAGCTATTTCTATTCCACCATGCAGTTCGATCCCACGGAGGTGGCCAACAACCTGAAGAAGAACGGCGGCTTCGTGCCCGGCTTCCGGCCCGGCAAGCCCACTGCTGACTTTATCCACAAGGTGCTCAGCAAGATCACCTTCTTCGGGGCCATGTTCCTCTCCGTCATCGCCATTCTGCCCATCGTCACGGGCAACATCATCGGCGTCAGCGCCCTGAGCTTGGGCGGCACCTCCATCATCATCGTGGTGGGCGTGGCCCTGGAGACCAGCAAGGCGCTGGAGGCCCAGCTCATGATGCGTCACTACAAGGGCTTCCTTGAGTAAGGACGGGTGAGTTCGGATGAAGCTGATTTTCCTGGGCCCTCCGGGGGCCGGCAAAGGCACCCAGGCGGCCATTATCAGTAAAAAGCTGGGCATCCCCACCATCTCCACCGGAGATATGCTCCGCGCCGCCGTCAAGGCGGGCACCCCCACCGGCATGAAGGCCAAGACCTTCATGGATGCGGGCAAGCTGGTTCCCGACGAGGTCATCATCGGCATCATCGGCGAGCGGCTCGGAGAGAGCGACTGCGCCAAGGGCTATATCCTGGACGGGGTGCCCCGCACCATCGCCCAGGCTGAGGCGCTGGAGCACAGCGGCGTCGAGTTTGACCGGGTGATCTCCCTGGAAGTGGGAGACGAGGCCATCGTCAAGCGTATGAGCGGCCGCCGGGTGTGCGCCAAGTGCGGCGCCACCTACCATGTGGAGAGCAAGCCCCCCAAGAAGTCGGGGATCTGCGACGAATGTGGCGGGGAGCTCACCATCCGTTCCGACGACAAGGCGGAGACCGTCCGCGACCGGCTGGCGGTCTATCACAAGGAGACTGAGCCGCTGAAGGCGTTTTACGCCCAGCGTCTCAAGCTCCGCGAGGTGTCTGGCGACCAGGGAATGGACGCCGCCACCAAGGCTATTGAAGAGGCGTTGGCGTGATATGGACATGATCTCCATCAAATCCCCCGCCGAGATCGAAAAGATGCGNGCCGCCGGAAGGCTCACCGCCCAGGCCCGTAAGCTGGCCGGGTCCCTGATCCGCCCCGGCGTCACCACCGGTGAGATCGACCGGGAGGTACGAAAGTTCATTGAAAGCCACGGCGCCAAGCCGTCTTTCCTGGGCTACGGCGGGTTCCCCGCCTCCACCTGCATCTCCGTTAACGAGGTGGTCATCCNCGGCATACCNGGCTCCCGAAAGCTGAAGGANGNANATCTGGTGAGCGTGGATGTAGGCGCCTATCTGGACGGTTTCCACNGTGACTGNGCCGCCACCTTTGCCTGCGGAGAGATCTCTCCTGAGGCGAAAAAGCTCATGGACGTGACCCGTCAGAGCTTTTTCGAAGGGGTGAAGCAGGCCAGAGTGNGCGNCCGGGNCTCCGATATCGGCCACGCCGTCCAGCAGTATGTGGAGAGCTTCGGCTACAGCGTAGTCCGCGATTTTGTGGGCCACGGTGTGGGGCGGAACATGCACGAGGCCCCCGAGGTGCCCAACTACGGCGCGGCGGGCCACGGCGCCCGGTTCCAGAGCGGTATGGTCATCGCGGTAGAGCCCATGGTCTGCGCCGGGGACTGGCGGGTGAAGGTGTTATCCGACAAGTGGANGACAGTCTCCGCTGACGGAAGCCTCNCCGCCCATTACGAAAACACCATCCTCATCACCGACGGGGCGTGCGAGCTCCTGACCGTGGATGAGAACGGAGAGCCGGCCTGATGCACGATTATACAGGTTGGATCGTCCGCTCCACTGCCGGACGGGACAAGGACGAGGTGTTCTGCGTTGTGGGCGTCGACCAAGAGCGGCAGAGACTGCTGCTGTGCGACGGAAAACGGCGCAGGTTGGCACGGCCCAAGCTGAAAAAGCTGGGTCATGTGGAAGCCCTGACAGACGAAGGACGCCAGTATGACNATCCCGCCATAGAAANGCTGAAGCAGGGCCAAGCCCTGACGGACAAAGAGCTGCGGAGGNCCTTAGCCGCTTTCCGAGCCAAGNAGGTTTGACNCNTTGNCAAANNANGATATGANNGAGGNNGANGGCGTCGTGGTGGAATCTCTGCCCAACACCACCTTCCATGTAGATATCGGTAACGGCCACATCATTTTGGCCCACATCTCCGGCAAGCTGCGGATNAACTTCATCCGGATCCTGCCCGGGGACAAGGTAACAGTCCAGATGTCGCCCTACGACCTGACAAGGGGCCGCATTACCTGGAGAACAAAGTGATCCCGGCGGGGGAGCCCGCCATGTAACTATCAACGACCGAACCGGGAAAGAAAGGGCCTTGCCCGTTCCCGGGGCTGGGGCCGTAAGGCATTCACAAGGAGGTTTATCATGAAAGTAAGACCGTCCGTGAAGCCCATGTGCGAGAAGTGCAAGATCATCAAGCGCAAGGGCAAGGTCATGGTTATCTGCGAAAACCCCAAGCATAAACAAAGACAAGGTTAACAAGGAGGTGCTGAANNAGTATGGCTCGTATTTCTGGAGTTGATNTGCCGAGAGACAAGCGGATCGAGATCGGTCTGACCTATATCTTCGGCATCGGGCGCACCAGCGCCAACAAGATCCTGGCTCAGGCCGGGATCAACCCCGACACNCGCGTGAAGGATCTGACCNAGGCTGAGGAGGCCAANCTGCGCGAGATCATCGGTCACAGCTACACTGTGGAGGGCGACCTCCGCCGCGACCTGGCCATGGACATCAAGCGGCTGACGGAGATCGGCTGCTACCGGGGCATGCGCCACCGCAAGGGCTTGCCCGTCCGGGGCCAGAGGACAAAGACCAATGCCCGTACCCGCAAGGGTCCGAAGCGCACGGTCGCCAACAAGAAGAAGTAAGGAGGGATAAGCAATGNCTGCGAATAAGAAAGTGGTGCGTCGTCGCCGCCAGAAAANGAACGTTGAAAAGGGCCANGTGCATATCCGCTCCTCCTTCAACAACACCATGGTNACCTGCACCGATATGCAGGGCAACGCCCTTTCCTGGGCGTCCTCCGGCGAGATGGGATTCCGGGGCTCCCGGAAGTCCACCCCCTTTGCCGCTCAGACCGCTGCCGAGACGGCCGCCAAGGCCGCCATGGAGCACGGACTGAAGACCGTTGAGGTCTATGTCCGCGGTCCCGGCCAGGGCCGTGAGGCCGCCATCCGGGCCCTCCAGGCCGTGGGTCTGGACGTGACCCTCATCAAGGACGTGACCCCCGTGCCCCACAACGGCTGCCGTCCGCCCAAGCGCCGCAGAGTGTAAGAAGGAGGAGAATCCAATATGGCTAAGAATATGCAGCCCATCGCCAAGCGCTGCAAAGCGCTGGGGATCTCCCCCGCCGCTATGGGCTATGACAAGAAGACNAGCAACCGCAAGCCNAAGGCCAATGTGCGCCGGAAGCAGAGCGAGTACGCCACCCAGCTCCAGGAGAAGCAGAAGGTCAAGTTCGTCTACGGCATCCTGGAAAAGCAGTTCCACTCCTACTACGAGAAGGCCATGCGCCTGCCCGGCGAGACCGGCGAGAACCTNCTGGTNCTGGTGGAGCGCCGCCTGGACAACGTAGTGTACCGCCTGGGCTTCGCCATGACCCGCCGTGAGGCCCGTCANCTGGTGAACCACGGCCACTTTACCGTCAACGGNAAAAAGGTCNACATNCCCTCCTATCTGGTGAAGGTGGGCGACGTGATCGAGGTCAAGGAGTCCAGCCGCCAGAGCGTGAAGTTCAAGCGCTTCGTAGGCGAGGACGCCATCATTGTCAATGTGCCCCAGTGGCTGGACAAGGAGAAGAACGCGCTCAAGGGCACCGTGACCAAGATGCCTGCCCGTGAGGACATCGACCTGCCCATCGAGGAGCACCTTATCGTGGAGCTCTACTCCAAGTAAGCCATACCCTCGCCCCAGCAACCGACCAAACAGGNGGCGTAGGTATGCCGCCCCATTGAAGGAGGGTAATGAATGGTTGAAATCGAAAAGCCCCGCATCGAATGTGAAGAGGCTGGCGAAGCCAGCTACGGCAAATATGTGGTAGAGCCTCTGGAGCGGGGCTACGGCACCACCCTGGGNAACGCCCTGNGCCGTGTCCTGNTGTCCTCTCTGCCCGGTACTGCGGTGACTTCCATCAAGATCAACGGGATCCAGCATGAGTTCTGCACCATTCCCGGGGTCAAGGAGGATGTGACCGAGATCGTCCTCAACGTGAAGTCCATTATCGCCAAGCTCCACAGCGAGGGCGTGAAGNCGGTCNATATCGAGCAGAACGGCGAATGTGAGGTCACGGCCGGCGACATCAANGCCGACGGCGAGGTGGAGATCCTGAACCCGGAGCTTCACATCGCCACCTTGGNCCCCGGCGCCAGCCTCAATATGGAGCTGACCCTGTCCCACNGCCGGGGCTATGATCCCGCTGAGCGCAATAAGAACGCCCAGACTGTCATCGGGGTCATTCCCGTGGATTCGGTCTACACCCCGGTAAAAAAGGTCAACTACACAGTGGAGAACACCCGTGTGGGGGATCGAACCGACTTTGACAAACTGACCCTGGAGGTCTGGACCAACGGCACCATCGACGCCCGTGACGCCGTGAGCCTGGGCGCCCGGATCCTGGTGGATCACTTCCTGCTGTTCACCGATCTCAGTGAGACCATGGGCAGCGCCTCCACCGTGGTGGAGAAGGCGGAGGCCCAGCGGGACAAGGTGCTGGAGATGACCATTGAGGAGCTGGATCTGTCCGTNCGCAGCTTCAACTGCCTCAAGCGGGCCAACNTCAACACCGTGGAGGATCTCATCTCCAAGACCCAGGACGAGATGATGAAGGTTCGGAATCTGGGCCGCAAGAGCCTGGAGGAGGTCATCAACAAGCTGGCCATGATGGGCCTGAGCCTTGCTGATGACGACGCTAATAACTAATACACGCCGAGAGGAGTGAGNGAAANGCCCGCGANCCGTAAACNGNGAAGACCCACCGACCAGCGTATGGCCATGCTTCGTGCCATGACCACCTATCTGCTGGAGAACGGCCAGATCAAGACCACTGTTACCCGCGCCAAGGAGGTGGCTCCTCTGGCGGAGAAAATGATCACCCTGGCCAA
This sequence comes from Oscillospiraceae bacterium, assembly GCA_905219705.1. Classification (GTDB taxonomy): domain Bacteria; phylum Bacillota; class Clostridia; order Oscillospirales; family Oscillospiraceae; genus Vermiculatibacterium; species Vermiculatibacterium agrestimuris. The sequence goes on along the minus strand of CAJMXB010000009.1, from coordinate 6,764 downwards.
GAAGAACGATCTGGCGGCCTATCGTCAGGCTTTGGCGTTTATCACCAAGGAAGACGTCGCCAAGAAGCTCTTTGATCAAATCGGCCCCAAGTATGCCACCCGCGACGGCGGCTATACCCGCATCGTCCGCATCGGGCCCCGCCGGGGCGACGCGGCCGAGATGCCCGTTGTTCAGCTGGTGTAAGGCTGGATCGATCCCAAATACAAAAAGCCCCTGTTGTATCCCCGAGCTTCCGGGGACACAACAGGGGCTTTTTCCCTGTCCAAAACTCCGCCGACAGGTGGACTTTTGTTAGAAGTTGTGCTAAAATAAATAAGTTTTAGTGAAACAAAAAGAGAGGAGGAGACTATATGCGCCGACGGCTCACAGCCATCCTTTGCGCGCTGGCCCTGCTGCTGCCTTGTCTGTCCGTTTCCTTTGCCGCGCAGGAGGGGGAAGCCCAGAGCCTGCGCTGCGCCGTGCTTTACGCCGGAGAGAGCCCAGACTGGCAGGACTCCTATTCCCATTTGGAGCAGTCCCTTCTCCTGAATCTCTCTGTCCAGGCTGTGAATGTGTCAGAGAACTATACGCTGGAGGGCTACGACCTGCTCTACCCTGACGAGAGCGTCATGGAAAGTCCCCGGGCCGACGCGCTCAAGGGAGAGCTTACCGCCTTCGCGGCGGCAGGGGGCGNCCTTTTCCTGGGAAATGAGTTTTATGATTTCCTTCCTCTGGAGGTCGTTGGCGCGGCGGAGTTCGTGAAGCTGGATCATTGCCCGGAGTTTTACATGCTGACCGCAGCGGAGGTGGAGGGCGACCTTGCCGAGCTTCAGGGCATCGTGATGGACTTCGCCTCGATTTATCCGTATTATACCGATTATGAGCGCTTGCGCGGCTGCGATTACGGCTACGCCATGCGCCCCGGTACCGCCCAGGCGCTGGTCAGCGAGGGTGACCTGGCTCTCTACACCATGAATCATTACGGTCAGGGCTGGGTCTTCTTCACCAACCCTCTGCTGCCCAATATCTACTCCGTGAACGGCTTCTCCCTGGAAAGCCGCAATGAGGCGCAGGTGTCCCTGGCCAGTTCCACCGCCAGCGCCAACCAACTCCTGCGCAACGCTTTTGCCGGATTTATCTCCAAGAAGAAGTTTGGCTATGCCCCCTACCGGGTCTTCGGGGTGCTGGGGCGGCCCTCTATGGCCTGGGAGCTTCACCTGGAGGATATCACCGGCATGGCCATGAACACCGCCCAGCCCTTCATCGATCTGACCCGTGAGGCGCTCCAGATCCCCTCCTTTTCCCTCATCCGCAGCACCTACTATTGGCTGGAGCGGCGGGAGAGCGTCACCTATGTGCTGAACCAGGCCCAGAGCGGGATGGTGTTCCAGGTGGACTTGGACGAGAGTGTCTATTCCTCCGGCACCCATATCGCCGTGGGGGAGGAGGGGCAATGGCTCAGTCTGGGCGGCGTGGCCAACGCAGGCAGCTACTTTATCGACTACCCGGAGTACGACCAGCGGGCCTATCCCTACGCCGCCGACCTCAACGGCGACGGCCTTCTGGACTTGCTCTGCGGCAGCCTGGACGGCAATTTCCACTTCTATCCCGGCCAGGGTTATGATGGCTGGCTTACTTTGGGAACGGGAGTGAACCTTGCCGACGCCGGGGGACAGGCCCTTCTGACCCCCGGCGGCTACTCCGCCCCCGTAGCATGGGATGTGGACGGAGACGGGATGTGGGATATTGTCGCCGGAGGGGGCGAGGGAAAGCTCTACTGGTACGCCAACCAGGGGGGCTTCCAGTTCCGGGACGAGGGCCTTATGCTGGACACCGGCCTCTCCGGCCAGGTCTTTCCCGATGTGGGGGACTGGAACGGAGACGGCTGTCCGGATGTCATGGTGGGCAGCAATGAGGGCGTGCTGCGGTTTTATCCNGGCAGCTNGCGGAAAAGTCTCNGGGTGTCCGCCTATCGGTACCGTGATCTGTCCGGCTGCCTGGGCGATATTGAGGGGGACTGGCTTGCCCCCCGCATGGTGGACTTCAACGGCGACGGCCGCATGGATCTGGCGGTAGGCACCTTCCACGGCTATGTGGCCCGTTATATCCAGAATGTGGCGGGAACGCTGGATTTCTGCGGTTATATCACTGCGGACGAGCCCAATTACAAGGGCNATCAAAACCTGAAATTCGGCAACAACTGCGTCCCCTTCTTTGCCGACGTCAACGGCGATGGCAGCCTCGACCTGCTGGCGGGCAGCCTGGAGTACGGTCTGCCCTATTCCATCGACGACCCCAATTTCCCCTACCGGGAGGCCCTTCAGGCCGAGGTGAAGGCGATTCAGGACTCGGGCAGCTACCTGGGGCTCCATTACTACACTAACGTCTCCGCCTCCCCAGAGCGGGAGGCCTATGAGCTTGCCAGCCACAAAAAAGCGCTGGAGAGCTATGGGGTGGATGTGTCCCGGATCGGCTGCAATCAGCACACCTGGCATCTGAGCGCCAACGACCAGACCCAGTCCTTTGCGGCCATGTGGGAGGCGGGGCTGCTGTGGAACTCCGGCTTTGAGCCCGCCCGCTCTGCCGCCACCCCCCAAGTCAGCGCCGAGAATGTGATGGCCCTGCCCTTCTTCCTGGAGCGGGAGGGGGAGAAGACCATCCTGCTGCAGAACTGTTCCACCTACACCTATGTAACGCAGCCCTGGGACAGCATCTCCGCCAAGTACGGCATGCCCACCTGTGTCTACTACCACTGCGACTGGCTCTTTATGCCCAATATCGCCGAGGAGGCCAGGGACAAGATAGAGCAGCTGCAGAACTTCCAGTATTCCTACCAATATAATTTTGTCCGGGAGGATCAGCTGATGCTGGCCACCGCCGCGGCCTACAACCTGACGCTGGACTGCCGCCGGGAGGGGGATCTGCTGACGCTCACCCCCGCCGGGGCAGAGAGGGACTTTGCCCTCTACGACGAGAACTATCAAAAGGCCGGCGGCGCGCGCATCAGCTTCAGCCAGAATGTGGACGCCTCCGCTGTGAGCACCGACGCCGATGTGTGGACATGGTTCAACGGAGAGTTATATATTGGGCTGAATAAGCCTATCAGTATTTACTTTAACGTCCCCCAGACCCCTGCCAACCACCTGACCCAGGTGAATCTCCCCGCCGTTATCACCCGGGGAGCGGATGGAGTCACCCGCCTGGAGTTCCAGGAGGGGGGCATGATGCAGGTCTGGCTGGACAGTCCCGCCCAGGTGCTCTCTGAGGNCTGGACGGTGGACAAAACCGGCAGGGTGCTCACCAAATTCGGCCCCGCCGAGACCTTGGAGCTTGTGTACTGAAAAAGGGGGAGAGCAGGATGAATTCCGCTGTGATGATGCTGGCGCGTACCGCGGCCCGGCTGGGGGACAAGACCGCCGTCCGGGACGAGTGGGAGAAGCTGACCTTCTGTGNGCTGAGGACGAGGGCCCTCTCCATCGCCGCCGGCCTTACCCAGGCCCGGGGGGAGAGGAAGGGGCTGCTGCCTGTGGTGGTGTACCTGCCCAAGAGCGCCGACGCCGTGGCCTGCTTTGCCGGGGCCATGTATGCCGCGCAGCCCTACGTCCCTGTGGCGGCGGACATTCCCATGCTGCGGCTCCAGAGCATTTTGAAGAGTCTNCGCCAGGGGTATATCATCACCTGCCCTGAGCTGGCGGGAAACCTGGAGGGGCTGGAGCTGACTGGCTTCACAGTCCACCTCTCCCAGGACTTGCGTGCCTGCCCCCCGGATGNCGTGGGGGCCATGACCCGGCTGGAGCGGGTCATGGACGTGGATCCCATCTACATCATGTACACCTCCGGCTCCNCCGGCNCCCCCAAGGNGGTCACCATCCCCCACCGGGGGATCCTGGACTATGCCCGGTGGCTTCAGGAGACCTTCCGTTTTGACGAGAAGACCGTGCTGGGCAACCAGTCGGCCTTCTATTTTGACAATTCCACCCTGGATATCTACACCATGATGTACACCGGCGCGGAGATGGTCATTATCCCGGAGGTGCTCTTCCGCTTCCCGGCCAAGCTGCCGGAGTTTATTGAGGCAGAGGGCATCAACGCTATCTTCTGGGTGCCCACGGTGATGATCTCGGTGGCCAACTCCGGCATTTTGGCGGAGAGGGCCATGCCCGGGCTGGACAAGATCCTCTTCTGCGGGGAGGCCATGCCCAACCGGCAGCTGAACATCTGGCGCAGGTGCCACCCCAAGGCCCTCTATGCCAATCTCTACGGCCCCACCGAGATTACCGACGTGTGTACCTGCTACGTGGTGGACAGGCCCTTTGCCGACGCCGATCCCCTCCCCATCGGACTTCCCTGCCGGAATATGGGGGCGGTGGTGCTCACCGAGGAGGGGCAGGAGGCGGCCGTGGGAGAGATCGGGGAGCTGTGCATCCTGGGCAGCGGCCTGGCCCTGGGCTACTGGAACGCCCCGGAGCTGACAAGGGCTGCCGTTGTCCAGAATCCCCTGTGCGCCGACTATGACCAGCGGATGTACCGCACCGGCGACCTGGCCTACGTCGCGGAGGACGGACTTCTCATGTTCGTGGGCCGGAAGGACTCCCAGATCAAGCTCCGGGGCAACCGCATCGAGCTGGGGGAGATCGAGACCGCCTGCAAGACCCTGCCCGGGGTGGAGAACGGCTGCGTTCTCTTCGACGCTGAGAAGCAGGAGATCGTCCTCTTTCTCCAGACCAGGGAGGCCCTGGTTCTGCGGAAGGTGAACCTGGAGCTGCGCAAATGTCTGCCGGCCTATATGCTTCCCGGCCGGCTGGTGTGCATGGAGGCCCTGCCCCAGACCCCCAANGGGAAAATAGACCGGGTGAAGCTGAAAAGCACCCTTTGAAAGGAAGGATCGGCATGAACGACATCCAGCAGGCCATCTATGACTTTATCAAGGAGCGGTTTGAGATCGGGGACGACCCCGATTTTACCCCCGACGTCCACCTCTTCGATTCCGGCTTCGTGGATTCTCTGGGGGCCATTGAGATCGTGGACTTTGCCGAAGAGCACTGGCACATCGAGATCACCCAGCGGGATTTGACCCTCTACCCCATGAACACGGTGGAGGAGATCGCCGCTGTGGTGGCCGCCAAGGTGTAATATGGCACGGATCCGGGTGGCCGGGGCGGAGGATATGCCCGCCCTGCTGAAGCTCTATGAGGCCCTCTATGCCGGGCTGAAGGAGCAGGGACTGCCCTTCGACCTGGACAGGGAGGGGCTGGAGGCCATGGTGAAGACCATGGCCCGCTCCAAGCTGTGCTTCTTGGCGGTGGCCGAGGAGGAGGGGGAGCTGGTGGGCTTCCTCTGCGCCGGGGTGGCGCGGATGNATCGGAAGCTGTCCTATCAGNGAAGCGGCGCCATAGGACTGATCCACGACCTCTATCTGATCCCATCGGCCCGGGGCAAGGGCCNTGCCTCCGGGCTGCTGGNCAGGGCGGAGGCNTGGATGGCCCAGGCCGGAGCCCCGGTGGCGGAGTGCCAGGTGGTCTGGGGCAATGAGCTGGGCGCCGAATTTTGGGCGCGGCGGGGATACGCCCCCGTGAGCGTCACCAGAGCCAAGACTTTGCCGGGGAAGGAAGAGGGCCATGTGGTTTCTGCAAACTGACACACTGCTGGCCGTTATCGCCTTTTCCCTGGCTCTGGGTCTTTTACGGAAAGCGCTGCCGGCCCGGGCCATAGCGGTCATTTCCCCCCTGGCCTCCCTGGCGGTCATCGCCTGGATCAGCCCGTCCCTGGCTCTGTTCAGCGCCCTCTACGCGTTGGCGGGATTGGCTTTGGCGATGGTTCTGGAGAGGATGTCCCAGGGGAAAAAGCACTGCTTTCCCTTTTTTTGCCTTTTGGCCATCCTGCCCTTCCTTCTCAGCCGGGCCCCCGCCCTGGGGCTGGAGCTGAAGCTGCCCTTTGAGACGGTGGGGCTGACCTTTCAGATGCTGAAGGTCATAGATGTGTTTTACTATGTCTATTATGGCGGCGAGGGGGTAAAGCCGGCGGCCTACTTCGGCTATCTTTTTTATCTGCCTGTCTTTACCGCCGGGCCCCTGTTCCGCTACCGGGATTATCTGCGCGCCGGCGAAAAGCCCCTGACGCTGGATGTGGCGGAGCTGACGGTGGACGTCAAGCGGATCATTCGGGGTCTTTTCAAGAAGGTGGTGCTGTGCCGCCTGGCGGTGGAGGCCATGACCTTCCTGACAGGACAGACCCTGCGCCTTCCCCTGTGCCTTCTCATCGTGGCGGTGAGCTGGCTGATCCTGTGGCTGGACTTGTCCGGGTACAGCGACGTGGCCATCGCCCTGGGGCGGCTGGGGGGACTGGACACCCCGGAAAACTTCAAAAAGCCCCTGCTCGCCCCCGGCTTTACCCAGTTCTGGCGCAGCTGGCACGCCACCCTTTCCGACTGGATCCGGGAGCACATCTATGTGGTGGTGGCAAAGAAGAAGCTGAGCCGGAAGGTCTCGGCCGCCATCGCCTTTTCGACCATGGTGGTCATGGCCCTGTGGCACGGCTTCAATCTTCCCTATCTGCTGGCGGGGTGCTATAATGGAGCCCTGCTGGCCCTTGAGAACCTGCTGGGGCTCACCACCGTAAGCCGAAAAAAGACGAAAAAGAGCGTGCTTTTTTTCCGGTGTGTGCTGGTCAACTTCCTCTTTGGCCTTAATACCCTGGTGTTTACGCTGCCCGCCGAGACAGTCCCGGCAGTCCTCCGGGGCTTCCTGACGCTGTAAGGGGGTGGGGCGGATGAAGAAGATAGGGA
>CAJMXB010000008.1 GCA_905219705.1 Oscillospiraceae bacterium | reverse complement strand
CCCCAGAGACGCTCCCCGCACCTCCACGCTGTGGCCGTCGGGGGCGGTGAGGCGGAACAGGACGGTGTTGGGATGGGCCCCCTGGAGATTCACCCGGCCCAGGATCAGCTCCATCCCCGCCTCTTGCGCCAGCGCGAAGGAGTTGGGCAGCCGGGGGTCGTCGGGGGCCATGTCCNGCAGCCCCGCCGCCAGAGCCTTGTCCGTGCCGTGTCCGGAGCCGGTGGCGGCGAAGGAACCGTGGAGCAGCAGCTCCGCCCTGGCAGGGGCACAGCCCAGCAGACGGCGGGCAATACGGCCCAGCCGGNCGGCTCCAGCGGTGTGGGNGGAGGAGGGGCCGATCATCACCGGGCCCATAATGTCAAAAATGGTCATGCTTCATCCTCTTTTCTCTCTTTCTCTTCCCCGTGGTATTCCTCAGGGATACGTTTGGAGTATACGATCTGCTGCGCGCTGTAGAGCCCACCGTAGCCGGAGAGGAGGTAGCTGACAGCGCAGGCGGCGGCGTAGAGGCCCAAGTCCTGCCCNCCAAAGAGCTCATAGGCCNGGAGAATGGAGGTCAGTGGGCAATTGGTCACCCCGCAGAACACCGCCACCATCCCCACCGAGGCGGCAAAGGAGGCGGGCAGCCCCAGCAGCGGCCCCACGGCGCAGCCGAAGGTGGCCCCGGTAAAGAAGGTGGGGACGATCTCGCCCCCCTTAAAGCCCGCCCCCAGGGTGAGGGCGGTGAACAGGATCTTCAGCACAAAGGCGTAGGGAACCGCCTCCCCGCCCACGGCGGCGGCGATGATCTCGCCTCCCGCGCCGTTATAGTCGCGGTTTCCCACCAGCACAGTCAAAAGCTGCACCAGGACGCCTCCCACGGCGATGATAAGATAGGGATTTTTCAGCGCCCGCTGATAGAAATGGCGGGCGGCGTGCATGGCCACGTAGAAAAGGATGGCCGCCAGGGCGCACAGGGCGCCCAGCAGCACGGTCTGGGCCAGAGACTGGGCGCTGAGACCGGGAAAGCGGGCCACAGCGTAGGCGGTGGCGTGCAGGCCCAGGCGCTGCGCCAGCAGGGCGGNGATCAGAGAGGAGAGCACCGCCGGCACCAGAGCGGCGTAGTGCATCACGCCCACATGGACGACCTCCAGGGCAAAAAGGGCGGCGGCCAGCGGGGTACCGANCNGGGCGGAAAAGGNAGCGGNCATGCCGCAGACCACCAGCATCCGCCGGTCGTCCTGGTCAAAGCCCAGCCGGCGGCCCAGGCTGGAGGCGATAGAGCCGCCCAGCTGGAGGGCGGCCCCCTCCCGGCCGGAGGAGCCGCCGCACAGATGGGTCAGGGTAGAGGCGGCAAAAATGAGCGGCGCGGTGCGAAAGGCCACGGGAGCCTCTCCCCGGACGGCCCGGAGCACCAGATCGGTTCCCCCGTCCTGCCATATACCGGCCCGGTGATAGAGCCAAACGATGACAAGCCCCGCCTCCGGCAAAAGAAACAGCAGCCAGGGATGCGCTTGCCGGGTTTGGCTCGCCCAATCCACCGCCAGGTGAAAGCCCACCCCCACCAGTCCTACTCCAAGGCCGAGCAAAACGGCCAGAATGGCCCATTTTACCAGCGTGAGCAGATCCTCCCAGCGGTCTTTCAGGGCGGCGATAAGATCTTCTTTCATCTCGTCCATTTACAGCACCAACTTTGTATCATTTGGTATTTATTATACCACATATATTTTTTCGTGCAATTCCCCTTTTTCTATGCTATAATGCTTTTCGTACATGATTCTAAAGGAGGAATTCTCCGTGGGAGAGCCCNCAGTACCCTTACCTCTGCTGATCCTTTTGGTGCTCTGCCTGNGCGCCGAGACGGNCNGCATCATCGCCCTGGCCCTCANGCTCCGCGCCCTGGGCAAACGCTCCTCGGANGAGGATATNCGCCAGCTGGTGGACATCGGCNANGAGAAGGGCTCTATTGAAAAAGAGGAGAAGGAGCTCATTGAGAACGTCTNTGAGTNCAACAACTCCACCGCCGCCGACGTGATGGTACACCGCACCGACGTGGTGATGCTCTGGGTGGACGACCCGGACGAGGATATCCTGGAGACCATCCGCACCTCGGGCCTGACCCGGTTCCCGGTCTATGAGGAGGACACCGACGACATCATCGGCCTTCTCAATACCCGGGACTATCTGCTCAACGCCCACGCCGGCTCGCCCAAGCCCCTGCGGGAGCTGCTGCGGGAGGTGTACTTCGTCCCTGAGACGGTGCGCACCGACGTGCTGTTCCGGGATATGCAGAGCCGGAAGATCCACTTCGCCGTAGTGGTGGATGAGTACGGCGGCACCAGCGGCATCCTCACCATGGAGGATCTCATTGAGGAGCTGGTGGGCAACATCTATGACGAGTTCGATCCCCAGGACGAGCAGGAGATCGTACCCCTGGACGAGGAGCACTGGCGCATTGCCGGCTCCGCCCCCCTGGAGGAGGTAGCGGAGGCGCTGGAAATAGAATTTCCGGAGGATGAGGAGGCCGAGACCCTGGGCGGCCTGGTCTTTGCCCGGCTGGATGTGATCCCCGCCGACGGCACCCATCCCACCGTGGACGCCCACGGCCTGCGCATCCAGGTGGAGGAGCTGTCCGACCGCCGGGTGGANTGGGCNAGAGTGACCCGCCTGTCCCCCAAGGCCCACACTGACGAAGAATAATATTTCCCAAAAGCGGCCCCTGACCTTCTGTCAGGGGCCGCTTTTTTCAGAGGAACATTTCGACAATTTTCAAAATGTTCTTGACAGCCTGTGATCGNCGTGGTATCATTTAGACATTCATCGAAATGAGGTGATGGATATGTCCTTTCAAGCCACCTGCAAGGCCCTGTCCGACCCCACCCGCCGGGCCATTCTGGATCTGCTCAAGGACGGCGCCAAGACCGCCGGAGAGATCGGAAGCTCCTTCGATATGACGGGGGCCACCGTGTCCCACCACCTGTCCGTTTTGAAGGAGGCGGGACTCATCAGCGACGAGCGGCGGGGGAAATATATCTGTTATGAGCTCAACCTGTCCATTTTGGANGAGATCACCGNCTGGATCGCNGGACTNAAAGNAGACAACTNATATNAAAAGCAAAAAGGCCATTCTATTGATGTGGATCGTATCCCTGCTGCCCTTTGTACTGGTGGCCATCGCCTGGCCCTATCTGCCCGAGAGGATCCCCGGCCACTGGGGGCTCAACGGCCAGATCGACCGCTACGACGCTCCCGCCACCCTGTGGCTGATGTGCGCCATCGGCCCCCTTCTGTCTCTGGGGATGCAGTTTTTGCCCCGGCTGGATCCCAAAAGAGAGAATTACGAAAAGTTCCAGCCCTACTACGACTTTTTCGGCNCTCTNGNGCCCCNCNTCNTTCTGCTCTGCATTGCCGTCACCCTGTCCGAGAGCCTTTGGCCGGGACGGATCAATGTAGCCCGGGCCATCGGACTTATGGTCGGCGTGCTGTTCCTCATCATCGGCAACATGATGGGCAAGGTAAAGACCAACTGGTTTATGGGCTTCCGCACCCCCTGGGCCCTCTCGGACCCCGACGTGTGGAACAAGACCCAGCGGCTGGGGGGCTGGACCTTCTTTCTCTCCGGCCTGTCCGCCCTGGTGCTGTCCCTGCTGGCCCCGGAGGAAATCTTTTTTGTGGTCTTCTTCGCCATCCTCATCGTGGGGCTTGTTCTGACCTATGTGATGAGCTGGAAGTGGTTCCGGGNAAAGAACGTATAGACCCGCCGCCTCTNTTTTNCANAAAATTTTCATACTTTCCCCCTTCAGATGTGCTATACTAAACTCAGAGGTAAACTGTTTTTGCGGGAGGGTTTGGTATGAAGCTGACATTTTTCGGCGCGGCGAGGGCCGTCACAGGGAGCTGCCACTGCGTGGAGTGCGGCGGGCGCAAGTACCTCATCGACTGCGGCCTTCAGCAGGGACGGGACGAGAAGGACAACAGTGTTCTGGACTTCAACCCCGGCATGGTGGACGCCGTCATCGTCACCCACGCCCACATCGACCACTCCGGGCGGCTGCCCCTGCTGGTGAAACGGGGCTTCCGGGGGCCCATCTACTGCACCCGGCTCACCGCCCGGCTGCTGGGNATCATGCTGCTGGACTCCGCCCACATTCAGGAAAGCGACGCCAACTGGGAAAACCAGAAGGGCAAGCGGGCGGGCAAGGAGCCGGTGGAGCCCCTCTACACCATCCAAGACGCCCAGGCCACCCTGGAGCTGCTGGTGCCGGCGGAATACNNTGAGCGGGTATCCATCCACGACGANGTGGCGCNGGANTTTGTGGACGCGGGGCACCTGCTGGGCTCCGCCGAGGCCCAGCTCTGGCTCACCTAGGGCGGAGTGACCCGGAAGATCGTCTTCTCCGGCGACCTGGGCAACACCGACCAGCCCATCATCCGNGATCCCCAGCCGGTGGNCGGCTCGGCGGACNTCGTGGTCACCGAGTCCACCTACGGCGACCGGCTCCACGGAAANATGGCCTCCTACAAGGAGGAGCTGGCCCAGATCATCGACGAGACTCTGGGGCAGGGGGGCAACGNCATCATCCCCGCCTTCGCCGTGGGCCGCACCCAGGAGCTTTTATATTTCCTTCGTGAGATCAAGGAGGAGGGGCTGGTAACGTCCAGGCCCGACTTTGAAGTCGTGGTGGACTCCCCCCTGGCCAGGGAGGCCACGGAGATCTTCTCCGGCGATTTGACGGGCTATTTGGACGAGGATGCCATCGCCGCCGTTCAGAAGGGCAACCTCTTCCGCTTCCNCGGCCTGGTGCTCACCGAAACGGTGGAGGACTCCAAGGCCCTGAACACCGACGGGAAGTGCCGGGTCATCCTCTCCGCCTCCGGCATGTGCGACGCCGGACGGATCCGCCACCACCTCAAGCACAACCTTTGGCGGCGGGAGTGCACGGTGGTCTTCGTGGGCTACCAGGCCGAGGGCAGTCTGGGCCGCCGGCTTTTGGAGGGGGCCAAAACGGTAAAGCTCTTCGGCGAGGAGATCTACGTCCAGGCCCGGATCACCCGGGTGGAGGGTCTCAGCTCCCACGCCGACCAGAAGGGCCTTCTCCAGTGGATGGAGTGCTTCCGGGCCCAGCGGCCCCGGCAGGTCTTCGTGGTGCACGGGGACAAGGACGTAACCGTCGCCTATGCCGATATTTTGAAGGAGCAGGGCTTTGCCGCCCATGCGCCGGACTACGAGGAGGTCTACGACCTGCTCGCCGACCGGATGCTGGCTCCCGGCATCCCCCCGGCCATCAAGGAGTCTCAGCCCACCTCCCCGGCCGGCTCCCCCGCCTACCGGCGGCTGGAGGAGGCCGGGCAGCAGCTGCTGGCCGTCATCCGTCACAACAAGGGCGGCGCCAACAAGGATCTGGGGAAATTTGCCGACCAGATCCGGGCGCTTATCCAGAAATGGGATCGGTAAGTGGAATAAAAAAGGGCCTCTCCCCCTGGGAGAGGCCCTTTTTGTCATTCATAACACGGGGGCCTGTCTCATATACTGTCATACCTTTTACTGCAAGGAGTGTGACAGCATGGACAGNAGAAACCAGGCCACTCTGCGGGGGCGGGCCGCCCAGGCGCCCTGCCTCTCCCACAGCAACCACGGCGTGGCCTATTACACCTTTCCCCTGGAGGTAAACCGCCTCAGCGNCACGGCGGATGTGCTCAATGTAGTGGCGGACGAGACCCTTTTGGAACAGTGCCCTGTGACGGCGGGAGAAGAGTATCAGGTAGCGGGGGAGATCCGCTCCTTCAATAACCGCAGCGGCGTGGGAAGCCGCCTGGTCATCTCCTTTTTCGCCAAAAGCCTCCAACCGGCCCAGGGGGAGCATCTGAACCAGCTGACCCTGAGCGGGGTGCTGTGCAAGGCCCCCAACCTCCGCCGCACGCCGCTGGGCCGGGAGATCTGCGATTTGCTGCTGGCGGTGAACCGCCGCTACGGCCGGGCGGATTACCTGCCCTGCATCGCCTGGGGCGGCCTGGCCCGCGCCTGCGCGGCGCTGGAGGTGGGGGACGAGGTACATATCACCGGACGGCTCCAAAGCCGGAAATACCGCAAGGTGATCCAGGGGGTGGAGTCGGAGCGCACTGCCTATGAGATCTCCGTCATGGAGTTGGAGCCGGAAGGGTAAAAAAACGCCGTGGTCAGATGACCACGGCGTTTTTTCTATGTAAGCTCAGCCCTCGTAGTAGGGGTAGTCGATGACCATGGCGTCCATGCGGTAGAAATCTTCGTCCGTGATGGAGTAGTAACCATCCTCGTCCTTCTCCAGCTGAACAGTGGTGGACTGGGCGTCCAGGTTGCTGGTCTCGGAGAGTTTGGAACGGAAGGCGTTGATGATGATCTCCGCCCACTCGGCGTCGGCGGTCATCTTCTCCTCCTCGCTCATGTTCTCCTGCACCTCGGTGGGATACTTTTCATACCAAGGCTCCAGCGCGGTCTCCAGCTCCTCCTCGGCCAGGTGGGCGATGTCGATGGGATAGATCGTCACCTTCACGGAGAAGGAGCCGTCGTCCTGCTCGGCGGCGGAGACCACCTCGAACTTCAGGTGGCTGTAGATCTCCTTGTACAGCTCCTTGATCTCCTCCTGCTGCTCGTCGGTGGGGTACTCAATGGCGTAGTTGTAGATGAAGTATNNCACCTCGGNGTCCATGCTNCCCTCATAGGTGGAGGCCACATCGTCATCGTCGATGTCCACCAGCTTTTTGAACTCGTCGCTGGCAGTGCCCAGGTAGTTCTCCTCAATGATGCCGGTGACATAGGTCATGGCCTCATCCTTGCTCAGGCCGCTCTTACCGCCGCAGGCCGTCAGGCTCATGCCCAGAGCCAGGATCAGGGCCAGGAGCNCCATGCGTTTNATGTTTTTCATTTCACTTTCNCCTTACAGTCTCAAATATTTTTTATCTGCACAGCCGGGTGATGGCCAGGGCAAAAATTTTGGCGGACTTGATGAGATTGTCCACGCTGGCCTGCTCGTTGGCTGAATGCATTTTGGGGTCGAAGCCGGGGAAGTCGCAGCCAAAGGCCACGCCGCCGGGGATGTCATGGACGTAAGTCCCCCCGCCGATGGCCATGGGCTTGGGATCCCTGACCCCGGTGTAGGCGCTGTAGCACTCCAGTAGCGTCTTGACCAGGGGGGTGTCCGCCGCCACCACATGGGCGGGAACCATCTGGGCGCCCCCGGTGAGGGTGAAGCCCGCCTCGCCCAGGGCCTTCTCACAGACCTGGACGCAGTTCTCCACCGTGGCGCACACAGGCACCCGGNCGTCGAACTGGGCGGAAAAACCGGTCTCGGACAGGNTCATGAGAGCCAGGTTCACCGTCAGCTCTCCGCTGTCATCCTTCTGGGCGATGCCCAGGGCCTTGCCCCGGGTGTCCCCCAGGGGGAAGCGCTCCTTCAGGGCCCGGATGGCCCGGGTGGACTGGCACTGGGCCAGAGGCAGGGCAGAGAGGAGCTCCAGCATGGCCTGGATGGCGTTGACGCCGTCGTCAGGGCTGGCGGCGTGGGCGTTTTTGCCGGTACAGTGGATCCGGGCGCCGCCCACCATGTCGGTGACGGTGAACATGGCCCCGCTCATGCGCTCCACCGTGGGGCACAGGGGGGTGATATCCGCCGCTCGCAGCCCCAGCACCTCGGCGCTGGCCTCCGGAGGCACCACATTGAAGCGGAAACCGCCGGAGAGGACGCTGACCCGGGGCTCCACCATCACCGCAGGCCAGGAGGCCCCAAACACGGGCCGGNACTGGCNCTTTTCCANATTGATAAGGGGGAAGTCCGCGTCGGGAGAGAAGCTCTGGGGCGCATAGGGCTCCCTGGCGTAGTAATACTTGATATCGCCGCTGCCCGACTCCTCGTCGGTGCCCATAATAAGCCGGGCGTTTTTGGTGACGGGTAGGCCCAGATCCCGCACCGCCTTCATGGCGAACAGGGCGGCGCAGAGGGGCCCCTTGTCGTCGGACACACCCCGGCCGTAGAGGACGCCGTCCTTCTCCACACAGGTGTAGGGATCGGTGCTCCAGCCGGAGCCCTCCCCCACCACATCCAGATGGGCCAGGATGTGGAGCTGAGTGTCCTTGTCGTTCATATCCGCCAGGCCCACGTAGTGGTCGTAGTCCCTGACGGAGAAGCCCAGTTCGGCGCAGAGCTTCACCGCCTCATCCAAGGCGGCCCGGGGGCCGGGGCCGAAAGGGGCCTCAGCCGTGGGCTCCCCCTTCACGCTCTTCACCGCCACCAGGCGGGAGATGGCGGAGATCAGCTCCCCGCGCACTNCGCTGTCATTGAAATAGCTGTCGNTACGCTCCTGAATATCCATAGCTTCACTCTTTCCCGGCGGCGGCCTTCTCGTCGGCCAGCTCGCCCAAATATTTATAAATGGTGTACCGTGACACCTTCAGCCGGGAGGCCACAAAGGGCACCGACTTGCGGAAGGAAAAGACGTTCTTCTGATCCAGCAGGGTCACCAGCCGGAACCGGTCTTTTTTGTTCAGCTCCTCAATGGGCTTGCCCAGTGCGGCAAGGCACTCCTCAAAGATCTGGTGGAGCTGGCCCGCGCCGCCGGCCCACAGGGCGCTTTGCAGGTCGGCCTCCGCATTCATCAGACCCATGAGCGTGCGGTTAGCATAGCTCAGCGCGGNGAAGTCAAAGTCGATGCCCAGCGCCAGGTCGTAGTCCTCCCCCACCATGTGAAAGGTGGAGGATTTGATCTGCTGTCCCGACGGAGTCGTGGCGTAGAGATTGACAAAATCGTTGGCCAGGGTAGTGGAGTCCAGCACCTTGTCCGAGCCCAAAATGTCCAGGGTGGAGCCCACCTCCCGGCCGGAGACCTGACCGTTGTAGATGGACAGAATGGGGTGGCGGGGGTTGCCCATATCCTGCACCAGCGTCTCACAGGAGGAACCAAACATTTCCGCAATGCCCTTTGCGGTGCGATCCAGAAATTCAAACGCCTCTTCTCTGGTCATGTGCGGGCCCCCCTTTCATGGTTTGCAGAATCCAGAATATTTTAACACCATGGAATGGAAAAATCAACCCGGCCCGGCCTTTTCCCCCGGGAAAAACTGTGCTATACTGCAAGATAGGATATGACATCGCGCCAAAATCATNCAAAGGAGTTGGGGATATGGACGCCCAGGAGCGAAGACGCGCCATTCTTCAAAGACTGAATACGGCCACCGGCCCTGTAAGCGCCGCCGCGCTGGCCCGGGAGCTGGGGGTGAGCCGCCAGATCATCGTAGGAGACGTGGCCCTGCTGCGGGCGGTCGGGCACCCCGTNACCGCCACCCCCAGAGGCTATGGATCCGACCGCTCCCCCGGCGTGACACGCACCCTGGCCTGCCTCCACGACGGCGCCGGGATGGAGGCCGAGCTCACCGCGCTGGTGGACACCGGCTGCGAGGTGGTGGACGTGATCGTGGAACACCCCATCTACGGCCAGCTCACCGGTCAGCTGCGGCTGCGCTCCCGGTACGATGTGAGCCAGTTCATCGCCNAGAGCGAGCGAAGCGGCGCTCAGCCTCTGTCCCAGCTCACCGGAGGGCTCCACCTCCACACCATCCGGGGCGAGGACGACTCCGCCCTCAACCGGGCGGAGGAGGCCATGAGAGAGCTGGGCTTCCTGTGGCAGGAGGAAGTATAGGGCGAATCATGTAAAGCAGAAACAAAATGTAAGGTATTTTACTATCAAACCAGCCAATTTACAATTTATTCACACTTCCGTCAAAGTTTCGTCTTAATTGTTTGATATCTTCAATATGGACACAGGAAGAAGCCAGAACACACTACGCATCCTCCCTTATTCCCTCTCTATCTCTCTGCAACAAAACACACACCCAAAAAACAGGGGGACAACTCTTCTTGTCTTGATGCCCTTTGTCAAGACAAAAGAACCACCCCCCTGTCTCATTCGTTGNAGCTTTTGGGTTTAAATGTCCAATACACTCCCTCTTCGTTGGAATGGATATAGAGCAGACCGTCTTTTTCCCAAATGATCTGATCTAAGAGAAATTCTACATTTGTTTGATAATTCTCCTGCGGCATTTGTGTACTCGGCACACAGCTTTGAACCACACCCACCTGTTCCATCCCATCAAGGGAATGGAGCTTCCCATAGTCCGAGCGAGTGTAATAAACATCCTCATACATAACAGTAAGGGGACACTCCCAGGCAGGCGCAGGCTCCGGCTGATCCNCTTGACTCACACANNTAGCCANAAGAATGANCAACNGGGCAATTACGCCCCAAAAAAGGCCAGAGGGGCGGTTCTTTCGTCTTGTTGGAAATATGCCGCCGGGCAAAAGAACCGCCCCCCTGTCTGCGTGTCTCAGGTTCTTCCTTCCAGACGATCTATCAAGCCGTCGAGATTGGCCGGGTGGATCCGATAGGCNCGGGAGCCTACCGTAAGTTCGCCGATGGAGGTAATGTGTACAGCGTCAAGCTCCTGGTTCCGGGCGAAGAAGTACAGATGGTAAAGCTGCCCCTCATATATATTGTCGGCCCTTCCGTCGTCGGCGCATCGCACTTGCGAAAAAGCCTCCAGAAAAGAGGCCAGCTCCTGGCCCTCCAGCAACTCCTCCCGCTCGGAGGATATGGTCACAGTTATAATTTTGCAGGAGGAGACCTGCCCCATGTTCGGATAGATCTCGGCAACGGTTTTCTTCCGCATTCGATCAACCACAAGACCGATCCCCAGCGCCACGAGAAGAACGGCGGCTATCCATACAGCTTTTTTCCTCAAAGGGTTTCCCTCCTCAGGCAAGGGTCATGAATTTGATTTCCATTCAAATGATACACGGTTTTTTAGCAAGAAATTGACGGCAGCCGCCCCGCTGGTATATACCTTATAAGCATTATATAGCAAGGCAACTTTCATAGACCNTGTAGCATCNGGATATAGTTCTTNCGGAAAATTAGTCACGGCCGCTCCAGTAGGGGAGTTTGCATTGTTGTAATGGTACACACTATAGGGACGAACAAAGCCATACTCTCGGTTTANCACATTTTTATAATCAGAACCATCTTTCACATATATGGCTCGGTTAATTGGATTAATATTGCCATAGCAATCTATCCAGTCGTCCTGATGAACTACATAGTTGGTCGGCNAATTACTNCTAATAAGCGCCCAACCAANAGATGTTACATATCCCACATCGGCAAAAACTAACGCAAGATTTATGCCATTAGCCGCCCATTGGGCAAGTTGTCCATACTTGCCATACTTAAGTTGTCAAATCTTCTTCTGTTGCAAAATCTTTAATATCGTATTCCTCCGCCGCAAAGGCCGGGACTGCCAGACCCATACACATGGCCAGGGCCAGGAAGATACTTACCAAACGCTTCTTCATTATGATACACTCCTTTTCTTTCTTTTGTCAAATCTTTGTGACCGCTTTGCCGACAGTTTACCTCTGCATGGGACTCGCCCCTTTCTGTGCATGACACGAATCGAGACAACCTCTGTTCATTTTTGCCTCTATCATATACATGTAATGAGAAGGGCATTTTGTTGCACCCCCCTGTCTTGCGCCCTCTTGTCTTTTTTCGGCGGAGGGGGTACAATAGACCCACAACGAGCAAGGAGGTNTCCCCATGAAGGACGGATTTATCAAGGTGGCCGCCGGCACGCCCNAGATCCGGGTGGCCGATCCCCGCTACAACGCCGAGCAGATCTTTACCCTCATGCGCCAGGCCGACCACCAGGGCGTGCGGGTGCTGTGCCTGCCCGAGCTGTGCCTGACGGGCTATACCTGCGGCGATCTGTTCCTTCAGGACACCCTCCTGAAGGGCGCCGAGGAGGGTCTGGCCACCATTTTGGAGGCGACCAAAAACCTGGACATGGTCACCGCNCTGGGGCTGCTTCTGAACTACAAAAACAATTTGTATAACTGTGCCGCTATTATACAGAGTGGAAAGATCCTGGGTCTGGTACCCAAGACCTACCTTCCCAACTACGGGGAGTTCTACGAGGGGCGTTGGTTCACCTCCGGAAGGGGGATCTCCGAGCCCTTTTTCTCCCTATGCGGGCAGGAGGTCACGCTGGACGCCGATTTTCTCTTCTGCTGTGAGACCATGCCCGAGCTGGTCATCGGGGTGGAGCTGTGCGAGGATCTGTGGGCGGTGGAGCCGCCCTCCAGTCGGCTCTCCGCCCTGGGCGCCACCCTTATTCTGAACCTGTCCGCCTCCAATGAGCTGGCAGGCAAGGCGGACTACCGCCGCAGCCTGGTCGCCGGCCAGTCGGCCCGGTGCGTGTGTGGCTATGTCTACGCCGACGCCGGGGAGGGGGAGTCCACCACCGATTTGGTCTTTACCGGCCACAACATGATCGCCGAAAACGGCGCTCTACTGGCACAGCGGCGCNTTTCCACGGGGCTGACTGTCAGCGAGATCGACGTGGACAAGCTGGTCTTTGAGCGGCGGCGGATGAACACCTTCCCCACCGTGGAGAGCGAATACGGCGCCCAGGCGTCCTTCTCCCTGGAGCCGGGAGAGACCTCTCTCACCAGGCTCGTCTCTCCCTCCCCCTTCGTCCCCCAGGACGAGGCACACCGGGCGGAGCGGTGTGAGGAGATCCTGAAGATCGCCGCCCTGGGCCTGAAAAAGCGGCTGGAGCACACAGGGGCCAAAACGGCGGTCATCGGCCTGTCCGGCGGCCTGGACTCCACCCTGGCCATCCTCATCACCGGCATCGCCATGAAGCTCTTGGATCGCCCCGCTTCGGACATGATCGCCGTCACCATGCCCTGCTTCGGCACCACCCACCGCACCCGCTCCAACGCGGAGCTGCTGGCGGAGCACATGGGCGCCACCCTGAAGGTGGTGGACGTGGGTGAGGCGGTGAAGGTACATTTCAGGGATATCGGCCAGGCCATGGACAACCAGGATGTGACCTTCGAAAACGCCCAGGCCCGGGAGCGCACCCAGGTGCTCATGGATATATCCAACCAGACCGGCGGCCTGGTCATCGGCACCGGCGACCTCAGCGAGCTGGCTCTGGGCTGGTGCACCTACAACGGCGACCACATGAGCATGTACGCCGTCNANGCCGGCATCCCCAAGACTCTGGTGCGGCATTTGGTGCGCTATGTGGCCGGGGACAAGGCCGGGGAGGATCAGGCCCTGTCCGAGGTACTGGAGGACATTCTGGACACCCCTGTATCCCCGGAGCTTCTCCCCGCCGTGGCGGGGGAGATCAGCCAGAAGACGGAGGACATTGTGGGCCCCTATGAACTCCACGATTTCTTCCTCTACTATGTCGTCCGCTGGGCCTTCTCCCCCAGGAAGGTGCTGCGCCTGGCGGAGCAGGCCTTCGGCTGCTCCTATGACCGGGCCGTCCTTTTGAAGTGGCTGAAAAACTTCTACCGCCGCTTTTTCTCCCAGCAGTTCAAGCGCTCCTGTATGCCCGACGGGCCCAAGGTGGGCTCCCTGGCCCTCTCTCCCCGGGGCGACTGGCGGATGCCCTCCGACGCGGCGGCCGCCCTGTGGCTGGAGGAGCTGGAAGGCTTGGAATAAGCATCCGCCAGTCGCCTGGGGCCCCCACAAAGCCATTTTTATACCGTTTCCAGAAAGGCCGCCTATAAAGGGCGGCCTTTTTTGTCCTCTGTTTTCCCGCTTTTCCAGAGCAGCATCCGCCCCTACTCCACCCAGGCGCAAAAACGTTTCAGAATGAATCAAAACCAGGTGTCAGGTCTATAGAGGGTCCCTTTAGAGCAGACTATAATAAAAATCAGAAACAGCATCCGCGGTGTCGCTGTTTCAATATAAAACAAAGGGGAAAGCAGATATGAAAAAGCTTACCGGACTGTTCCTTGCCGCCGCCATGTCCCTCGGTCTCCTGGCCGGGTGCGCGGGCCCTGCCGCNAACAGCCCCGCCGTCTCCGGCGCCCCCGCAGCAAACAGCGGCACGCCCGCTGGAAGCAGTGAGCCCATCAAATTCACCGTCAGTACCGACGGCACGGTCNGCGCCGAATATGTGGACCGGTTCGTTCAGTATGTGGAAGAGGCCAGCAACGGCCGCTACACCGGCGAGGCGTATGCCCCCAGCTCTCTGGGCACCGCTGCCGACATGGCCCAGATGATCCAGCTGGGCACCCTGGATTTCTGCCTCAACGACGACATGTCCATCGACGGCATTCTGGACGGCGCGCTGGGCTTCGCCTGGCTGCCCGGCCTGGTGGCCGACTATGAGGAGGCCGACGCATACTACAATCAGGGCTGGATCGGCCAGCAGGTGGCCGCCATTATGGAGGCCAACAACATCATCCGCATCAGCTCCTTCTGCAACGGCTTCCGCCAGGTGGGCAACCTCAAGCACGAGATCACCGAGATGTCCGATCTGCGGGGCNTGAAGATCCGCACNCCCTCCGTGGCCTCCGTGGTATCCTTCTATGAGAAATGCGGTGCCATGCCCGTGATGATCGCCACCCCCGAGGTCCTCTCCGCCCTTCAGACCGGAACGGTGGACGGCCTGGACAACTGTGTATTCAACTACATTGTCCAGGGCCTCACCGACGTGGTCACCTATATCACCGAGCTGAACTACTGTTACTCCGGCGGCTGCTTCGTCGCCAGTCCCTCCTNCTGGNGCAAANTGAGCGCCGAGGATCAGGAGATGTTCCGCACATGCGCCCAAAAGGCCTCCGATGACTTCACCGAGTATTTCCGGACCACCACCGAGGAGCTCACCCAGAAGGGCATCGANGAGGGCCAGTGGGTGGTCTCCCAGCCCTCCGAGGCCATGAAGACCGAGCTCCAGGGCATCTATCAGGCCATCTGGGNGGAGAGCAAGGACAAGTACCCCGCCGAGATCATGGACGCCATCATCAACGGCTCCTACAAGGGGTAAAGCCCCCGTGAAATTCTGAAGGAAAGGGTGAACGCCCCATGTTCTTCCGAAAATTCGACTGGATCAACTCCGCCCTGGTCCATGTGGAGGTGGCGCTGCTGTCCGTCACCACCCTTGTCCTGGTGGGCGCCATTTTTGTGGAGGTCCTGTGCCGGTATGTGTTCTTCATCTCCACCGCCTGGGCCGAGGAGCTGGCCCGCTATCTCTTCGTATGGACCTCCTATATCGGCTCGGCCTACGCCCTGAACGAGGGCAGTCACATTGAGGTGGATATCGTCCCCCAACTGGCCCAAAAGGTCTCCGTGATCCGGGNCAAGGAAAAGTNCGTCCGACGCCTGGAATTCATCGCCACCTTCATCACCGTGGTCTTTCTGNTCTACTTCTGTTTTATTTGGAGCCAATATCTGGGGATGGTGGCCGCCTCCACGCAGACCTCCCCCACCATGCACATCCCCATGTTCCTGGTGTATCTGCCCGTCCCGGTGGGCAGCGCCCTGATGATCTTCCACGGCGTTTATCTCATGGTCTGCCATCTCACCGGCAACCCCACGCCCAAGATCCAGGCTGAACTTGAAAAGGAGGCGGAGCAATCATGAATGCCGGCGTCGCGCTGCTGATCTTTATCGGCTCCTTCTTCCTCCTGTCCATGCTGCTGAAGGTCCCTGTCTCCTTCGGCCTCGCCATCGCCTCTCTGTTTNTGTTCCTGGGAGCTCACATGNNCACCGTCANGGTGNCCCAGTACTCCTTTGCCTCCCTGGACAGCTTCGCTCTGCTGGCCATCCCCTTCTACATCTTCGCCGGGGTACTGATGGAGCACAGCGGCATCTCCAAGCTGGTGGTCAACTGGNTCCAGTCCATTCTGGGCCGCATCCGGGGCTCTCTGGGCCTCATCTGCACCATCACCTGCATGGCCTTCGGCGTGCTGACCGGCTCCGCCATGGCCACCATCAGCGCCATTGGCAACATCATGGCCCCCGAAATGGACAAGGACGGCTACCCCAAGGGCTACACCGCCGCCATGCTGGCCGCCACCTGCTTCCTCGGCATCCTCATTCCCCCCAGCGTCCCCGGCATCATGTACGCCCTGGCCTCAGACAGCAAAATCTCCGATGTGTGGATGGCCACCGTGGGTCCCGCCTTTATCTTTATGGCNGGCTACATCATTGTCAACTACTTCCGCATCGGCCGCCGCAGGCCCAAGATCGGAAAGCTCCATGACAGCGTGGGCGCCTACCTGGGCAACATCGGTCTTCGCACCGTCAAGACCTTTCCCGCCCTGCTGATGCCCGTCATTATTTACGGCTGCATCTATGGGGGCGTCTGTACCCCCACCGAGGCCGGCGCCCTCAGCGCGGTGTATGGCGTGATCTACTTCATCATCGTGCGCTTTCTCAATCACCGCGCCGGACTTTCCCTCTGGCAGGTGGCCGCCATCAGCGGCGCCTCCACCGCCGCCATCGGATTGCTCAACGCTTTTTCCACTGTGGCGGGCAAGGCCATCACCATGTAAGGCGTGTCCAATTATTTGTCCAACCTCATCACCTCCAACATCTCCAGCAAGGGCGTTTTCCTGCTGATGATCNACCTTCTGTTCCTGTTTTTGGGCACCTNCCTGNACATCAACGCCGCCGTGCTGATCATGACTCCCCTGCTGCTGCCGGTGGCGAAGACCTACGGGATCACCGCCATCCACTTCGGCGCCATCCTGCTGGTGAATATGAGCGTGGGCTTTTTGACCCCGCCCTTCGCCCTGGGCACATTTGTGGGCACCAAGATCGCGGGGGCCGGATACGGCGANACGGTAAAGGAATCCANTCCCTTCATGCTGGTCGGCCTGGTGGCCATTGTCGTCACCACCTGTTTCCCCGAATACATCATGTTCTTTGTCAACATCCTATCCTGAGCAGAGAGGAACGATCCATATGACGATTGAAGAAAAAAGAGCGGCATTCAAGAAAAACATGCTCGATCAAGACCGGATGACCCTTCTTTGCGGCGCCTTTGACGGGATCACCGCCCGGGTAGCCCAGGCCGCCGGCTGCTTCGACGGCTGCTACATGGGCGGCCAGGCCACCGCCGCCAGCATTTTGGGCGTGCCCGACATCGGCGTGGTCACCGGCTCCGAGCAGACCAAGCACGCCGGCGACCTGGCCTCCTGCGTGGAGCTTCCCTTTGTGATCGATGCGGACACCGGCTACGGCAACGACCTGAACGTCCGCCGCACCATGAACGACCTGGAACTGGCCGGCATCTGCGGGGCCCACTTNGANGNTCAGGTCACCCCCAAGCGCTGCGGCGNGATGCACGGAGTACAGATCGAGACCGCCGAGGTCTTTGCCCGGAAGATCGAGACCGCCGTCAAGTACCGCCGGGACCCCAACTTTCTGGTCATCGCCCGCTCCGACGCCGCCGAGGTGGTCGGCGTCGATGAGGCCATCCGCCGGCTGAACCTGGCCGCCGACGCCGGCGCTGACATGGGCTACATTTTCTCCGCCAAGGGCGTGTTCGACGACNTGGANGACNTCAAGCGGGCCNGCGACACCGTCCGCATCCCCATTTTGTACTGTCTGATGGAGTTCTGCCCCGAGGTCTGCTTCACCCTGGAGCAGCTGCGGCAGGCCGGTCTGCGCGCCGTCTGCTGGCCCAACGGTCTGTTGATGCGCTGGTGCCGGGCCGCCACCGACCTGGTGGAGCAATTCAAGCAGACCGGCAGCTGCCTGACCTTCTTCGACCAGCTCATGCCCATTGAACAGTGCAACCAGCTTCTGGGCATTCAGGACTGGAATCCCCCCGGTTTGTTNTGACCCTTCTTGATTTGAGAAGCACCGCATCCGTCCCGGACGGATGCGGCGTTTCTCGTGGAAAGGCCGGTGATTTTTTGAACAAGATCTGCATCCTGACCGTCGCCCCATATCNGGAGTTCGGCGAGCTGGCGGAGGAGGTCGCCCGTCAATATCCCCAGATCGACATGTATCTCGCCCCCGGCGTCTATCAAAGCGCCATCGAGTACACTCAGATCTATCCCAGCAAAAAATTTGACGTCATCATCTCCCGGTCCTTTACCGCCGACCTGCTGCGCAGCTCCTCCATCACCCCTGTGATCGGCGTGGAGGTCTCCGCCTACGATGTTCTGCGCACCCTCCAGCTGGCCAACTCCCTGCGGCAGCCCTTCGCCGTTTTGAGCACGCCGCCGGTCATTGAGACTTACCGGCGTCTGGCCGAGCTGCTGGGCCTCTCCCTCCATCTCTATACCTTTTACCATGTCTCCCAGGTGGAGNGGCTGCTCCGGGNGATTAAGGAAAAGGGCTTTGACTATGTCATTGCCGGCATTGTCGCGGAAAATCTCGCCCCGCCCATCGGCCTGAAGACNATCCGCATCACCTCCTCCCGGGAGAGCATCCAGTCGGCCATCCAGCAGGCGCTGGCCTTTCATCAATGCGTGGAAAACGTCCGACAGACAGACGGACTCTACCAGACCTTTTTGGATCAGAGCAAGGACGGGATCATCATTTTCAACCAGGCCGGAAAGGCGGTGTATGCCAACATCGCCGTCCGGAACAAAAGTCTTTTGTCCACCGAGGAGCATATCGTCCGCTATATCGACACGCTGGAGCGGGAGAGCCATCTGTCCGTCGTCAAACGGATCGACGATTTCTATTGGGAGATCGAGGGACACCGGATCCCGGGAGAGAACGTGNTCTACTGCTTCCGTCTGCGCAAGCTGTACTCCATCTCTCAAAAGACCTCCTTCATTCATCTGGACAACGCCGACAATATCTTTCAGGGCATCAGCAACGTGATTTGGAACGGAGCCTACCGCTCCTGTCTGGAAAAGGTGGTCCAGTCCGCCATCGACACCCACATTCCCGTGCTGATCACCGNCGAGATCGNCACCGGAAAGGCGGAGCTGGCCCAATATATCTATTGTCACAGCGTCCGGAGCAAAACTCCGCTGATCACCATCAACTGCAAAAGCGTCACCAAAAAGTCCTGGGACACCGTGGTAAACAATTACCGCAACCCCATCCATGACGTGGGCGGCTCCGTGCTTTTGGAGCGGATCGACCTTTTGGAGCCCGCCATGCAGTCCACCCTGGCCGAGTATATCATCAACACCAACATGGGCCGCCGCCACAGGCTGTACGCCACCAGCTGCGCCGACCTGTCCAGGCTGGTGGTGGAGCGTGGCTTTTCCATCAGCCTGTACCGTTGCCTGCGGGGCCTGCACATCTCCCCCAAGCCCCTCTCCCAGCTGACCGAGCTGATCCCCCTGCTGGCCGGAGAGCTTCTGGAGTGGAACGGCAAAAATCTCTCCGGCAGCGCCATTGCCTTCGAGCCTTCGGCCATGGCCCAGCTGCAGGCCTTTTCCTGGCCGCTGAACATCCTCCAGCTCAATGACGTGGTCCAGCAGTTNGTGCTGGCCTGCAAGCCCACCCTGATCTCCGGGGAGCTCACCGCCGAGATCCTCAGCGCCATTCCCGCCGAAGGCGCCCAGAGCGCCCAGGCCATCGACCTGTCAAAGTCCCTGCGGGAGATCGAGCGGGACGTGATCTTCGCCGTACTGCGGCAGGAGCAGATGAACCAATCCGCGGCCGCCAAGCGGCTGGGCATTGGCCGCTCCACCCTATGGCGAAAGCTCGGCCAGTAGTTCCTCACTCCGCAAAAGCAAGAGCCGCCTTCCGTTTTGGAAGGCGGCTCTTTTTGTATGCTGTTTGGTCCGGGCTTACTTCCCGGCCAAAACGTCCTTGAGCGCGGTGACCTGCTCGGCGGTGAGGCCCACGGTCTCAGNGAGATNGGTCTCAGCGGCCTTGCTGNNGTCGGCCTTGGCCAGGGCCTNCTCGTCCTCAGCGCCGGTGAGCTTGAGGAGGTTGGCCACCACATTGCTCTGGGCAATGCGGTTCCAGCGGTCGGAGTCCTTNTCCACATGGTAGTAGTTCTNGTAGGAGAGCATGTAGTCCTCGGTGATCTCCCGCACCGTACCGCCCATAAGGCACTCCAGCAGCATGGTGACGAAGCCGGCCCGGTCCTTGCCCTCGTTGCAGTGAATGAGGTAGGGACCCTCGTTGGCGAGCATATACTCCAGACCGGTCTTCAGCTTGGCGGTGAAGTCCTCGGCGGCAAAGTCCACTCCCATGTCCAGCTTCACGGTGTTGGTGGTGGCGGCGTAGGAGTCCTTCACACCCTCATAGCCGTCGTACTCCTCCTCGGAGTCGGCCAGGTCAAGAATGGTCTTCACCTTGGCCTCCTTGATGAACGCGTCCACGTAGGTGTTCCGGCCCAACTCGGGGTTCACGGGGCTGGAGGCGNGGTAGAGCNCCCCCTCGGCGATGTCGCCCATCTTCACCGNCCGGAAGTTGGCGAAGACAGCCTTATCGTTGTCGTAGTCCTTGATGTCGTTGGTCCGCAGAGCGTCGATGTTGCGGATGGTGTACTCCTCCAGATAGCCCTCCTTCTCACCCATGGCGAAGGAGATGACGGTATCCACTTCGGCGCCGTAGGTCTTGGAGAAGTTGCCCATGTTAATGGCGGCGGCAATGGTGTCCGTGGAGGTGTCGGTGAGAACAATGGCGTTGCCGGTGTCCACGTTGGANTAGCCGGTGCCGAAGGGGGCCTCCGCGGNCTGCNCGCCCACAGTGACCTTCAGAATGTCGCCCACGGCGTAGCCCGCGCCCACAAAGACGTCGGCATAGATGTCGGTACCCACGTTGCCGTACTTGCTCACGGCGTTGACCTTACCGGTGACACAGCCGTTCAGCTCCTCAGCCAGGAAGCCGGCAGTGATGTCGGCCACCTTGTAGATGGTCTCAAAGTTCTCCTCGGCAAAGACGTTGTAGGTGTGGTCGGCGCCCTCCACCAGGTAGACCCGACCGTTCTGAACCGCAGCGGCGATCTTGTCGGCGTNCTCGGGCAGAACCNCGTCGTCCTTGTCGCCGTTGATGGCCAGCACGGGAGCCTCCAGGCCCTTGACGGTCTTCAGCACGTCGGTCTCCTTGACTTCCTTGAACCAGCGCTCACCCACGCCCAGGCTGTCCCGCCAATCGAAGGTCATCTCAAAGGTGCCGTNCTTCTTGGCGGTGGCGTAAGCGGCGTCAAAGTCCTCAAACATGGTGGTGAGATCCAGCGCGCCGGACCAGGTGACCACGGCCTTGAAGGTCTCGGGATAAGCCGCGGCGGCCAGCAGGGCGTTGGTGCCGCCCTGGCTCCAGCCCATGACGGCCAGCTTATCGCCGTCGATCTCGGCCTGCTCANNCAGNTAGNCGGCGGCGGCNTTNGCGTCCAGATTGGCGGAGGTGTAGTTGTAGTCCTTGTAGTCGGCCTCAGACTCGCCATTGCCCATAAAGTCAATGCGCAGGGNGGCGATGCCGTTCAGGGCCAGCTCGGGAGCGGCGGTGAGGTAGCCGTTGCCGGCCTCGTCCTTGGTAGAGCCGGTACCGTGGAGCATGACCACGGCGGGGAAGGTCTCTCCCTCATGGGCGCCGGGCATGGTCAGAACGCCGGGGATGGTGTGGGCGGGGATATCGCCCTGCTCCGGCACCTCGATCTCCACATCGCGGGTGAGATAGATGGGCACCAGCTCGTCATAGCTTTTGAGCATGGTGGCCAGCTCGGCACGGGACATAAGGGCGGAGGGGTTGATGGCGCCGGTCTCATTGCCCTTCATCAGGCCCAGCTTGTAGCACTCCGCCACCTCGACAGCGGCCCAGGCGGGCACGGTGTCATAGTCGGGCGCGGTGAGGGCGGGGCTGGTGGTGGTGTCCACGATCCAGCCGTCAAAGGCGGCGTAACGGGAGAAGATGGCGGCCACCTCGGCCCGGGTGATCTCCCGGTCGCCCTGGAAGGCGCCGGCGGTACCCTCGGCCAGATCAGCCTGCTTGGCCCAGGCGGCGGCGTCGGCATACCAGGCATCGGCAGTCACGTCAGTAAAGTCGGCAGCCTGGGCGACCTGGGGCTTGCCCACCATGTTCCAGATGGTCTGGAACACGGTGGCACGGGTGACAGTGGCCTCGGCGGCAAAGCTGACGCCGTCCACAGTGGACATATAGCCCTTCTCGGTCACATAGCTCTGCGCCTCGGCGTACCAGGGGGCGGGAACCTGGGGCTCAGTCTCCTCAGGGGTCTCGGCGGAGGCGTTCATCCTGCTGGTATCATAAGTGTTGGGGAACACAGCGCCGTTGAGCACCCAAACGTCGCTCAGGTCGGGCTGGCCGTCCTTCACGGCGGACACCAGGAAGTCGCCCTCCCCGTGCTCCACGCCGGGACGGTTGGCGGTGAGGATGTCGCCCCAGGCGGTCTCCACCACCACCTGGATGTCTGCGGGGATGAACATGNCAAAGTTGGTGTCGGGCGTGGCCTTGGTCTTCAGGTCGATGTAGGTGTCCTTCTGAGCGAAGTCCTCGGCGGTGAGCTCAGTGCCGTCGGCCTTGGTGTAGGTGCCCATGACCTTCTCCAGGTTGGAAGGCCACAGCTCGTCCACCGTGCCTTTGAGCAGCACGGTGACGCCGTCGTCAGTCACNACGCCGGAGTTGCCCTCCAGCACGTTTTCATAGGGGGTGTCCTTGGACACCAGCATCCCCTGGATGGTGTACTCGGTCTTGCCGGTGAGGAACCACTCCTGGCCGCCCTCGGCCAGGTACTCCTCCAGGGAGACCTCGGTCTGGGTTCCCACCCGGGCGCCGTCGGCGGGAGTCCATCCCTCGGGCAGGTCGGCCGCCATGGCGGGAGCCGCCAGGGACAGGCTCAGGGCTGCGGAGAGAACCAGAGCGGTAAGCTTTTTCCAGTTCATGATCAGTTACCTTTCCTTTCTGTTGTTTGTTGAGAGGGAANACCGAAAAGAACCCGGAGGCGGACTCCGGGTTCTNTTCGGTTCCAGACATTCTTATTTCGTGAAAGCGGCCAGATTCACCAGAACCTGAGCAAACTCAACACGGGTCAGGGTCTTGACAGGCATCAGGTTGCCCTCGCCGCCGACCATGATGCCGGCGTCGAAGCAGTAGCCCACGGCCTCCANGTACTNNNCGGGGACCTGGTCGTAGTCGGCCNTCCNCTTGACAGCCATACCGCCCTCGACGGTCAGCTCCTTCAGGGCGCAGTAGTCAGCGATGAGCTTGGCGGTCTCGGCACGGGTGATCTCCACGTCCTCGAAGCCCTCGGCCTCCACCAGGCCCTGCTCAGCAGCCCAGGCCACGGCGGGAGCGTACCAAGCCTCGTCCTTGGCGGGCTCGGCCTTCTCCTCCACAGTCAGGTTGTAGAGGGTCTGAATGACCTGGCCGTTGGTCACAACGCCGGTGGGATCGAAGGTGCCCTCGCCGGTGCCCACCATCAGCTCGCTGCCCACCACGGTGCGCACAGCGTCGGTGTACCAGCTGTCCTCCAGGTCGGTGAAGTCGGCCAGAGGATCCACGATGGTGATGCGGCCCTGGGGCTCAGCGTACTTCTCGCCCACAACGCCCTCCAGCACCTCGGTGATGTACTGCATCAGCACCTCATCCAGGGGAGCGCCGGTGTCGGTGATGCGGTCGGAGACGGACAGGGCGTAATAGGTGTCGCCGCCGGCGGCCAGGAAGTCGTTGGTGACCACGGCATAGGTGGCCTCAGGATCGAAGTCCTTGCCGTTGATGGAGGTGATGGTCACCCGGTTGATGGAAGCGGGAGCGGCATAGGTGGTGCCGGGATAGTTCTCGCCGGCGTCAAAGGCNTTGGCGGCGTCCACAGTGAACTCGATGCCGGCCACCTGGGGGAAGCCGCCGATGGCGGTGGGAGTGCAGAAGGTGGAAGCCTCCAGCACCTCCAGCAGAACGGCGCCGGAGACGTAGTCCACAGCCACAGTGTTGCCGAAGGGCAGGACTTTGTTCACATCGTTCTTGCTGATGTCGCCGGCGGCGATGGCGGCGCGGATGCCGCCGCCGTTGGTGATGGCNATGACATTCTCAGCGGGAACGCCCAGATCCTCCTTGGTGGCGTACCAGAGCATGGCGTCGGTGATGAGGTCGCCCAGGTTGGTCTCCTCGGTGCGGTAGCCGGGCGCCCGGTCGCCGTTGAGGTTGACAGTGCTCTTGGCGAAGGCCTTGCCGTAGTCGGCCTCGATCTCGGCCTTGATCTCGGCGGCCCGNGCGGCNATGGCGTCGTCCTCAGCCACGGTGATGGCCTTGGTGTCCACGCAGTCGGTGGTGATCTTGCCGTCCTTGTCAATGACGACCACGCCGATGTTGGCGAANTTGGTGCCGGTGGAGGTCAGGTAGGTCTCGCCCACCTTGCGCTCTTNATTGGTCTTCTCAGCGATCTCCGCCTCGGTGGAGTGAGAGTGGCCGTCGATGAACACATCGATGCCCTCCACCTTCTCCAGCAGGTCGATGGAGCGGTTGGCGTTGGCGGCAGTCTCGTCGTCGATGCCCAGGTGGCCGATGCAGACGATGTAGTCCACCTTGGCGTCCTTCAGCTCCTTGATCTGCGCCTCGGCGACCTTGTACATATCCTCGCCGCCGGCGAAGGTCACGCCCTTGATCTTGGCGGGGTGGGCCTTGGTGGCGGTCTCAGGGGTGTCCATGCCGAAGAAGCCCACCTTCTTGCCGCCCAGCTCCACGACCTTGTTGGTGCCGAAGGCGGGCTTGCCCTCGAACAGGATATTGGCGGCCAGGATCTCGAAGTCGGCCTTCTCGGCCAGAGCCTTCATGTTCTCATAGCCATAGTCGAACTCATGGTTGCCCAGCGTGGACAGNGTGTAACCGNCCATGTTCATCAGCNCCACGGCGNTCTCGCCCTGGCTGACGCTGACATAGGTCTCGCCCTGAATGTAGTCGCCGGCGTCCACCACGATGNCGTTGGCTCCGGCCTCTTCGAACATG
The DNA here is from genome assembly GCA_905219705.1 of Oscillospiraceae bacterium. Classification (GTDB taxonomy): domain Bacteria; phylum Bacillota; class Clostridia; order Oscillospirales; family Oscillospiraceae; genus Vermiculatibacterium; species Vermiculatibacterium agrestimuris. The sequence continues at coordinate 34,174 of CAJMXB010000008.1, read as the reverse complement.
GCCTTCAGGGCGGCCATCTTGGCATAGCCCTCAATGGCGCCGTGGACGTCGTTGGAGTGGAGGATGACGATGCTGTCCTTTACGTCCTCAGAGACGACGTAAGGCTCNACAGTCTCCTCAACGGCCTCTTCGGCCATAGCGGNCACTGCCAGAGACAGCGCCATGACCAGGGATAGGCCCAGGGAAATGAGCTTTTTGAACTTCATGGGACATTCCACCTTTTCCTTACATATTTTTGGTGCCCGAAATTTCATTGCAGTTATAATTGTAACAAAACGGTGACAAAAATACAATAGGTCAAGCCAAAGAAAAATACAAAAAACGTTAAAATTTTCTTCCAATTTACTCTCTGATCTGTCCCGCGCCGTAAACGGCGTACTTGGTGGAGGTCAGTTCCTCCAAGCCCATGGGCCCCCTGGCGTGGAGCTTCTGGGTGGAGATCCCGATCTCCGCCCCCAGGCCGAACTCAAAGCCGTCGGTAAAGCGGGTGGAGGCGTTGACGTAGACCGCCGCGGCGTCTACCCTGTCCAAAAACCACCGGGCGGCAACCTCGTCCTGTGTGATGATGGCCTCGGAGTGGCCCGTGCCGTGCCGGGCGATGAAGTCCACCGCCTCCTCCGGCCCCGACACCACCTTCACCGCCAGCTGGTAGTCGCCGTATTCCCTGTCCCAGTCCTCCTCCACGGCGGGGGCGGCCCAGGGGAGGATGGCCCTGGCCTCAGCGTCGGCGTGGAGCGTCACATTCTTCTCCTTCAGCCGTTCCCAGGCCAGGGGAAGGAAATCCGCCGCCACCGGCCGATCTACCAGGACGCACTCGACGGCGTTGCACACCGAGGGCCGGGAGCATTTGGCGTTATAGAGGATCCGGGCCGCCATGGCCAGGTCGGCCTTGGCGTGGACATAGATGTGGCAGACCCCCTCCCCGGTGCGGATGACGGGCACCCGGGCGTTCTGCGCCACCNAGCGGATAAGCTCCGCGCCTCNCCGGGGGATGAGCACATCCAGGTATTGGGTCAGATTCATCATCTCGTTGGCAGAGGCCCGGTCGGTGTCCTCCACCAGGGCCACACAGTCCCCGGGCAGGCCGGCGGACTCCAGGGCGCGGCGCAGGATGTCCACCGCCATCNGANTGNAGCGNANGGCCNCCTTTCCGCCCCGCAGAATACAGGCGTTGCCCGATTTCAGGCAGAGGGCGGCGGCGTCCACCGTCACATTGGGCCGGGCCTCGTAGATGATGCCGATGACCCCCAGGGGCACCCGGCGCTGCTCCAGCTTCAGCCCGTTGGGCCGCAGGGTGGTCTTCACCACCTGGCCGACAGGGTCGGNAAGGGCGGCGATCTGCCGCACGCCCTCGGCGATAGCGGTGATGCGCTTTTCATCCAGGGCCAGCCGATCCAAAAGGGACTCCCCCATCCCGCCGGCCCTGGCGGCGTGGAGGTCGGCGGCGTTGGCGGCGAGCCACTCCGAGCGCCGNGAAATCAGTGCGTCCGCAATGGCCAGAAGGGCGGCGTTTTTCTCCTGTGTCCCCGTCACAGCCAGCTGCCGGGCCGCGATCCTGGCAGCCAGGCCCTGGGTCTCCAAAACTGTCATAAAAATCAACTCGCTTTATATTTAGGTAGCTTTCTCTATTTTGCCGCGAAACGGGTGCCCACATCCCCGCCCTCCACAATGTCATAGAGGGCGTCCAGCTTGTTCGAATTGGCGATGACCATGTCGATGCCGTGGGCCATGGAGCGCTTGGCGGCGGTGAGCTTGGTGTACATCCCTCCGGTGCCCCACTGGGTGCCGCCGCCCCCGGCCAGGGCCTCGATCTCCGGAGTGATCGCCTCCACCCGGTGGATCAGCTTGGCCGACCGGTCTTTCCGGGGGTCGGCGTCGTAGAGCCCGTCAATGTCGCTGAGGAGCACCAGCAGGTCGGCCCTGCACAGTCCCGCCACAATGGCGGAGAGGGTGTCGTTATCGCCCAAAACCTTCTTCTGGCCGGTCTCGATCTCGGCGGCGGAGACCGAGTCGTTCTCGTTCACCACCGGGATACAGCCCAGCTCCAGCAGCGCCTCAAAGGTACCTGTGAGGTGCTCGGCCCGGACGGGGTGCTCCACATCCTCGCCGGTGAGGAGGATCTGAGCCACCGTCTGGCCGTATTCGGCAAAAAATTTGTCGTAGAGATGCATCAGCTCGCACTGGCCTGCCGCGGCGGCGGCCTGCTTGAAGCGCAGCTCTGTGGGCCGCTCCTTCAGCCCCAGCNTCCCCGCGCCCACACCGATGGCGCCGGAGGAGACCAGGATCACCTGGTGCCCCATATTTTTCAAATCGGAGAGCACCCGGGCCAGGGCGTCCATCTCCCGCAGGTTCACTCCGCCTCCCTCCCGCAGGAGGGTGGAGGTGCCCACTTTGACAACAAGCCGTTTTTTCTCCATATGTATCCGGCTCCCTTCCTCTTTCTGGCGCTATTGTACCACAAGAAGCAGAAGAAGCAAAGCGCAAAGTGCGCATCCGCGCTTTTTTCAATTCAACGAATTTTTGCGTAAAATTTTCATCTATTTAAGAAAACTACCCAGTTTTTATGATTTTCTCCTGATTTTAGTTGAAATCTTCGAATGAATGGGGTACAATAGCCGGAGCGACCAAAAAGGAGGGAGCGCTCCATGCTGAATATTGTTTTGGTGGAGCCTGAGATCCCCCCGAATACCGGCAACGTGGCCCGCACCTGTGCCGCCACCGGCATCCGTCTTCATCTGGTGGAGCCCCTGGGCTTCGATATCAGCGACAAGGCNGTGAAGCGGGCCGGTCTGGACTATTGGCACCTGGTAGACCTTCACGTGTGGAGCTCCCTGGACGAGCTTTTTGCCCGGGAGGATCCCCAGGATATCTGGCTGGCCACCGCCAAAGCCCCCAGAAGCTACGCCGACCCCGGCGTCACCNTCCGGGACGGGTGCTGGCTGTTTTTCGGCAAGGNGACCAAAGNTCTGCCCCAGGCGTTCCGGTACGCCCATGCCCAGCGCTGTATCCGCATCCCCATCCGTTCAGACGCAAGGTGTCTGAACCTGTCTAACTCCGTTGCCATCCTCGCTTACGAGGCCCTGCGGCAAACCGGCTTTTCCGGTCTGAGCCCTGTGGGAGAGATGGCGCGGGACACATCCCCGGCGGAATTTGAACAAGGAGGGCAAACACCATGAACTACAATAAGAAGACAGTCAAAGACGTAGATGTAAAGGGCAAGAAAGTCCTGCTTCGCTGTGATTTCAACGTNCCTCTCGCCAAGGACGGCAGCGGCGTCATCACCGATGATAAGCGCATCCGGGCCGCCCTGCCCACCATCCAGTACCTGCTGGAGGGCGGCGCCGCCGTCATCGCCTGCTCCCATATGGGCAAGCCTGAGGCCAGCTTCGACAAGTGGGTCAAAAAGCAGACCGAGAAGGGGAAGGATCCCGCCTCCCTCACCGAGGAGAAGTGGAAAAAGTCTCTTCAGGAGCTGCGCATGGAGCCCGTGGCCGCCCGCCTTTCCGAGCTGCTGGGTAAGCCGGTGATCCTGGCCGACGACGTGGTGGGCCCCGACGCCACCGCCAAGGCCGCCGCGCTCAAGAGCGGCGAGATCATGCTCCTGCAGAACACCCGCTTTGAGAAGGGCGAGACCAAGGGCGATGCCGAGCTGGCCAANAAGNTGGCCGCCCTGNCCGGGGAGAACGGCCTTTATGTCTCCGACGCCTTCGGTGCCGTCCACCGCGCCCATGCCTCCACCGCGGTGGTGGCCGACTACCTGCCCGCCGTCAGCGGCTTCCTCATTCAGAAGGAGCTGGAGATCATCGGCGGGGCCCTGGCCGATCCCAAGCGGCCCCTGGTGGCCATCCTGNGCNGCAGCANGGTCTCCTCCAAGATCGGCGTCATCAACAACCTGCTGGAGATCGCCGACACCATCATCATCGGCGGCGGCATGGCCTACACCTTCTCCGCCGCCCAGGGCGGCAAGGTGGGCAGCAGCCTTCTGGAAAGCGACTGGATGGATTACTCCAAGGAGATGGTGGAAAAGGCCGCGGCCAAGGGCGTGAAGCTCCTTCTGCCGGTAGACACCGTCATCGCCGACAAGTTTGCCGCCGACGCCGACAGCCGGGTGGTGGCCATCGGCGAGATCCCCGACGGCTGGATGGGTCTGGACATCGGCCCTGAGACCGTGAAGCTCTACTGCGACGCGGTGAAGGGTGCGGGCACCGTCATCTGGAACGGCCCCATGGGGGTCTTTGAGTTCGAGAAGTTCGCCGCCGGCACCAAGGCGGTGGCCCAGGCTCTCAGCGAGACCAGCGCCATCACCATCATCGGCGGNGGCGACAGNGCGGCCGCTGTCCAGCAGCTGGGCTATGCCGACAAGATGACCCACATCAGCACCGGCGGCGGCGCCAGTCTGGAGTTCATGGAGGGCAAGGAGCTGCCCGGCGTCGCTTGCCTTTTGGATGCGTAAGATCCTCATTTTATTGGAAAAGGAGCCATTTACCCGTGAATAGAAGATACCGCAAGACCATCATCGCCGGAAACTGGAAGATGAACAAAACCCTCAGCGAGACCCGGGCCTTTGCCGAAGAACTCAAGCCTCTGCTGGGCCGGCCCAAGTGGTGCGAGGTGGTGCTGTGCACTCCCTTTGTCAACCTTCAGGCCGCCACCCGCCTGTTCAAGGACAGCCGGGTATCNATCGCCGCCGAGAACTGCCACTACGAGTCCTCCGGCGCCTATACCGGCGAGGTGTCCCCCGAGATGCTCAAGGACATCGGCGTAAAGTACGTCATCATCGGCCACTCCGAGCGCCGGCAATATTACAACGAGACCGACTTCACCGTCAACANGAAGGNGAAGGCCGCCCTNNAGGNGGGTCTCAGGCCCATCGTCTGCGTGGGTGAGAGCCTGGAGCAGCGGGAGCTGGGGGTGACCCTGGAGCTTATCACCTATCAGGTCAAGTGCGCCCTCAGCGGCGTCAGCGCCGAAAAGATGCGCCACGTGGTCTTCGCCTACGAGCCCATCTGGGCCATCGGCACCGGCAAGACCGCCACCTCCGCCGAGGCCCAGGAGGTCTGCGAGCACATCCGCACCATCATCCGCAAGCTCTACGGGGCTCGTGTGGCCCGCTCGGTGACCATCCAGTACGGCGGCTCNATGAACGCCAAGAACGCCTATGAGCTTCTGGGCCAGCCCGACATCGACGGCGGGCTCATCGGCGGCGCCAGCCTGAAGGCTGACCAGTTCGTGGAGATCGTCAACGCCGCGAATCAAGATTAAACGAGGCGAGGTATTTTATGAGTAAAACACCTACCACCCTCATCATCATGGACGGCTTTGGCCTCCGGGATGAGACCATGGGCNACGCCATTGCCAATGCCCGCAAGCCCTTTTTGGAGAAGGTCTTTGAGGGATGTCCCGGCTGCAAGCTCTCCGCCTCCGGACTGGATGTGGGTCTCCCCGACGGCCAGATGGGCAACTCCGAGGTGGGCCACACCAATATCGGCGCGGGCCGGGTGGTCTTCCAGGATCTGCCCAAGATCACCAAGGCCATCGAGGACGGGACATTTTTCCAGAACAAGGCCTATCAGGACGCCATGCTCTCCGCCAAGGCCGCGGGCAGAGCCGTCCACATTTTCGGTCTGATGTCCAACGGCGGCGTCCACAGCCACATCACCCATATTGAGGCCGCGGTGAAGATGGCCCACGACCTGGGCTGCGAGAAGATCTTTGTCCACTGCTTTATGGACGGCCGGGACGTGCCTCCCACCTCGGGCAAGGGCTTTGTGGCCCAGATGAAGAAGACCTGCGACCAGTATGGGGCGCAGATCGCCACCATCTCCGGCCGCTACTACGCCATGGACCGGGACACCAACTGGGATCGGGTGGAGAGAACCTATAAGGCCATGGTCTACGGCGANAGCGCCGAGCGCTTCATTGGCGACCCTGTGGGCGCCATGGAGGCCAGCTACGCCGCTGACGTCACCGACGAGTTCGTCATCCCCGTCATCACCGCCGAGAACGCGGAGATTGGCGAGGGGGACAGCATCATCTTCATGAACTTCCGCCCCGACCGGGCCCGGGAGATCACCCGCACCTTTGTGGATCTCGGCTTCAACGGCTTTGAGCGGAAGAAGGGCTTCTTCCATGTAAACTACGTCTGCACCACCTCCTACGACGCGTCCATGCCCAATGTGGAGGTGGCCTTCCCCAAGGAGAGTCTGAACAACATCTTCGGCGAATATATCTCCCAGCAGGGCATGACCCAGCTGCGCATCGCGGAGACAGAGAAGTACGCCCACGTCACCTTCTTCTTTAACGGCGGCGTGGAGACCGTCTTCCCCGGGGAAGACCGGGTGCTCATCCCCTCCCCCAAGGTTCCCACCTACGATATGAAGCCGGACATGTCCGCCNGCGANGTGGCCGCNGAGGCGNTCAAGNGCATTGAGAGCGGCGNATACGATGTGATCATCCTCAACTTTGCCAACTGCGACATGGTGGGCCACACCGGCGTTTACGAGGCCGCCCGCCTTGNCGTGGAGACGGNGGACGAGTGCGTGGGCCAGGTGGTGGAGGCCACCCAGAAGATGGGCGGCGTGGCTCTTATCACCGCCGACCACGGCAACGCCGACCGNATGCTGGAGCCTGACGGCGTGACCCCCTATACCGCCCACACCACCAATCTGGTGCCCTTCTATATCGTGGGCGCGGACGTGAAGCTGCGGGATGGCAAGCTGTGCGACATCGCCCCCACCATGCTGGATCTCATGGGCCTGCAAAAGCCCAGGGAGATGACGGGGGACACCCTCATCCAGTCCTAACTCATGTGTACCCTGGGGCGAAATTGCCCCTGAATACGAAAGGAGATCATTATTATGAAGCAGATCATTGAAATCGTTGACGTTCTGGGCCGCGAGATCCTGGACTCCCGGGGCAACCCCACCGTAGAGGTGGAGGTCTACCTGGAGGACGGCACCGTGGGCCGCGCCGCGGTTCCCTCCGGCGCTTCTACCGGCATTTACGAGGCCTGTGAGCTCCGGGACGGCGACAAGAAGCGCTATATGGGCAAGGGCGTGGAGAAGGCGGTCAACAACGTCAACTCCGAGATCGCCGACTGCCTGGTGGGCATGAACGTCCTCGACCAGACCGCCATCGACAAGNCCATGATCGAGCTGGACNGCACCCCCAACAAGACCCGCCTGGGCGCCAACGCCATCCTGGGCGCCTCCCTGGCCTGCGCCAAGGCCGCGGCCGAGAGCCTGGGCATGAGCCTGTACAGCTACATTGGCGGCGTCAACGCCAAGGTGCTGCCCGTGCCCATGATGAACATCCTCAACGGCGGCGCTCACGCCACCAACAACGTGGAGATCCAGGAGTTCATGATCATGCCCGTGGGCGCCAAGGACTTCCGGGAGGCGCTGCGCTGGTGCGCCGAGGTGTTCCACACCCTGAAGAACACCCTGAAGGAGAACGGCANCCCCGNCGCCGGCGTGGGCGACGAGGGCGGCTATGCCCCCAACCTGAAGAAGGACGAGGACGCGCTGAAGGTCATCGTCAAGGNCATCGAGGAGGCCGGCTTCAAACCCGGCGAGGACTTTATGATCGCNATCGACGCCGCCTCCTCCGAGTGGTGGGACGACAAGGAGAAGTGCTATATCCAGCCCAAGTCCGGCAAGAAGCTGACCCAGCAGCAGCTGGTGAACATGTGGAAGAAGTTCGCTGACACTTATCCCATCATCTCCCTGGAGGACGGCATGGCCGAGACCGACTGGGAGGGCTGGGCCATGCTCACCAAGGCCATCGGCGACCGGGTGCAGCTGGTGGGCGACGACCTGTTCGTTACCAACGTCACCCGTCTGGCCACCGGTATCGAGAAGAAGGTGGGCAACGCCATCCTCATCAAGGTCAACCAGATCGGCACCCTCACCGAGACCCTGGACGCCATCCAGATGGCCANCCGGGCCGGCTACACCGCCATCGTGTCCCACCGCTCCGGCGAGACCGAGGACGCCACTATCGCCGACATCGCCGTGGCCACCAACGCCGGCCAGATCAAGACCGGCGCCCCCTCCCGCACCGACCGGGTAGCCAAGTACAATCAGCTCCTGCGCATCGAGGAGGAGCTGGACGACGTGGCCCAGTACCTGGGCAAGGACGCCTTCTTCAACCTGAAGTAAGAACAAAGAGTGGAGCAGGGGAATGCCGAGGGCGCAACGACAGAGCGAAGCGAAATTTTGATGAGCCGCAGGCTCAAAGAAATTTTGCGCAGTCGGAGGAGTTGCGCCCGAGGCGTCCACCCTCCTGCGTAGCTTGACAGCCTCTGCATGAGAAAAGACCGGCCCGTCTGGGCCGGTCTTTTTCGTTCTTTTATTACTTTGTCGCCCAATTGCCCGTGGCGGCACATTTCAGGTAGGCGTTGATGAAGCCGTCCAGGTTGCCGTCCATCANNGAATCNATGTTGCTGGTCTCAAAGTTGGTGCGCAGATCCTTCACCATCTGGTAGGGCATGAATACGTAGGAGCGGATCTGGCTGCCCCACTCGATCTTCAGCTGCACGCCNTTCAGATCGGAGATCTTCTCCGCCTTCTCCNGCATCTGCAGCTCCACCAGCTTGGCCCGGAGCATCCGCATACAGTTTTCCTTGTTCTGGAACTGGCTGCGCTCCTCCTGGCTGGCCACCACGATGCCCGTGGCCTTGTGGATGAGCCGCACGGCGGAGGAAGTCTTGTTGATGTGCTGGCCGCCGGCGCCCGAGGCCCGGTAGACCTGCATCTCGTAATCCTCGTCCTTGATCACGATGTCCGCATCCTCCGGCAGGTCGGGCATCACCTCCACCGAGGCGAAGGAGGTCTGCCTTCTGGCGTTGGCGTCGAAGGGAGACACCCGCACCAGCCGGTGCACCCCGTGCTCGCCCCGCAGACAGCCGTATACGTTCTCCCCCTCGATCATGATGGTGGCCGACTTGATACCCGCCTCATCCGCCTCCTGGTAGTCCATGATCTTGTAGGTAAATCCCTTGCGCTCCACCCAGCGGGTGTACATGCGGTAGAGCATCTGGGCCCAGTCCTGGGCTTCGGTGCCGCCGGCGCCGGGGTGGATGGTCAGGATGACGTTGGAAGCGTCGTACTCCCCGGTGAGCAGGGTGGAAAGGCGCGCCTCCTCCATCTCCTCCTCCAGCTTGGCAAAGCCCTCTTCCAGCTCGGGCAGAAGGCTCTCGTCCTCCATCTCATTGCCCATCTCGCACAGGGTGAGCAGGTCGTCCCACTCCCCCTCCCGCTTCTTCTGGTTTTCCAGCTTGCCGCGAAGGGTATTCATCCGCCGGGTGGCCTTCTGGGACTTTTCCAAATCGTCCCAGAATCCCTCGCTGGCGCTTTCCGACTCCAGCATCTCCAGCTCCCGGGCGGCGGCGTCCAGATCCAGCGCCTGACTCAGATCGTCCAGCGCGGGCTTGAGGTTATTCAGCCGCACCTTGTATTCGTCAAATTGAAGCATAGTCCACACTCACATTTCCAAAAAAATCGGCTATGAAATCAGCTCCATTATTATATCCAAGCAGGGGCTTTTTGTAAAGGAGAAATCGCCCAACAGCCCAGAAAAGCGCAAAAACCGCCCCTTGGGGCGGTCTTTGAGTCTCATCGGTCACTGGGGACGGCGGTGGGTGGGGCGGAAAAGATCAAGTCATCCACGTCCCCTTTTTCTCCGCCGCCCCGGGTGGGCAGGGTCTTCTCCTCCACAGCGGCGCCTCCTCTCGGCAAAGGTTACTTCCTCCCATCTTATGCGCCCCCGGGGAAAAAGATTCCGCCGCTGTGGGATCTTTTTCTTGTCATCCTCCCCCCTGTGTGGTATAGTAGACAAACTCACCCCAAAAGGAGGTACCGGACATGAGGGAGATCCATCCTGATGAGACCAGCCGGGCCGCGGCGTTTCAGCTGTGGATGCAGGCGCCCCAGCCCATGGTGACCCTGTTCAAGACCCTGGACGTGACCAATCTGGTCAGAGCCAGCCGAAAGGGCCGCAAATTCAACCTGCTCCTTTGCTGGTGCATCGGTAAGGCGGCCTGCCAGGTGCCGGAATTTTACCTGCTCCCTGTGGGGGACAAGCTCATGGCCTACGACCAGCTTGCCGTCAATACCGTGGTCGCCGTCCGGAACGGCGGCATCAACACCTGCGACGTCCCCTTCTCCCAAGACCTGGAGGTCTTCGCGCAAAACTATCTGGCCCTCACCGCGCAGGTGCGCGAAAGCTGCCAGAACTATGACCTGACCGACCACATGGTCATCGGCACCTCCGCCCTCACCCAGACCGAGATCGACGGCGCGGTCAACATCTACGCCGGATTTTACAACAATCCCTTCATTATCTGGGGCCGGTATCGGAAGCGTCTTTGGCGGGCGGCGCTGCCGGTGTCCTTCCAGTTCCACCATACCCAGATGGACGGCGGACACGCCGCCCGGTTTCTGGAGCTTCTGCAGGCGGAAATAAACAGTCTGAAATAAGCCGGCAGAGGAATTTTTTCTTGACATGGGGCATAGGCTATGATATAGTAGATAAGCACTTAAAAGGCCATACCAGATGCCGGAGTGGCGGAATTGGTAGACGCCCGGGACTTAAAATCCTGTGTTCCTAAAGAACGTGCCGGTTCGACTCCGGTCTCCGGCACCATGATATCGCGGGGTAGAGCAGTTGGTAGCTCGTCGGGCTCATAACCCGGAGGTCGTAGGTTCAAATCCTGCCCCCGCAACCAAAAAGTCACCGTTTCCCACTGGAAACGGTGACTTTCTTTATCTTTTGCGGTAGTTTATACGGTAGAGATTTTTCTGACCCAAACCGTGACCCATACGGAGAAAGGGCTGGAAAGGGCTGAACCACAACGGAGAGGGCGCTTCCTTGTTGTCGTATTACAAATTTGGTGATATAATATCAAAAACAGCTTAAGGAGGAATAAATATGCTTTTCTCTGAACTTACATCAAAACTAACAGGAATCTCGTGTCCCGTATTTGGAGTGTCCTGGAATCCTCCGGCTAGTCAACGTACGGTTGCGAGAAAGATTATAACCTATTTAGAGGGGAAGCGGGTGCTTTACGAAGACCTTAATGATGAATTTGCTTGTTCCTGTGTGAAGTCGGTTTTAGAAATCAAAGATTTTTTGACAAATCAAATTTCCGATATCAAAGAAAATTCGGAACTTGAAACATATGTGCTGGGGATGAGAACCGCTTGCAACGCTTTTTTGAGTAAGTGCCATTTGGAGAGGGAAAACAAATGTGAATATTGCCATGTGGGGACAATAGAGAACATGATGTTTACTGTTGCTTTAGGGCAACTAAGAACATCCTTTGGGGTTATGATAGGCCAAATCGCAAAAACCTTTGGTGCCGATGTTGAAGACTCGTTGGCACAAATAATCCCAGACTGATTTTTCTTAGACGGACTGGGCCAAAATGCTACCCATTGTATTGGCTGCCTGGCGCTGGGCTTGGGTGGTGATGTGTGCGTAGGTGTCCAGTGTGTCACCTCAGACACGCTCACCTCCCTGATGGAGCGGCTGTCGGGCGATCCCCGTTTTTTCTCCCCCCACCGTTCCTATATCATCAATTTGGAGCACATCACCGCGCTCAATGCCGATAGCGTGCTCCTTGCAGGCGGTCAGCGGATCCCCGTAGTCCAGGCTGTCCTTCCCGCTCTGAAGNGGGCGTATGTGGCGTATCTGTCCCAGGCGGGGCATTAAGAGCGCATAAAACTTTAGGATGTTTGTTGTATAAAAAAGGGACGGGCCCCGTCGGGCCCGCCCCTTTTCCGTGTCTGCTCCTTTTCTTATCCCCTGGCCGCCTTCGCAATGGCGCCCACATAGTTGGCGGTATCCGCCAAGGTAGCGCCGGAGACGGCGTCCACCGCGTTTTCACTGCCGGCCAGGGCCTCCGTCTCGACCACCGTCATCCCGTTGACATGGGCCTGGATGGCGTCGTAGTTCACGTCAATGCGCACAGTGGAACCGGCGTGCTCCGCCATCAGCGCGCTGTAATAGTCGGCCTCCATCCGCTTGGAGATGAGGACTTTCCNCTCGGCATAGCCGGCGGCAAACTCGGCGTCGCTGTTGGGCACGCCCTTCACGTCGCCGGCGTCGGTAAACTGGAACTCGTCCAGATAGCTCAGCACGATCTTGTCCCCGTCGGTGAGGGCGGCAGCGGCGGTAAAGCANTTATCGCCGTGGGCCGCNCCGTAGGCCACGTTCAGCTTCAGACTGTCGGAACTGCCGCTGAACTCCACCGCCTGGGTCTCCTGGGCGTTCTTGGCCGCCTGAACGATGGCGCTGAGATACCCGGCAGTATCCGCCAGAGTGGCGCCGGACACGGCGTCCACCGCGCCCTCCCCGGCGGCAACGCTCTCCACCTCGGCGATGGTCTTGCCCACGGCGAAGGTCTGGATGGCGTCGTAGTTGTCGTCGATGCGCACGGTGGAGCCGGCGTNATCCGCCATCAGGGCGCTGTAGTAGTCGGCCACCACCCGCTTGGAGGCCAGGGCCTGCCCCTCGGCATAGCTCTCGCCGAAGCCCTTGTCGCTGTTGGGCACCACCTCTAAGCCGGCGTCATCGGCCACAAACTGGAACTCGTCCACATAGGCCGCCACGATCACGTCGCCCTGCACCGCGGCGTAAGCCTCGGTGAAGCACTTGGTGCCGTGGGCCGCGGCATAGGCCAGGCCCAGCTGCACGCCGCCCTCGATCTCCACCTTCTCGGCGGGAGGCGCGGTCTGCGCCGGGGCCGGGGTGGGCTCGGTATAGTTCTCGCCCAGGGCGGCGGCCACAGCCGCCTTGACGCCCTTGCTGGTCATGGTGGCGCCGGACACGCCGTCGATGTCATAGCCGTTGGCGGCCACCACCTGCTGCTCCAGGTCGGCCAGCGCCTTGCCGCCGATCTCCGGGGTCTCCTTCTCCCCTTTGATGGAGCAGGCGGTAATAGTTCCCTCCTCTCGGATCAGGGTCACGGTCACGTCGCCGCCATAGCCCTTTCCAGTCCCGGTGAGGGTCTCGCCGGCGGGCTTTTTCTCCCCGCAGGCGGTCATGCTGAGCAAAAGCGCGCCGCTCAAAAGGATCGCTGCTGTCTTTTTCATATCCTGTCTCTCCTTTTCCAGTCGCCNNATCCGGGCNTCATTTCCAGCGTATCATATGCCTCTATCCGCAATGGAAGATATCTGTGTGCTCATTATTTTTAATAGTATGGCAAAAGCGTCTGTATCCTATTCTGTACAGGCGCCTTTATTCCGCCCTAAGCTCCNCTTGTAAAANCCCGCAGCATTCGGTGCACTTTAGCATTCTGAATAGAAAATGTCAAGAGCAAATGCGAAAAATTTGAAATAAGCATGCTGAATATTTGTGAATAAGAGCGCACGGCCACGGAACAGGATCGGAAACACAGACAATCCACCAGCAGCTGGGGCGGTGAGTTGGTTCTGGATCATTCTAAGGTCTGGATTTTCCCCTCACACTGTGTTATAATGCCATCCGGCCCTGGTTCTTCCTGGAAGGCCGGGGCCGTTTATTTTACGCAATACGAGGTTGAAACCCATGGAAACAAACGTCATTACGGTGGGCCTTCCCCGGGCCATGCTGTACTACCGCTGCCGCACCCTCTGGGGCGTCTTTTTCCGGGAGCTGGGGGTGGACACGGTCACCAGCGGCCCCACCGACCGGGAGATCCTGGANCGGGGCNCCGCCCTGGCCATCGACGAGGCCTGCCTGTCCCTGAAGATCTACCTGGGCCATGTGGCGGCGCTGGTGGGGAAGTGCGACTATATCCTGGTGCCCCGGGTCAGCAATTTCGGCCACCACCGGAATATGTGCACCCGGTTTGAGGCCATGCCCGACCTGGTAAAAAACGTCTTTCGGGACGTCCCGCAGAAATTCCTCACCTGCAGCGTGGACGTGCTGGCAGGGCAGGACGAGGAACACGCCTTCCTGTCCCTGGGCCGCCAGCTGGGCTTTGGCCCCAAGACCGTGAAGCGGGCCTATAAGCTGGCCAAGCGGGCGGAGCTGACCCAGTACAGAGCCAGGGTGCAGAAGCAGGAGGAGCTGTGCAAGCGGGAGGGACTGAAGATCCTCATCGCCGGACACAGCTATGTGGTGGAGGATCCCTATGTCGGCAAGGTGGTNACCGATTACCTCAAGGGCGTGGGCGTCACCCCCCTCCGGGCCGACCTGACGGAGCGGGAGCACGCCCTGAAGCGCAGCCGGGAGCTCTCCCCCACCTGCAAGTGGGAGATCAGCCGGGAGATCCTGGGCGGCATCGCCCTGCGGAAAAACGAGGTGGACGGCATCATCCTCCTCAGCGCCTTCCCCTGCGGGCCTGACGCCATGGTCAATGAGCTCATTGCCCGCCGGGTCAAGGGTATCCCCATGCTGAACCTGGTTCTGGACAGCCAGACCGGCACGGCGGGGGTGGAGACCCGGCTGGAGAGCTTTATCGACATCATCCGTCTGAAGGAGGGGAAGCTGTAATGGNANANGCAAAAGGAAGAAAGATCTCCTTCCCCAGATACGCCGAATATAACTGCGCCCTGAAATACATCATGGAGCAGGCCCTGGACGTGAAATATGTCATGCCCCCCGCCCTCACCAAACGCACCATGGAGCTGGGCAGCAAATACAGCCCCGACTATNTCTGCACCCCCTTCAAAACCGTGCTGGGCAGTATGATCGAGGCCCTGGAGTGCGGCGCGGACACCCTCATCATGACCCACGGCCTGTGCCGGCTGGGATATTACGGGGAGCTTCTGGAGCAGATCCTCCGGGATCTGGGCTACCAGTTCGAGTTCATCAACCTGTCCGAGTATGACATGAGCAAGAAAAAGGAATATCTCAAGATCATCCGGCGCATCAACCCCAAGGTGAACCCCGCCCGGTGCCTGACCCAGTTCATGGAGGGCCTGCGGATGGTGGAGTACCTGGACGAGATCACCGGTGAATACTACAAAAATTGCGGCTTCGACCCCACCGGCGGGTATAAGCGCGGCTACCAGGACTTCCTTACCGCCATGTACACCGCCCGGAGCCGCAGCGATGTGGAGACAGGCTACCGCGAGGCCAAGCGCGCCCTCCAGGCCATCCCGCTGGATAAGCCCGCCCAGCCCCTGCGGGTAGGCGTGGTGGGAGAGTTCTACACCGCCATGGACGCCTTCTCCAACCTGGAGCTGGAGCAGAAGCTGGCGGACATGCGCCTGGAGATCTACCGGTGGATGAACGTGACCAACCAGTTCCTCCACTACAACGGCCAGAAGAATATGCACATCAAGATCCAGGATCTGTGCCAGTATGAGATGGGCCCCACCGCCACCGCCAACATCTGGTACGCCAGGGAGTGCGCCGAGCGGGGCTTTGACGGCCTCATCCACATCAAGTCCGCCGGCTGCACCCCGGAGATCGACGTGATGCCGGTACTGCAAAATATCAGCGCCGACTATAAGATCCCCGTGCTCTACCTGACCTACGACGTNCAGACCAGCGACGTGGGACTGNAGACANGGCTGGAGGCCTTTTACGACATGATTGCCATGAGAAAGAAGGTATTTTAACGTGGAACACGCATATTTGGGCGTCGATGTGGGCTCCATCTCCACCAAAGGCGTCATCATCGACCGGGAAAACAACATTCTGGCCAGCCGGTACATCNGGTCCCAGGGCGACCCCATCGGCGCGGTGAAGGAGCTGGTGCGCCTTCTGAAGGAGCANTTCGACAGCACAAAATATAAAGTGGTGGCCACCGGCACCACCGGCTCGGCCCGGAAGCTGGTGGGAGCCATTCTGGGCGCCACCATGGTAAAAAACGAGATCACCGCCCACGCCGTGGGCACCACCACCTTTTATCCCGACGTGCGCACCATCCTGGAGATCGGCGGCCAGGACTCCAAGATCATCCTGGTGGAGAACGGGGTGGCGGTGGACTACGCCATGAACACCCTGTGCGCCGCGGGCACGGGCGCCTTCCTGTCCAGCCAGGCCAAGCGGCTGGGCATTGAGGTGGAAGAGATCGGCGACTACGCCCTGCGCTCGGCCCACCCCACCCAGATCGCCGCCCGGTGCACCGTCTTTGCCGAGTCCGACCTGGTGCATAAGATCCAGATGGGCCACCCCCGGGAGGACATTATCGCCGGGGTGTGCAACGCCGTGGCCTCCAACTACCTCAACAACGTGGGCAAGGGCAAAAAGATCCTCTCCCCGGTGGTGTTCCAGGGCGGCGTGAGCAAAAATAAGGGCGTGGTGGCCGCTTTCGAGCGCACCCTGGGCTGCAAGGTCATTGTCGACCCCAACGGCCACNTGATGGGCGCCCTGGGCGTGGCCATTCTGGCCAAGAAGGGCAGCAAACGGCAGGAATTCGACTTCGCGGTGGAGAACATGGAGTTCCATACCCGGGAGGCCAGCTGCGGCCAGTGCTCCAACCACTGCGAGATCATCTGCGTCTACCGGGGCGACGAGCTTATCGACGCCTGGGGCAACCGCTGCGAGCGGGGCGAGCGGACGCGCTGAGCGTCTCTTTGCAAACAGAAAGTGGGCCATGCCGGAGTCATCCGGCATGGCCCACTTTTTCTATGGGGACGCCCGCAAAGGGCTTTGCGCAATTTATCCGACGTGCAGCAGCTTTTTAAGATCCGCCCACAGTCCCTTGAACAGATTGGCCACNCGCTNCCAGAAGGTGGGCTTCTCCGCGGCCTTCTGCTCCTCTTCGGTCTGCTCCGGCNTTTCCTCCTTGATCTCCTGGGTGCGCATGATATACTGCACGCTCCGGGGCGCNGCGTTGCGCTGGTCGGTTATGGACACCGGTGTGGCGTTGGCGTCCATGTTCAAAATGCCGTCCACCCGGCCGCNGTGGTCGTCCCACTCGTCGTCGATGAGGTCGNAAATGGNGCTCTTGGCGTCCCGGATGGTGCCGGTCTGCTCCAGTCCCATGGTGGCTTTGCGCAGGGCATCGGAGAGCCCGCTCAAGGTGTTGGCGGTGCCCGCGTCCAGCTGGGGCCCGGCCTGCCGCAGCAGGCTCTCGGCGGAGCCGATGGCGGAGGCGGTGCCTCCCAGGGCGGTCTGGGCGGAGGCGGACAGGCTCTGGACGTCCGTCACGGCGGCCTGGAGCTCCGGCTCATAGGTATTGAGCGTGGCGATGAGGCTGTCCAGATCGGACAGGGCCGTGTCGGCGGTGATCGTAATACGGGAGAGAAGATCGCCCACCTCGTCCAGATCCCCCAGAAGGGCGGCGCCCTCCCCCTCATGCTCCTTCAGGGTCTTCAGCAGATCCCGGCACAGCTTGGCCAGGGAGTGGAGGTCGTCCACAGTCCCCGTGTCCCCCACCAGCTCGCAGATGTCGGACAGCTCCCCCACCAGCCGGGCGGTGGGGTCGGTAAGGCCGGTGATCAGATTGTTGATCTCTTTGATTTTCTTGTTCACGGTGTCCACCATGGGCATCTGGGCGGAGAACTCCGCGTAGGCCGCGTCGGCGGCGGCCGCCTGATTTCGGGCGGCGGTCAGCTCACTGCTCCCACCGGCCAAAAAGGCAGCGTAAGCGCTTTGAAAATTCGCCTCGGCCTGCTGCTTTACCNTNNNCACGATGGCCTNNCCCTGNGGCCCGGCGGCAAACTCCTCCGGAGTCATCGGGGTATCCCCGGGCTGTNCGCCGNCGACATAGCTTGCATACGCGGCGGCCACCTGATCCTTGGCGGTCTGTTCCACCTGCTTTTCATACCCCTGCTGAAAGGCCCCCAAAACGATAAAGTCCTGGAAGGACATATCCGTTTCGCTCAGCCCGTTCTCCGCCAGATAGCTCTCATACTGCCGGCGGTATTCCAGCACCGTCTTCATCTGGGCCGCCTGGTCGGGAGAGAGCATCCCCAGCATGTCGGAGTCCTTGATGGTGGAGATGCCCTTGGTGCTCTTCAGCGCCGACTCCAGCATATCCAGGGCGAAACGCATCCCCTCCATCTCGTCGTCCAGCTCTTCCATGCCGCTGGACAGGCTGCTGGCGANGGCGCTGGCCCGCTTGTTGTAGCTCTCCACGTCGGTGAGCAGTTCGCTGAGGGCCTTGGTATCGGCCTGGATGGCGGCGATGGTCTTCCGCGCCCTCTCCAGCTCCGGGGCCAGGCCCTGGGTGGTGGCGTTGAGCCGGTTGAGATCGCCGTTGAGGTCAGTGATGGCCTGAGAGGCCACCTGGGCGTACCTGTCCATGCTCCCCAGGGTGTCCACCAGGCCGTTGAGCCCCTCCAGGGCCAGATCGGTCTGGTCATAGACCTCCCCCTTCCCCCGTGAGACGGTGCTCCGGGCGCCACTGAGCTGATCCAGGCCGTTGGCGGTGGCATTGAGACTGCCGCTCATGCCGTCCAGGGTATCTAAGATCACGTCCAGACTGTCGCTGNTGGCGTCCAGGGAGTCTTCCCCCTTCTCCTTGGCCTGCTTCAGGTCGGCCACCTTCTCCATCTGCTGAAGGGTGGCGGGCACCGCCAGGAAGATGAGGCCGGAGAAGGAGAAGTCCTCGCTGCCCACCCGGATGACAAAGTGATCCTCCTCCCCGGGCAGGGCGGCAAAGAGCACCGTGCGCAGGTTGCCGACAAGCTGTACCTCCGCCCCGGGGGCCTCCAGGGAGACGATGTCGTCGTCATTGAAGGCAGCGGCGGNGGTGAGCACCAGATTGTCCCTGCTGTAGGCCGGGGCGGCGGGATTGGGGAGAATGTCCAGGCAGATCTCCACAAGCCCTGTCTTCCCCGCCAGCTCCTCCGCCAGCGCGGGCGCGCCGTTGAGCCGGTAGGATACAGCGATGCTCCAGGGCAGCTGTTCAAAGGGCTTCACGGTCTTGCCCTCAAAATAGAACTTCTCCGGGGCGGCCTCCCCCATCTGGAAGGTGACTTTCCCGCCGTCAATGACGGGGGCGACGCCGTCGGTGAGGTTGATCACCTCGTCATATGTCCCGTAGTCGGTGACGGTGGTGGCGCCGTTGAGCCGGTAGNTTTTCACCACACTGGCCNCCTGCACCCNGCCATAGTAGTCCAGGGTGGCGTAATAGGCCTCGTCGTAGGACGCGGGGATGGTCATTGCCTTGGCGGCGGGGACGAGGGAGGCGGCGGTCACGCTCAGCGCCAGAGCCAGCGCCAGGGCACGGTTACGATTTTTTCTCATTGGGGATCGGACTCCTTTCCTTGGACAGCTTGCAGGGCAGGGACTTTTTTCTCCCTGGGGGGCTTGGGCGTGCGCCAGTGGAGGGTGGTCTTATGGATCAGCGGCTCAAAGACACACAGCACCGAGGGCAGAATGAAAATGCCCACAAAGGCGGAGATGATGGCGCCCCTGGAGAGCATCATGCAGATGGCCTTCACGATGTCCATGGTGGACACCGCCGCCACGCCGATGGTGGCGCAGAAGAACACCAGCGCGGAGGTGAGGATGGAGGTGTCCGCCGAGGTGGCGGCGCGCTGGATGGCCTCCAGCCTGTCGTGGCCCTTTTGCAGCTCCTCCTGGAACCGGGTGGTCATCAAAATGGCGTAGTCCACCGTGGCGCCCAGCTGGACGCAGCCGATGACTGTGGGCGCCACAAAGGCCACCACGCTGCCGGTAAAGTAGGGGATGCCCTGGTTGATGAAGATGGCCAGCTCGATGGTGGCCACCAGCAGAATAGGCACGGCGATGGACTTAAAGGTGATGGCCACCAAAATCAGAATGGCCAGGATGGACAGGTAGCTTGTGACCTTGAAGTCCACGTCCGTGACGGTGATGAGGTCTGCCGTAAGGGCGGCCTCGCCGGTAATGTAGGCGTTGGGGTCGTGGGTATGGAGGATATCCTTCAGCGTCTCCAGCTGGGCGGCCACCTCATCGGAGGCGGTGACGTAGGAGGAGTTGATCATCATCATTTGATATCCGTCTTTTTTGCAGATATCCTTGACGGCGTCGGGGATAAAGAAATCCGGGATGCCCGCGGGGAGAAATTTGTCGTAGGCCGCCACGCTGGTGATGCCGGGCACCGCCTCGATCTCGTCGATGAGCCGGAGCATCTCGTTGTGGCTCAGGTCGTCCTCCATGACAACAAAGTGGCTGGAGGCCATATCAAAGTCGTCCTTGAGCTTGTTGGTGGAGACAATGGAGGGCATATCCTGGGGCAGGGACTCGTCCAGCTTGTAGTACATCTCCACATGGTTGTTGGCGTATACCGCCGGGATGAACAGCGCCAAAAACAGGATCACAAAGCCCTTCCGGTGCCGGACGATGAAGGCGTTGACCCCCGCCATTTTGGGCTTGAGGCNGGGATGGCGGAAGCGCTGGATGCCTCTATCCATCTGCAGGAGGATGGCGGGCAGCACCAGCACCACCGTGGCCACCCCCAGCACCACACCCTTGGCCATGACAAAGCNGATGTCCTTGCCNAGGGTCAGGCGCATGAAGCACAGGGCCAGAAAGCCGGCGATGGTGGTAAGAGAGGAGCCGGAGAGGGACTTGAAGGCGGCCACGATGGCGGTGGCCATGGCGTCCCGCTTGTCCTCGTAGTTGTGCAGCTCCTCTATGTACCGGTCATAGAGGAAGATGGAGTAGTCCATGGTAACGCCCAGCTGCAGCACCGCGGCAATTGCCTGGGTAATAAAGGAGATCTCGCCAAACATGATGTTGGTGCCAAAGTTATAGATCACCGCCAGGCCGATGCTGAGCAGCAGAGNCACGGGGAGGAGCCAGGAGTCCATCATCAGGCACATGGCCACCATGGACAGGATCACCGCCATGACCACATACAGCGGCATCTCCTTGATGACCAGATCCTTGGTGTCCTTGATAAACACGGAAAAGCCGGCCAGGAAGCACTTCTCATTGCACAGCCGGCGCACCTGGGCGATAGCGTTCATGGTGGATTCCGAGGCGCCGGCCTGNTCGTACTGGACGATCATCATGGTGGCCTTTCCCGAGAAGAACACATCCCGCACCTCTGCGGGGATCATCTCCTGGGGGATCTGGATCCCGGCCATATTGGAGATCCAGATGGCCCCGCTGACGCCGGGGACTTCCTTCACCTGTTCCAGCAGCTGGTTGGTGTACTGGGGCGGCATATCCTCCACAATGAGCATGGTGGTGGCCGCCATCTGGAAGGGCTCCTCCAAAAGGGCCTCCCCCTTTACCGAGTCCAGCTCCTGGGGCAGGTAGGTCAGGATGTCGTAATTGACCCGCGTTCCGAAATAGCCCAGGATACTGGGAATGAGCAGCGCTACGGCAATGGTCACCACCAGTTTGGGTCTTCTCGTCAGCTTGTGGGCGATTTTTTCCAGCAATTCGATCACCTTCCGGGGAATAGTCAGTCCCTGTTAAGCGGGGCGTCCCCTCTTTGCGGGGACGCCCCTATCTTAGTTTTTTCCAGGCCCAAAAGTCAATGGTTTGGGGGCCTTTCTCATAATTCTTCATGAACGGGACTGCCCTTGGCTTTTCATACTTTTTCATGGATTTTTCGCCCTGGGTATGGTATGCTTCAGAGTGAAAGGGAGTGGCTCAAATGAGCGCTAAAATACTTGTGGTGGACGATGACGCCNCCATTCGCCTCCTGGTCTCCGACGTGCTGAGCGACCAGGGTCTCTCCGTCACCACCGCCGCCTCTGGCGAGGAGGCCCTCGCCATTCTGGAGGGGGAGAGCTTCGAGCTCATCCTGCTGGATATCATGATGAAGGGCATGGACGGCCTTGAGGTCTGCCGCCGCGTCCGGGACAGCGTAGAGTGTCCCATCCTCTTTTTGAGCGCCAAGGATTCCGCCCAGGATATCGTCGCCGGCCTTGGACTGGGGGCCGACGACTNCCTGACCAAGCCCTTTGAGCTGGAGGTGCTCTCCGCCCGCGTCCAGGCCCACCTGCGCCGCCAGGAGCGCATCCTCTCCTCCACCGCCGCCCCCCGGGCTCCCATTCAGATCGGAGAGATCTGCCTGGACGCGGAGAACGTCACCGTCACCCGCTCCGGCGCGCCCGTCTCCCTGTCCACCCGGGAGCTGGAGCTGCTCCACTACCTCATGACCCACGCGGGCCAGACCCTCTCCCGGGAGCGCATCTACCGGGACGTGTGGCAAACCGAGTACGGGGACATGAGTGCCGTGGCCATCANCATCAAAAATCTGCGCCTGAAATTGGATCCGGAGTGGCGCTACATCAAGACCGTCTGGGGCCAGGGCTACCGGTTCGTCACCCAGAGCGGCCTGATCGNGGGNGAGTGAAGCGGGCATGGATACACAGCAAGCACAGAACAAAAGCGGCTTCCNCGGCGTGGGCTGGCTCTCCAGCCGGCTGAGCCGCAAGCTCATCGTCATTGTGGTGGCCTTGGCCCTGCTGGACTGGTGTGTGATCTCCCTCCACTTTGTGGACGCGCTTCAGGCTATCTACACTGCCGCCGACCCGGCGGTGGCCTCCCGGTACGCCGCCCTGAGCATGCTGCTTTTCAATCTGCTGGTGCTGGCGGTGGCCGCCATCCTCTTCTTTCTGCTGGTCATCGCCCCCATCATCCGCCTGCGGAAGGCCATGCGGCAGTATTCCGCCTCCGGCCAGGCCCCGGAGCGCACCGTCCGCTCCGACGAGATCGGCCGGCTCCAAAACGCCTTTGTGGAGCTGACGGAGACCATCGCGCGCAAAGAGCAGGCCGAGCGGCGGCTCATCGCCTCCATCTCCCACGACATCAAGACCCCGCTCACCTCCGTGCTGGGCTATTCCGAGCGTCTGCGCGCGGGCAGCCTCTCCCCGGAGCGCAAGGAGCAGTATTTGGATCTTATCCATGAAAAAGCCCTCCACCTGAAGGCGGTGGTGGATGAGTTCGACGACTATTTGGATGTGGGGCTCCGGGACGCCGCCCCCATGGTGCTCATGGAGGCGGGGGAGCTGTGCCGCCGCCTCCGGCACGAGTACAGCGACGAGCTGGAGGATGCAGGGGTGTCCTTCCGGGTGGAGTGCCTCGCCCCCGGGGCCCAGCTCATCTGCAGCTGGGAGCATATGCGCCGGCTCTTCGGCAACCTCATCTCCAACAGTATCAACCATGCCCAGGCCCCCCGCCTGGCNCTGGAGCTCACCTGTGAGCGTNAGGAGGATCGGATCCTGTTTTCCTTCCGGGACAACGGCGTGGNGGTGCCCCAGGAGNTGTTGGGCNAGATCTTCGAGCCGCTCTACACCTCCGACCGGGGAAGGAAGGTCTCCGGCCGGGGCCTGGCCATCTGCGGCAGCATCGTCAAGGCCCACGGGGGCGTCATCCACGCCCAAAACGCCCCCGGCGGCGGCCTTCTCACCCAGATATCCCTCCCCTGCGTGGAGCTCTGAGGCCACTGAAAAAGAGGGACACAGGATTTCTGTCCTGTGTCCCTCTTTTTTCATCATTTATTCCACTGTACTGTGGGCAATGTAGNTCANGTGGTCTCCCAAACGCTCCAGATTGGACACCAGGTTGATGAACACTCCGCTGGAGGCGGCACTGCACGCGCCCTGGTTGAGCCGCTCAATGTGGCTTTCAATGAGCCGTTTGCGCAGGGTGTCGACGTCATTTTCCACCCGATCCACCTCACCCAGCAGGCCCGCATCCTTTTCCACCATTACCCGCCTGGTCAGGCCGTAGAGCTCCTCCACCCGCTGCGTCATTCCATCCAGCTCTTGGCGCACGCTTTGAGAAAAGTCCAGATTCCTGTCCACGGAGGCACGGGTATACTTGGTCAGGTTGTCGGCGATCTCCGCGATACGCATAATATCCGCCAGACTCCCGTGGAGCCGGGAGATATCCCGCTCGTCGGAGAGCTTGCTCTGGGCGGCCAGACGGATCAGGTAGTTGACCACAGCCTGCTCGACGCCCCCCGCCCGGTCGATCAGTTTTTGTGTGGGGGCAATAAGCTCCTTGTCCCTGTCCTGAAAAGATCGGTAGCCCGTCCGAAAGGCCTCCATGGCTGTATCGGACAGGCGGACCATCTCCTTTTCCAATTGGGAAATGGCCAGAGATGTGGAGGCCAGCATGCGCTCGTCCAGGTAAGTCTCCTGAGGCTCCTCCCGAACCTCCCGCTCCCGGATCAGCCGCTCCGACACCCGGACAAACCAGCCGCACAGCGGCAGGAACAGTACCGTACAGGTGACATTGAAGAAGGTGTGGAACATGGCGATCTGGGTAGCTGTCTCTGAGAACCACCGGCCGAAGGTACCCCTCATGAAGCCCGGCCAGAACGCCAGAACCAGGAAAAAGATCCCCGAGCCCAGGGTGTTGAACATCAGGTGGATAAAGCTTGCCCGCCGGGCGTTGGCCCCGGCGGTAAAGGAGCTCATCAGGGCCGNANCACAGGAGNCGATGTTGGTGCCCAGAATGATATAGANCACCTCGTTGCCCCCGGTGCCCACGGTGAGTCCCGCCACCGACATGGCGATGATGATGGACGTNGTGGCTGAGCTGGANTGCACCAGAGCGGTGAGGAAAATCCCGATAAAAAACAGCAGCAGCGGATCGCGCACCATCGTGAAAAGGCTCTGAATGGCGTCCCGGTCGGCNTTCATGGCGTCCGACATCAGAGCCAGCCCGATAAAAATCAATCCCAGACCCGCCAGAAGAAGTCCCAGCTTCTTCTGGGTGTCCTCCTTCCCGATCATACTGAGCATGATGCCCACAAACACCAG
The DNA here is from genome assembly GCA_905219705.1 of Oscillospiraceae bacterium. Lineage (GTDB taxonomy): Bacteria > Bacillota > Clostridia > Oscillospirales > Oscillospiraceae > Vermiculatibacterium > Vermiculatibacterium agrestimuris. The sequence goes on along the minus strand of CAJMXB010000008.1, from coordinate 9,575 downwards.
AACCTGGATGTAAGTGGTGATGGGAAAGGCGCTCAGGGCGGCGATCTGCGCGGTGACGGTGGTGCCGATGTTGGGGCCCATGATCATAGCCGCCGCCTGGTAGAGGTTCATCACCCCCACGTTGACAAAGCCCACAATGAGCACTGTTGTCACCCCGGAGCTTTGGATGAGGGCGGTGGCCGCGGCGCCCACGCCCACATTCACCAGCCGCTTGTCGGCGGTCTTTCCGAACAGCTCCTTCAGTTTCCCGGTGGCAAGCTGCTCGATGTTGGCTGTGAGCAGGTGCACCCCCACCAGGAACACCCCCGTTCCGGCCAAAAGGCGAACGAAAAACAGGGCCAGTCCTCCCAATGTCATAGCGTCTCTCCCTCCGTTTTCCAGGGATAGTTTGCCCATTTCAGGCCAAAAAAGGCAAGGCTTCGCTGTCGAAACAACAGCAAAGTCTCGCCTTTTCATCACGCAACCGGGCCAAACAGCCGTATTGACGACTCCGCGAACACGGACTTTTCCGTGCAGGCTACTCCCTTTGTTTATAACATATATAACTTATTTTTTCCGGCTTGTCAATCCCTTTGGCTCAATATCCAGCAGGTATCGTCCAAAGGCGTTGAGAACGACCGTGTCCCCATATTGGTGCTGCCGGGGAAGATTGGGCCCGTAATTCAGATGGACGTGGCCGTGGATCAAATAGGCGGGCTTGAACCGATCCAGCAGGCGGTTGAAGGTCTGAAAGCCCCGGTGGGCGTAGTCCTCCCCGTCCCCGTAGCCCCTGGGGGCGGCGTGGGTGAGCACCAGATCCACGCCGCCCTGGCGCAGGATGCCGGGGACGAGTTTAGCCGCCCGCCAGGTCATCTCTCCCTCGGAATACTGGTGGGGCCCCGGCTTGTACCGCCGTGCGCCCCCCAGCCCCACGATCCGAAGACCCTTCACCGTCACCGCCCTGCCGTCGATACATTCACAGCCCTCCGGGGGCTTTGCCGCATACCGCTCGTCGTGATTGCCATGGACATAGAGCAGGGGCACCCCCGCCATCGTCACCAAAAAGGACAGGTACTCCGGCTTCAGATCGCCGCAGGAGAGGATGAGCTCCACCCCCTCCAGCAACTCCGGCCGGTAGTTTTCCCAGAGGACAGAGCACTCCTCGTCGGCCAGGCACAATATCCTCACAGCAGTACCCCCTCCTTCCGGGGCGGGATCTCTTCCCGGTATACGCCCTGGAGCCGTACCATCTCCCGGGCGGCGGGGATGAGGGAATCAAAGCCGGGGATCTCCCCCTCCACGCTCTCACACAGCCAGTCCATCTTCAGGATCTCCTCCGGAGAGAACCACCGCTCCCCATCGCTACGCTCTGTCCCCCTGTTGTCCCGGATGACCCGGCGGAAGGGATCCAGCTCCCCGNAGCCGATATCCCGCTCCAGGAGCNCCACCAGCCTCCGGCATCCCTCAGGCAGGCCGGGGGCACACCGCGTCCCTACCACGCCGCTCTGGATGCCCCACCAATAGTTGATGGCCTGGGTCTTTCCATGGCTGCCCGTAATGTCCCAGCCGCCATCCAAAATGCTGCGCACCANCTGTTCATAGAAAATGCCCCAGTTCCAGAAGGGAGAGATCAGAGGCTCCCGCACCCCGTCTTCCCGCAGCCGGCTCAGGCCCCNCCGGGCCTGGTATTGGGCGGGAGTGGGCACGTCCCGGTTGGACACCAGCTCCACCCCCTCGGCGTCAAAGCGCTCCAGCGCCTTGGGGTCGCAGCAGGACCACCGCAGGCGGATCCGCGCCCCGGGACAGGTCAGACTGGCGCCCAGGGCAAAGGCGTTGATGCCCGCGGGCACGCCGAAGATGGGATAGCTGGCGATATAGCCGATCTCCTTTCCTCTGCACAGGGAGCCTGCCACCACGCCGGAGAGGAACTTGGCCTCATAGATACGGCTGTAATACGTGCGCACCCCGGTGTATGGCATGAACAGCGAACAGTTGAGGAGCNTCACCTCCGGATAGGCCGCCGCCATCTTCCGGCAGGCGCCGATCTGCTGGGGCGCGGTGGAGAAGAGCACCTGCGCCCCCTCTTTGATCGCCCGCTCCATCATCGCCTCGCCGGTATCCTCCTCCGACTTGGGCCAGTAGGTTCTGGTGGTCACCTTGTCCTCCAGGGCGATCTCCATATATTTGCGCCCCAGCTCATGGCCGCTGACCCAGTTGCTCACGGCGGGGTCGTGGGAATGGACGAAGGCCACCTGCAAATGGCTGGGCCGCACCACGCCGAACAGAAGGCCCTTGATGCCCTTGTCCGGTTCGGCGGGGACGGTGTCCACCGCGATGGGGTCGCTCTGCACATCGGAGATCACGTCGGGCCACACCGCCTCCAGGCTCTTATCCAGCTCCCCGTCGCTCATCTCCTTCAACGCGTCGAAGGAATAGACCTTCANNCAGACCANCAGGGCGTCGGAGGCGGCGGCCTGCTCCTCCTGCCGCCGTCTGCGGTCATAGGCGGACTGGAACCGGGTGTAGGCCGCCAGGAAATCCAGCCGCTCCTCCCCGCTCCAAACATGGTCGCACTCAAAGCCCAGGGCGGCCTGGAGCTTGCGGTACTGCCCCGGCCGGTCAAACCGCACCCGGTAAATGTGGGCGNANNCATAANAGCGGAGGAATTCATAATAGGCCGCGATCTCCGGCTCCTGGCTCCAGGGCGGGAGCATACGGGTGACATAGGCGCTCACCGTGGCCGCGTGAAAGCTCTTGAGCACGCTGATGCGCTTGTTTCCCTCCTGGACATAGAACCGGCCCAGATATTCCACACACCGCACCGGCTCCTGGATGCCCGTCTCCCCCAGATGATCGTCACACAGGCGGATCCACTTGGCGGCGAACTCCGTGTCCTGCTCCAAAAGGGGCATGAAGTTGGCGGCAAAGGCGTTCTTTCGGGCGTCGGTGCGGGTGCCCACCACCATCTCCATGGGGATCTCCAGCACCCCCAGATCGCTCACCCCGGCCGTGCTGGGCCCCACCAGGCAGTCATCCAGGGCGGGCAGATAGGGATAGCTGCCGTGTATCACCGCGTCCTTATAGCATTTTCGGCCCAGCTTCAGGTCCTTTTNNTATTGTTCCACAGCCCCCTGCATTGGCATGGCTGACCGCTCCTTTCAAAATGGAAACGTTTCCATCCGGACATCATACCACNCTCCGTCCTCTTTGGCAAGGCAGAAAACGTGGAAGAGGGACGGGGCAGATCCGCCCCGTCCCTCTTAAACATCTGCGTTTTTTACCCGTTATATCCGTTGGGATTCATGCTCTGCCAGCGGAAACTGTCCCGGCACATGTCCACCAGTCCCCGCTCTGCCTTCCAGCCCAATACCTCCCGGCTCTTTGTGGGGTCGGCATAGCAGGTGGCGATGTCCCCCGGCCGGCGGGGGGCGATACGGTAGGGCACCTCCGCCCCGCTGGCCTGTCCAAAGGCCTTCACCATGTCCAGCACACTGTAGCCCGTGCCGGTACCCAGGTTGATGGCCTCCGCCCCGGTGTGGCTCATCAGGTAGTCGATGGCGAACACATGGCCCCGGGCCAGATCCACCACATGGATATAGTCCCGCACCCCGGTGCCGTCGTGGGTGGGATAGTCGTCTCCGAAGACAGACAGCTCCTTGAGCTTGCCCACCGCCACCTGGGAAATATAGGGCATGCGGTTATTGGGGATGCCCTTGGGATCCTCTACCATCAGTCCGCTTTCGTGGGCGCCCACCGGGTTAAAGTAGCGCAGCAGCACCACGCTCCACTCCGGGTCTGCCTTGGCGATGTCGGTGAGGATGCGCTCCCCAAAGTACTTTGTCCAGCCGTAGGGGTTGGTGCACCCTCCGGTCTTGGAGTTCTCTGTGAGGGGCATCGCATTGTCCGCGGAGTATACCGTGGCCGAGGAGGAGAAGATGAGCTTCTTGCACCCCTGTCGGGCCATCACCCGGCACAGGGTGATGGTGGAACCCAGGTTGTTGTCGTAATAGAGCTCGGGCTTTTCCACGCTCTCCCCCACCGCCTTAAGTCCGGCAAAATGGATGACGCAGTCCGGCCGCTCCTTTTCAAATACGGCGGAGAGCCCCTTCTCATCCCGGACGTCCAGCTCGTAGAAAAGAGGGGTCTTTCCCGTAATGGCCGCAACGCGCTTGGCGGCCTCGGGGCTGGAGTTGCAGAGGTTGTCCACGATGACCACCTCGTACCCCTTCTCCAAAAGCTCCACACAGGTGTGGGAACCGATATAGCCCATGCCGCCGGCAACCAAAACCTTCATTTATGCTTCCTCCTTTTTTCCGATGGATGGAACATCCTTCCAAAGCTCTCTGGGGTAGATCCCCGCCNTCTTCATCTCTCCGATGGCCTCCTTCAGATCCTCCAGATCCTCCGGATAGGTCATACCGTGCCACACATCCCGGGTGGGCAGCACCCGCACCGTTCCCTTCCCCTCCTGGATCTGGGCGTTGGGGATCAGGGGCAGGAAATACTCGCATTTAAGCGGGTTTTTCTCCAGATTTTCCTTCAAAAATGCCGGGAACCGGCCGGTGAACTCCTCCAGCAGAGCCTGCTGGAACCCCCACAGGTTCATGGACACCACCGTATCCCCCGGCAGGTCGATCCAGCTCTCTCCGCCGTCCTCGCTGTAGGCCGCGTCGCCCCCCCGCTTTTCCACCCGCAGCCGCTCCACCACCTGGGTGAGGTAGCCGTCCCGGATGGAGCACACCCCCCGGGACACATATCCGTTCTCGGTGACGGTGTTGCGCAGCAGATAGCCCACCATGGCGTGCTCGTTGCCGGCGTGGGGGGCGCTGAGGAAGTCGTAGATGGCCTGGAGGGAGGTCACGCCGTAGTAGTCGTCAGCGTTGAGCACGGCGAAGGGCCCGTCAATGGCCTCGCTGGCGCAGGCGATGGCGTGGGCGGTGCCCCAGGGCTTGACACGTCCCTCGGGCACGGAAAACCCCGCCGGCAGCCGGTCTATCTCCTGATAGACATAGCGCACCTCAAAAAAGTTCTCCATCCGATCCCCCACCGCGGCCTTGAAGTCCGCCTCAATGGCCCGCTTGATGATGAACACCACCTTGCGGAATCCGGCCCGCCATGCGTCATAGAGGGAAAAGTCGATGATCTTGTGCCCCGCCTCATCCACCGGAATGATCTGCTTGAGTCCGCCGAACCGGGAACCCATCCCGGCGGCCATGATGACCAGCACCGGCTCCTTCATACCGCACCACACCTTCCTGTTTCCATGCCATGCTTAAGTTTAAGCATACAACGCCGGAGCTCATACGTCAAGCCCAAGGGGCAAAAAAGCCCCCGGACAGGACGTGTCCGGGGGCTTTTCAGCGCGCGCTCATTACAGCACGCCGATCTCCTTGTAGTACTTCTCCGCACCGGCGTGGAGGGGCAGGCCGGCGATGTCCTTCACCGCCTCCTCAGCGGTGAGGCCCTTCAGGTTGGCCTGGGCCTCCCCCAGGGTGTCGATATTCTCCCACAGGGTCTTCGTCAGGTCGTAAACGGTCTGCTCATCCAGATCGCCCCGGCAGAACATCACCATCTTGATAGCGGAGGTCTGCACGTCCTCATCCTGGTTGGGATAGGTGCCGGCGGGGATGATGCAGGGGGCATACCAGGGGTAGTCCTTCTGCAGCTCGGCGATGAGCTCGTCGCTGATATTGAGNAGCTTGCAGTCGGCGGACATGGCCTGGCTCACGGCGCCGGCGGGAGCGCCGGACATGATCCACGCGCCGTCGATGGTGCCGTTCTGGAGCATATCGGCGGCGTCGCCAAAGGCGATGTACTCCGCCTGGATGTCATCGGGGAAGTTCAGCCCGGCGGCGGTGAAGTGGTTGTNGCACTCGCCGTACACGCTGGAGCCGGCGGCGGCCACGGCGANGTGCTTGCCCTTCACCCCGGCCAGGTCGTCNATGCCGGATCTGTTGGTGACCACCACCTGGTTGGGGTTAAAGTACAGTCCGGCGATGACCTTCAGATCGCCGTAGGCGTGGCCGTCAAAGCTGTCGGTGCCGTTCATGCACTGCAGGCAATTGGAGCTGATGGCGATGGACACCTGGCTCTCGCCGTCGGAGATCTGGTTGAGGTTGTCGATGCCGCCCTCGGAAGCCTGGCTGGAGGCGGAGACATAGCTGATCTCCGTATCCCACAGGTTGGTGATGGCGGCGCCCACGGCATACAGGGCGCCGGTGGCGGTGGCGGTGGGGAAGTTGATGGTCACAGGATCGTGCTCCTGCGCGGGCTCGGCAGCCTGGGACTGGGCGGGCTCAGCGGCCTTGCTCTCCGCGGGGGCGGGGGTGTTGGCGCTTCCGCCGCCGCAGCCGGCCAGCGCGCTCACCAAAAGCGCGGCGGCCAGGATCATAGACAGGGTCTTTTTCATTTCATTTTTCTCCTTTTTCACAAAACTTTTATGTCAGGCGACGCCCTTGGCAGGGCTCGCGGGACGACGGGTAAAATACTGGAGGGCGATCACCGCCGCCAGCAGGGCAAAGCCGATGGCGTCGGTGAGGTGGCCGGGGGAGAGCATCAGGGGCGCCACCGCCACCAGCACTGCCCGCTCCCACCAGGCGCTTCTGCGCAGCAGCCAGCCCTCCAATCCTCCCACCAGGGCCACCGTGCCCACCGAGGCGGTAAAGGCCGCCCAGATCGTAGTCCACACGGTGGCCGTGGGGTCTACGCCGATGAGCAGGATAGGGCTGTCCAGGAAGAAGAAGGGGATGAGGAAGCCGATGAGGCCCAGCCGAACCGACAAAAGTCCCGTCTTGGTCTGGTCGGAGCCGGCGATGCCCGAGGCCACATAGCTGCTCATGGCCACCGGCGGGGTGATGTTGGAAAGGCAGGCGTAGATAAGGCAAAAGAGGTGCGCGGAAATGTCCAGCACCCCCACCTTGATAAGCACCGGCACCGCCACCGCCTGGACGATGACGTAGGCGGCCACGCCGGGCACGCCCATGCCCAGAATGGCGGACATGATCATCACCAGGAAACCGGTGAGGTAGATGCTGCCGTTGTCCACGATGGACAGAATGAGGTAGCCCATATTGAGCCCCAGGCTGGTGAGGGTCACGGTGCCGATGATGACGCCGATGATGACACAGCACACGCCCACACTCACCGCGCTGCGCGCCCCCTCCACTGTGGCGGCCACGATCTTATCCCAGGTCATCCGGGTATCCCTGCGCAGCCAGCTGGCGGCCACGGTGGCGAAAATGGCGATCACGGCGGCGTAGAGGGGGGTGTACCCCGCCGCCATCAGGGCAATGAGCACCACCAGGGGGATGACCAGGTGTCCCTGCTCCGTGNGCACCTTCATGGCGTNGGGAATGTTCTCCTTGGAAAGGCCGCTGAGCCCCAGCCGCTNGGCCTCAAAGTGGACGGCAAAGAGAAGGCCCAGATAGTAGAGGAAGGCGGGCAGGATGGCCGCCAGCATCACCTTGGTGTAGCTCATGCCCAAAAACTCCGCCATGACAAAGCCCACCGCCCCCATGATGGGGGGACAGAACTGCCCGCCGGTGGAGGCCACCGCCTCCACCGCCCCGGCAAACTCCTTTTTGTAGCCCGTCTGCNTCATCAGGGGGATGGTGATGGTGCCNGTAGTGGCCACATTGGCGATGGCGGAGCCGTTGATCATTCCCATGAGGGCGGAGGCCAGCACCGCCACCTTGGCGGGGCCGCCGGGGGTCTGGCCCACCAGGGTCAGGGAAAAGTCGTTGATAAATTTGGAAAAGCCGCTGTACTTGAGAAAGGCGCCGAAAACCACGAAGAGGAAAATGTAAGTGGCTGAGACGCCGATGCCGGTGCCCAGGATGCCCTGAGTCCCCCAAAACTGGGTGGAGAGCACCCGCTTCAGGTTAAAGCCGTTGTGGCCCAGCCGGCCGGGGATATACTTGCCAAACCAGTTGTAGGCCAGGAAGATGAGGGCCAGCACCGCCAGGTTGCCGGAGCACCGCCTTGCCGCCTCAAAGGCCAGCAGCAGCCCCACCCCGGCGATGACCAGCTCAAAGTCCGTCAGCCGGCCGCCGCTCTGGGCGATGCGGGTATAGTTCAAAANNAGATAGCCGAACACCGCCGCCGTCAATCCCATGAGCAGGAGATCCCACACCGGCGGCGCCTTGCGTACCCGCCGCTCCTTTTTATAGGTCGGGTAGAGCAAAAAGGTGAAGCACAACAGGAAGATACAGTGAAAGGCCCGCAGGTTGATGGCGCTGATCACGCCCACTGTGCTGTAGTAGAGCTGAAACACCGCCCACAGGCACAGCANAACGGTGAGCAGCGTCCCCATGGGGCCGTTGTAANCGCGCACCCGGGACTCCGNTTCCTTCTCCTCCAGAAGCNCCTGGGCCTTGCGCTCCTCCNTCGTCTGCGTCTCCTCCCGTCTCTCCTCCATGGGTCTCCCCCTTACTTTATCAGATAAAAGTGTTGAAGTGTCACGTAAAGTTTTACCACATTTTGCCCGGAAAGTCAACCCCACAGGGGGGGCAAAAGCGGAGGGGCCCGCCGATGGCGGCCGGCCCCTCCGCTTGCTATTATTGATTCGGCTCCGTCCTGGTCATCTCCCCGGCCACCACGCCGTCGCCATAGATAATATCGTAAANCAGACTGCGGTACCGCTCCACCACCGCCCTGTCCTCCTCCGGGGGCTCTTTGTAGGGTACGCCCTCGTCGTCGATATAGAGCCGGGTGCGGTAGAGGAGCATGGTGTCCAGGCTCTGATCCACCCATTGGAAGTACAGGGGCTTGGGCACCTCGGCCCAGTCCAGAATGTGGCTTCCCAGCGCGCTGGGGCCTGTCATGTCGGGCACCTCCAGCTGCGCTCCATAGTTGTTCCACACCAGGAACGGGGTGGTGTGCATCCGCTTCATGACCTGGGCGTCCCACTGGAGGGTATCCACTGTGGGCACATACTCCAGCAGGGAGTAGATGGTGTTGTTGTCGTCCACATAGAGCCCCGGCAGATGATCGCCCCAAAAGATCACCAGCACCGGCTCCTCCTGGGTCTCAAAGTACTGGATGAGGGCCNCCAGGGCCTCGTCGGCGGCATNGATGCCGTAGACCAGGGCGTCCACTGTGCCCAGTACGCTTTCGCTGAGCTTNTCGCTGCTGGNCTCCAGCCCGGAGCTCTGGGGGAACTTGCCGCCATAATAGGGCTGGTGGTTTTCCATGGTCAGGCCGTAGAGGAACAGGGGCTTGCCCTCCTCCTTCTCCTCAAAGGCCCGGATCATGGCCTTGGTCAGCTCCATATCCTTCAGGTAGGGCCCGTCCCACTGCGCATCCTCAGGGAAGTCGTCTTCAAAGGTCATCTTGTCAAAGCCCACGGCGGGCAGATTGTCCGAGCGGTTATAGAGCCGGGTGGTGTAGTTGTGGATGAACTCGGTGTCATAGCCCGCGGCCTTAAACGCCTTGACGATGGAGGGCAGGCGGTCGTAGACCCCCTCGGTGCCCCGCAGGTTGGTCAAGTCCTCTCCCTCCCGCAAAAAGGCCATGGGGATGCCGGTAAAGACCTCCATCTCCACGCTGCCGGTGCCGCCGGCATAGGTGTTGGAGTAAAATTCCTGTCTCTTATACAC
>CAJMXB010000007.1 GCA_905219705.1 Oscillospiraceae bacterium | reverse complement strand
CTATTACGACTATTATGACGTATACGCCGAGGACACCTTTCTGATCGAGAAGGAAGCCACCGCTGTCATCCAGCAGGATGATGTATGGTATTTTGACGGCTACCCCATCAGCGACTACCAGCCCACCGAGAGCGACCGGGAGAGGTGGAAGAAGGAGGCGGAGGCCTGGAACAAGATCCTTCAGGAGGACCGGAATCTCCTCTACTCCATCTCCCAGAATGGGAAAGTCCTTTACAGCAATACGGAAGATATCTCCCAGTATCCCGCCCAGGGATACGGCTTTCTCCTCTCCTTCGACGGCAGCAAGTGCTCCGCCATAAAGAACGGCTCCCCCGTTGACCTTTATGGGGATGGCGTATACCAGGAGGATGGACAGCATTGGTATTTGCCGGGGTACAGTAACTTTCGGGCCGATGAGGAGGCCCGGGGCGTGACTGTCTCCATTGCCGTGGCTGACGAGCCCGCCCTCTATATCAAGGGCAATTATAGNTCCCAGGGGAACCAGTGGCGGTGTAACCGGCTCTATTACCTGGAGAAGAACTGGCGGGAGCGCCGGCAAAGCCTGGTGGTCTATGGCGCTATACAGGCGGGGATCGGGATCTGCCTGCTGGCGGTCTGGCTTCTGCTGCGCCGGGACAAGNCTCTGGCAGACCGGGCCATCGCCCGCTTTACAGGGCATATCTGGTTCGAGGTCAAGCTCCNGCTGGTCCTGGGGGCGCTGGCCGTNGCCCTGTTTCCCCTGACGGAGGAAATGCGTTATCTGGTGCAGGAGGTGAGCTATGCCGGGATCTGGGAGGAGGCGGTNGCTTATCAGTACCCCTGNTTCCTGCGCTCCNATCTCAATGAGATTCTGGCGCGGCCGTGGACGGTCCTGCTGGTCTTCTGGAGCGGCTGGCTGTTTGTCAACGACCTGCGCTATGGGGACAAGCCCTGGCGGCATGGCATCTGTGGGATGCTGACGGCCCGGGGGCTGAAACTGCCCATCCAGAGACGGCTGAGCCGATTGGCGGGGTTGATGGCCCTGACCGCCGTGGGTCTCTGCGCCGTCACTTTGAACCTTCTGGTCTACTATCTCTCCTTCGGCTCTCTTCGTCTGGATGTGGTGTGGTTGTTTTTGCTTCCGCCTTCTCTTCTTTTGATCGCCACGGTCCTATACTCCGCCCGGCTGCGGAGGCTTTGGGGCGATCTGGGCTCTCTCACCGAACAGATCAGCGCTGTAAAGGATGGAAGCCTGACATCCTCCCTCCCCCTGCCTGAGGACGGCGACCTGCGGCGCTCCATGGAGGAGCTGGGCGACATCCAGCAGGGCATGGCCCGGGCGGTGGAGGAACAGACCCGCAGCGAGCGGATGAAGGTGGAGCTGGTCACCAACGTGTCCCACGATCTCAAGACCCCCCTCACCTCCATCATCAGCTACGCCGAACTTTTGAAGCAGGAGAAGCTGGAGCCTCCCGCCGGGGAATATGTGGACATACTTGCCCAGAAGGCGGAGCGGCTGCGGAGCATGGTGCTGGATGTGTTCGAGGTGAGCAAGGCCGCCTCGGGAGATCTGCCGGTAAAGCTGGAGGCGCTGGATCTTGCCAAGCTGCTGCGGCAGACCACCGCCGACATGGCCCAGGCTATCGNGGCCGCTCCCGNCACNCTGCNGGAGAATCTGCCGGAGGAGCCGGTGACCATCGTGGCCGACGGCGACCGTCTCTACCGGGTGTTCCAGAACCTGCTTCAAAACGCCCTGAAATACGCCTTGGAGGGCTCCCGGGTCTATCTGACCCTCACCCAGGCGGCGGGAAAAGCGGTGGTGTCGGTGAAGAACACCTCCAAGACCGAGTTGCCTGAGGGCGTTGACTTTACCGCCCGGTTCGTCCGGGGCGACGAGAGCCGCACCGACGGCGGCAGCGGCTTGGGGCTGGCCATTGCGGAGAGCTTCACCGCCGCCTGCGGCGGTGTTCTGCGGGTGGAGCCGGTGGCCGACCTCTTTGTGGTCACGGCAGAATTTCCCCTTGCCGGGGATCACGGGGGCCTCCCGGCGGTCATGGATGCGGAATTCACAGAATAAACGTTCCCTGCGGGGCGGAGGAAATCCTCCGCCCCGTTTTTTCTGAAAAGTAAGGATTGCTTTCATAGACAAAATCCACTATAATACCAATTTGTTGGGTCAAAAAGCCCATGAAAGGAGGCGGCCTGTCCGTGAATCACAAATCTACCCGGCGCTTTTCCTGCTGGCACAATCCCCGGTTCCCCCGCAGGCCGCCCCCGGCCTCGTCCTTTTTCCTCTATGTACATTTTTAACTGGAAAGGACGAAAATTAGAATGAATTGGTTTATTCTTGCCCTGATCGCGATTCTTTTCTGGAGCGGCTCCGACCTTTTTTCCAAGATGGGCTCCAAGAGCGACGATCCTTATAGCCACTGGAAGATGGTCATGGCCGTAGGCGGCGTTATGGGCATCCACGCCATCGTCATGATTGCCACCGGCACCCCATTCTCCCCCGTGGATATCATCACCTATCTCCCCGCCTCCTTCTGCTACATCCTGTCCATGATCCTGGGCTATGTGGGCCTTCGGTATATCGAGCTGTCTGTCTCCTCCCCTGTGTGTAACTCCTCCGGGGCCGTGGCCGCGCTGCTGTGCTTCTTTTTCCTGGGTGAGACCATGTCCGCCATTCAGCTTCTGGGCGTGGTTTTGGTCTGCGTCGGCGTTTTTGCCCTGTCCGTCATTGAAAAGCGCAAGGACGACGCCCAGCGGATGCTGGAGGGCGTTGCAGCGGACAGAAAGCATACTCACAGCATCATCGCCNTTACCTTCCCCCTGCTCTACTGCCTCATCGACGGCCTGGGTACCTTTGTGGACGCCATGCTCCTGTTGGATGAGGAGGCCGGCACCGGGGTCATTGCCGAGGCCCAGGCCAATATCGCCTATGAGCTGACGTTCCTGCTCATGGCCGTCTTTGCCTTCGTCTATGTGGTTTTCATCCGCAAGGGGAAATTTGAGGTTCCCAGAGAGCTGCCTAAGCTCATTGCCGCCCTGTGTGAGACCGCGGGCCNGTTTGCCTACATCTATGCCATCGGGGCCAACGCCATCGTGGCCGCCCNCATGATATCCTCTTATTGTGTGGCCTCCCTGCTGTGGAGCCGCCTCTTCCTANAGGAGAAGCAGACCCGGGCCCACTACGCCGTGATNGCNGTGGCGGCGGTGGGCATCGTTATCCTGGGTCAGGAGTGAGAATAGAAAGCGCAGAAAAGAGCCTGAAAACCTCGGTTTTCAGGCTCTTTTATTTATAAGATGATACAGATCAGGCCGCCGGAGCCCTCGTTGATGACCNGCTGCAGGNTCTNCCGCAGTTTGTCCCGGGCATCCTCCGGCATCCGCTTGANCTTGGTGTTCAGATCCTCGCTCACCAGGTCGTGGAAGGACTTGCCGAAGATGTTGGACTCCCAGATGCGGGCCGTGTCCCCCTCGAATTCCTGCAGGAGATAGCCCACCATCTCCTCGGACTGTTTCTCACTGCCCATGAGGGGCGAGACCTCCGTTTCGATATCTGCCCGGATCATGTGGATGCTGGGGGCGCTGGCCTTCAGCCGTACGCCGTACCGGCCGCCCTGCTTGACGATCTCCGGCTCCTCCAGGCGAAGCTCTTCCGCTCCAGGGGCGACGATGCCGTAGCCCGTCTCCCGCACCTGGGNGATGGCGTCAGCGACCTTGTCATACTCCCGCTTCACCCCGGCCAGCTCTGTAAGCAGGCTCATCAGATCGCCGTCGTCGGCGATGGCGAAGCCGGACTGGGCGGAAATGGTATCGTAGAAGAGCCCACGGGGCAGCTCCAGGCTTGCCATGGCCCGGCCGGAGCCCAGGTCGATGGAGGTCACCCGGGCACTGCTTACCGTCTCACAGGCGCCGATGGCGGCCATAGAGCTCTCCACGTCCCGCNCCCGGCGCAGGGTTCCGGCCCCCTCCCGAATGGCGGCGTAGAGCTCGCTTTTGATGGGGTGGTCATAGGGCAGGGCGTCGATCCAGGGCGGCAGGAAGAGATCCATCTCCTTGACTGGGAACTCGTAGAGTACGGAGCGGATAATGGCGGTCACATCCTCCTCGCCCAGCTCCAGGCAGTTGCAGCGGATACAACTTACGTCGTAACGGTCGCTGATGTCGGCCTGGATGGCCTTGGCCCGGTCGGAGTCGGGATAGGCGGAATTGAGAAGCACCAGGAAAGGCTTGCCCAGGGCCTTGAGCTCCCCGATGACCCGGCTCTCCGACTCCAGGTAATCCTCTCTGGGAATATCGGTGATGGTGCCGTCGGTGGTGACGACCACGCCGATGGTGGAGTGCTCGGCAATGACCTTTCGGGTGCCTGCTTCGGCTGCCTCAGTCATAGAGACCGGGTGATCGAACCATGGAGTAGTGACCATCCGGGGAGCGTCGTCCTCGGTTTGACCCGCCGCGCCGGGCACCATATAGCCCACACAGTCGATGAGGCGCACGGAGAAGGACGCTCCGTCGCTCATGTCCACCCGTACCGCCTCCTCGGGAACGAACTTGGGCTCAGCAGTCATCACCGTCCGGCCGGAACCGGACTGGGGCAGTTCGTCGCGGGCCCGCTCCCGGCGGTAGACGTTCTCTATGTTGGGGATCACCAGGGTCTCCATGAAGCGCTTAATAAAGGTGGATTTCCCCGTTCGGACAGGGCCCACCACCCCGATATAGATGTCGCCCCCGGTGCGCTGGGCAATGTCGTCATAAAGCTTGTTGTCTTCCATCTTCCTTTCCCCCTTTACCTTCTCCTGGGAATGAGCAGCAGGCGGCCCGCGGCGGCGTGCTCACCCTCCAGCTCATTGGCGCTGATGATGTCCCCAATGGTGGTGCCGTAGGCCTTGGCCACGTCCCAAAGCCGCTCGCCGCCCTCCAGCATCCGAAGCACGAGAGAGGGCTGCTCTCCGTCACACTCCGGGGCCTCTCCTGGCCGAAGGTCGGAAAGACTGGTGAGCTGCCGCCGGGAAAGGGCGCAGAAGCGGAAGTCCAGGCTGAGCCGGGCCTCGATGCCGCCCATGGCGGCGGAGACATACACATCTCCCACGACCTCGCATTGGCAGAAGCACAATGTGTCCTCAGGCAGCTCCAGGGCACAGGGCACGGTCACGGGATGATTGGCAGAGCAGAGCTCCCCGTCCTCCCCCAGATAGAGCACCTGGATCTCCACCTGGGCGCTGAGGATGAGCTTCTCCCCTTCTCTGGCCCGCTCCACGGCGCCGACGGCGGCCCGGCAGTCCACCACCTCACGCATGGGGGCGACAGCCTCCCAGACCTCGCGGACATTCTGGGTGCGAACGCCCCGGTCGAGGCGGCCCTCCACCGCGCAGCTGGTCCACTCCGNCATGAGGTGCTCCTTGGTGCTGTAGGCATCGGAGAGCACTTCCACCACCCGCAGCTCCTGCACCACGGCCTGTGCCAAGATCTCCATGTTCACAGTTACCAGTCTCTCTTCGCCGCCATTGTTCAGCGCACAGTCGATCCCCGCAAGGGCCAGCGTCAGCTCACATTCGGCGTCCTCCCCCACTCCGGAGACCTCCATGATCTGGGAGAAGGGCAGCTCCGCCGAAGCGGTATAGAGTCCGTCATCCTCGCCGCGGTAAAGCAGGGAGAGATTGGCGCTGCCCTTGAAAATGAGCTTGTTGCCGATGATCTTGGCATCCCCGCGGCTGAGGCANACCCGGCTCTTCAAGAGCTCCGCCGGGGCAGATTTGCTTACAGAGAGCGTGACCTCGTCGCTGCAGGAGAAGGGCTTTTCCTGCACACAGGCGGTAAGATAAACCTCTTGCGTTTCAGTGAGCTGTTCCACGCCAAGCGTTTCGGCCTCCAGCACCCGGCCGCAGATGGCGTCGCTCCGGGGGGAGAATACGGTGATGTCGATAACGGCCTCCGCCCGTACCAGCACCTTTCTGGGATTTATGGCCCGGGTGTCTCCCCGGCAAAGCCGGGCGCAGGCTACCACACAGCAGCCGGGGGTGATGTCCTTGTGTTCCGCGGCACAGGTAAAGGGGATGATTACATCCAGATGCCGCAGGCCGCTCTCCCCGTCGGGAACATAGAGGACAGACACCTTGAAAGCGCCTGACAGCTCCGCCCGGCCATCCATGGCCTCCCGCCGGCTGAGCAGCACCTTCCCGTCGGTGTCCACTACCCGGAGAATATCGGGGCAGGCATCCGGTNCGATCATTTCCAACGTCTCCTNCCTGGGGAGGGCAGTGTCCAGCACCGCGTCAAAGCCGTAGAGCTGGATCCGATCNNATTCCAATTCCATAAGCGTATTCCACTCCTTGCACAGGCTTCCCNCCTCTTTCTTCTGTGCATCTATATGAACAAGGGGTGGAAGGTATGTCTCATTTCAAATGGAACAACCGGCGCAAAATGCCCCGCAGGGCCTTGGGGGACTTCACCACGACGATCCTCATGCCTTTCCACCCCCTTCCAGCAGGGCCTTGATGGTATCCTGGCCCTTGTAGCCCACCGCAAGACCAATGCCCAGAGTGACTACGCTGGCCGGGGCCAGCAGTATCGCAATACCGCCGGTGCAGGCCGCCGCCAAAGCCAGGTCGCGCTTCATTTCCGCAGACAGCATAAAAGCCGCCTCCTTCCGTTGCTGAGATACCTCAGTATACGAAAGAAGACGGCCTGTGGTGCGTTTTTGATTTATTTTCGCTGCCATTCCGGTACAGAACGGGCCTGCTGGTAGAGGCGGACATAGCTGTCATGGCGGCTCTGGGCGATCTTGCCCTCGCGCAGGGCCGCCAGCACGGCGCAGCCCTTCTCCTTCACGTGCGCACAGTCCAGAAACTGACAGTTGTCCAAATAGGGGAGGAATTCCCGAAAGGCGTATTGCAGCTCCTCCGGGGGACAATCCGTCCCCTCCTCAAAGGAAGAAAATCCCGGCGTGTCGGCCACCACCGCCTCATTCTTCAGCCGGAAAAGCTCCACATGCCGGGTNGTGTGCCGGCCCCGGCCCAGCTTCTCGCTGACCTGCCCTACCGGGCGGACAACGTCCGGCTCCAACCGGTTCAAAATGCTGGACTTTCCCACACCGGAATTGCCCGTAAAGGCGCAGACCTTTCCGGCGATCAGGTCGGAGAGAGCTTGGATGCCCTCCCCTGTCTCCGCGCTGACCCGGAGGGTCGGGAACCCGGCGTCCCGGTAGGTCTCATATAAGGTTTGGGGCTGCTCCAGATCCCATTTGTTGAAACAGATAACGCTCTCGCACTTCCGCCGCTCCGCCATGGCCACCACCCGGTCGATAAGGAAGGGGTCTGTGACCGGGATGGCGCCGGAGCAGATGATCACCAGCGTGTCGATGTTGGCCACCGCGGGGCGGTGAAATTCATTTTTTCGGGGCAGAACGGCGTCTATGGTGCCGGCGCCGTCAGGCAGAAGGGAGACGGNGACCCGGTCACCCACCAACGGCGTGAACTTTTCGTGGCGAAACTTTCCCCTGGCCCGGCAGGTGACGCTCTCTCCGCCGCAGTCTACATAGTAGAAGCCGGACAGGGCCTTATGAATGATACCCTCCATCAGCTGGTGAAGTCCTCGATATAGCTCTTGACCTGTACGTCGTCGATAAAGACCAGGATCTCCTGAAGCCCGGTGCCCTCCACATTGAAGCGGTATACCCGCATCCGGGTATCTACNGGATCGTTGCGCTGCTCCACACCGCCCACAGTGACCCGGACGGTGACGCTCTCCCGGTCGTTGGGCAGATCCACCGTGCCGCTCTTGGTGCGGGGCCTGTCAGAGGCGGGCGTGGATGTGGGCTGCGGCTCGGCGGACTCGGTGGCCTCCGGCGGCTTCGTGATGTCGGGGCCGGTGCTCACCTGAAGGTTGATTACAGTACCCTCGGGAATGGAGGTGTTGAGGGGAACGCTCTGGTAACAGACCAGGCCCTCGGCGTATTCTTCGCTGGATACGGGCTTTACCTCGCCGACGCGCAGATTCAGCTTGGTGATGGCCTCGGTAGCGTCGGTCAGCGTCATACGGGTAACGTCGATCATGGGCACCTGCTTCACGTCGGGGCCAAGGCTCACCACCAATGTGACGGTATCCCCTTCCGCCGCCTCGACATTGGCCTCAGGGCTTTGGGAAATAATGTTGTCCTTGGTGATCTGGCTGGAGTGCGCCTCCTCAAAGGTCACCTCCAAGCCCGCGGCTCTGAGGATAGACTCGGCCACACGGCGATCCTTGTTAANAACATCGGGTACGGTAAGACCGCCGTTGCCGGAGCTGATGGTTACGGTAATGGTCTTATTGCCCACCTTCACCTGCTCTCCGGCGGCGGGGCTTTGGCTGACGATGCGTCCGGCGGGCACAGTGTCGCTGACGATATACTGGCCCTCCTCCACAGTAAAGCCAAGCTCGGTCACGGCGGGAAGGGCCTGCGCCTCCTCCAGGGTGTAGACGCCGGTGACCAGGTCGGGCACCTCAAAGGTCTCGCCGGCGGTAAACATACCGCTGAAAACCGTGTTCCAGAGGAAAGCGCCCACGCCCACCAGACACAAAAGTGCGGCCACGATGACCACCAAAACCCGCTTTCCGCCGCCATCGTCCTCATCGTACTCCTCCTCCACCGGCTCTGGGCGGGAACGGCGGCGGGGAGCTGACTCCTCCCGGGCGGGCTGGGGCTTAGTCCCCTCAGCGGAGACAGGCTGGACAGGACGGGTGGGCTCATCCTCCCCCACCAGCAGATCGGCGTCTGTATAGTCGAAGCTGATGTTGGGATTTTTACGGAACTCCTCCAGATCGGCCAACATATCGTTGGCGGAGGCGTAACGCTTGTCAATGTTGGAGGCCATAGCCTTCATGGTGATCTCCTCCAGCGCCTCCGGGATGGAGGGATCCAGTTCCCGGGGCGACAGGGGGATGGAATTGATGTGCTGGATGGCCACCGCCACCGGAGAATCCCCCTCATAGGGCAGGCGGCCGGTGAGCATCTCGTAGAGCACTACGCCGGCAGAATAGATATCGCTGCGGGCGTCCACCCGGCTTCCCCGGGCCTGCTCAGGAGAGATATAGTGTACAGAGCCCAGCGCCTCCTGGGTCATGGTGTTCTGGGCGGCGGACATGAGCCGGGCAATGCCGAAATCGGCCACCTTTACGCTGCCATCCCGCAAAACCATGATGTTGTGGGGCTTGATGTCCCGGTGAATGATACCCCGGCCGTGGGCGTGAGACAGGGCCTTCATAATTTGGCTGATAAAATGGAGGGATTCCTTCCAGGAGAGCTTCCCGCCCCGCTTCTGCATGTACTGCTTAAGGGTGATGCCCTCAATGAGCTCCATGACGATATAGTCCAGCTCAGGCTGGCGGGATACGTCGTAGACAGAGACGATATTGGGGTGGGAGAGCATGGCAACGGCTTGGGACTCCTCGTGGAATCGGTGGCGGAACTCCTCGTCCTGGGCAAGATCCTCCTTGAGGATCTTGACCGCCACAAAGCGGTTGAGCCAGTGACACTTGGCCTTATACACCACGGCCATGCCGCCGGAGCCGATACGCTCCAGGATCTCATATCGATTGTCGAGGAATTTCCCTATGTACTGATCCATAGTTCGTTCCCTCCCTTATACCATTTGGATGAGGACGGCGGTCACATTGTCCGGAGCCCCTCTGGATAGTGCGATGTCCAGCATGCGCTGACAGCAGGTTTCCGGTTCGCCGCCGTGGATGATCTCATAAAGCAGCTCCTGATCGTTGAGTACGTTGGAAAGTCCGTCGGTACACAGCAGGAGGAATTCTCCGGATTGCAGAACGACCTCATAGAGATCGGTGCGGGCCGCGCTCTNNGATCCCAANCACCGGGTGATGAGATTCTTCTGGGGGTGGAGGCGGGCCTCCTCAGGCGTGATCTCTCCACGGTGTACCAGATCCTCTACCACCGAATGGTCGCGGGTCACCTTGGCGATGCCCTCCTCGCAGACGTGATACGCCCGGCTGTCGCCGATGTTCAGTACCGTGATATGTCCGTCTGGGAAAGCCACCGCGGAAACCAAGGTGGTGCCCATACCCAGGCACTCCGGTTCCAAGGCCGCCTTGCAGAAGATGGCGTCGTTCGCTACGGAGGCAGCTTGCGTGAGGGCTTCTCCCGGCGAGGCGGCAAGCGCCTCGGTGGTAAGGGACTCCAAGTGCTCGGAGGCCGTCTCCACCGCCAGAGAACTGGCCACATTGCCGGCCCGGGCGCCGCCCATCCCATCGCAGACCACCGCCGTTACCAGGCCGTCTCCGGCGGGCTTTAAGTAATAGGAATCCTGATTTTGAGCGCGTACCGCGCCCACGTCTGTGATGCCCCAAAAGCGTATTGTCATTTTGTTTCCTCCATGCGCTTGCGCCTGAGCTGGCCGCAGGATGCGTCGATGTCTCCGCCCAGCTTCCGCCGGACGGTGGCGGTGACCCCCTGCCGTTCCAATTTTTCTTGAAATTCCCGGATCCGGCGGCTGGGCTGAAAGGGGCTCTCCGCCACCTCGTTGAGAGGGATCAGATTCACATGTCCCGGCGTTCCCTTCAAATGCTTCACCAAAAGATCGGCCTGCCAGTCGGAATCGTTCACCCCGTCGATCATGGCGTACTCATAGGAGATCCGCCGCCCGGTGACGTCGAAATACCGGCGGCAGCTTTCAAAAAGCCGTTCCACACCCACGCTGCGGTTCACAGGCATGAGCTTTGACCGGGTCTCGTCATCAGGGGCGTGAAGGGAGACTGATAAAGTCAATTGTAACCGAAGATCGGCCAGTTTGTCAATCTGCTCCACCAGCCCGCAGGTGGACAGCGAGATATGGCGCATCCCGATATTGAGCCCGTCAGGATGGTTCACCAGCTCCAGAAAACGCAGGACGGTATCAAAATTGTCCAAGGGCTCGCCAATGCCCATAAGAACGATATTGGAAACAGGAAAGCCGGAGTTGAGCTGGGTGAAGAGCACCTGATCGAGCATCTCGGCGGGCGTCAGATCCCGCACCTTGCCGCCGATGGTGGAAGCGCAGAAGGCGCAGCCCATGCGGCAGCCTACCTGGGAGGAGATACACACAGTATTCCCGTGATGGTAGCGCATCAAAACGGTTTCCACACAGTTTCCGTCAGAGAGCCGCCAGAGGTATTTTATGGTGCCGTCCAACCGGGAGACCTGCTTACGCTCCACCTTGGGAACGGCAAGGGAGCAGGTCTGAGACAGCTTCTCCCGCAGGGGCTTGGAAAGATTGGTCATTTCATCGAAGGAGGCCGCGCCCCGGTGGAGCCATTGAAAGACCTGCTTGGAGCGAAAACCGGGTTCACCCAGCTGGGCCATAAGGCCGGTCAGCTCCTCCGGCGTCATAGATTTGATATCCCGCAAGGGTCTCCCCCCTATCTTCGGTGAAGTTTGGCGATAAAGAACCCGTCCGTCCCGTGGCGGTGGGGCCACAGGGTCACCATGCCTTCGACAGTCCCGACAGGGCCGGGCAAGGTGAAGGGCTCTAATGTAAAGCCGGGCTCCCGCTCCAGAAACCACTCCACCACCGCTTCATTTTCCCTGTGCAGAAGCGTACAGGTGGCATACATAAGGGTTCCCCCCGGCTTGACGTACCGGGCCACGTTAGAAAGGATGTCCCTCTGAACTTGGGGCAGGCCCTCCAGGGGCTCCGGCGCTTTATAACGGATATCCGGCTTTTTGCGGATGATTCCCAACCCCGAACAGGGTACGTCGGCAATGACCAGATCGAAACGGCGCTCCAAGGTGGGATCGAAGCGCTTGGCGTCCATAACCGAGGCGGTGATGGAGCTGATGCCCAGCCGCTGTGCCCCCTGCCGGATCAGGCGTTGTTTGTGTGGATGGATGTCGCAGGAAAGGATATTTGCTTTACAGTCGGTGGAAATGGCGGCGGCAAAGGATTTGCCCCCGGGGGCGGCGCAGGCGTCCAAGACCTCCATTCCCGGCGCCGCGCCGGAGGCCAGCACTGCCAGCCTGGCGGCGGCATCCTGCACATAGAACCGTCCCTCCCGAAAGGCGGGCAGCTCCTCCAGATTCCCCATGCCCTCCAGCTCCAAGCAGTTGGGCAGCCAGGGATGGGACTTCACCGTATGCCCGGCCGCCTCCAATTCCTGAACCAGGGCCTCTTGGNTGGTCTTCAGGGTGTTCACCTGGGCTTGGATGAGGGGCTGCGCGTTGTCGGCGGACAGTAGCGCCTCCACTTCCTCCACGGGAAGTGTACGGCAAAACTCCTTTACAAGCCATTCGGGGTGGCTGTAACGGACGGACAACTCCTCCGGCTGGGGAAGGCCCTCGCCTCTTACCCGGTCAAAGGCCCGGAGGACGGCGTTCACCAGTGCGGCGGAGCGGGGATTGCGGGAATATTCCTTTGTCAGCGCCACCGATTCATTGACGGCGGCATGGGGAGGGATCCGATCCAGGAAGAGCATCTGGTAGATGCCCAGCCGCAGACAGTTCCATACAGCGGGCTCCAGCTTTTTCAAGGGCGTTGCGGACAGCCGCTCGATATGCCAGTCCAGCAGAAGCCTGTTTTGGAGCACGCCAAAGGCCAGGTGGGTGCACAGAGCTGCGTCCCGGCCGGTCAGCCCCGCTTTCCGGATGGCGTTGCGGAGATAGCCGTCAGACCAGGCCCCCTGCCGCTCCCCCGCCAGCAGGCATTGAAGGGCCACCTCACGAGCAGAAGCGCCCATCAGAGAGGCTTCCCCACTTCCAGGGGATGACCCCGAAGATAGTCGGCGGAGGCCATCCGTTTGCCGCCGTCGGGCTGGAGCTCCATGATGCGCAGAGCGTCCTGGCCGCAGGCGACCAGCAGGCCCGCTTTCCCGCTCTCCAGCACCGTGCCGGGCGCTCCTTTCCCCGCCTCCACCTTGGTGGACAGGATCTTGCAGCGCACACCGCCCACCTGTGCGGCGGCGGAAGGCCAGGGGAAATGACCCCGCACCTGGTTGTGGAGGGCCTGGGCGGTTTTGGTGAAGTCCATAGGAGACAGCTCTTTTGACAGCATGGGGGCCAGCGTGACCTGAGCCTCGTCCTGGGGCGTGCGGGAGGCGGCGCCGGTTTCCAGGGCGGCCACCGCCGCCACCAGCAGCTCGCCGCCCAGCGCGGCCAGCCGGGCGGTGAGGGCCGGCGCGGTCTCCTCCGGCCCGATAGGGGTCGTTACCTGGGAAATGATATCTCCCGCGTCCAGGGCGGCGGCCATGTGCATAATGGTGACTCCCGTCTCCTTGTCGTCGTTGAGGATGGCCCAGTTGATGGGGGCCGCTCCCCGGTACTTGGGCAGCAAGGAGGAGTGGACATTGATACAGCCCATAGCCGGCTGATCCAGGATATCCTGAGGCAGGATGCGGCCATAGGCCGCCACCACAATGAGATCTGGCGCCAACTCCCGAATCTGGGCCAGGGCCGTGCCGTCCCGCAGCTTTGTGGGCTGAAAGACGGGGATACCGTGGGCCAGGGCGCACTCCTTCACCGGAGGCGGCTGGNGCTTGTTCTGGTGCCGCCCCACGGGCTTGTCCGGCTGGCAGAATACGCCGCAGACATCATGTCCCGCGGCAATGAGGGCCTCCAGAGAGGGTACGGCGAACTCCGGTGTGCCCATAAACAGGATCCGCATGACTTACCTCTNCCCTTNCTCTTCCGCCAGAATACGATCCAGCTCTTCACCAGTGTAAAGCTTATCCGTGTGCTCGGTGAAGACGTGTCCGTCCAGGTGTTCCAGCTCATGGCAGAAGCACCGGGCGACGATCTCCTCCCCTTCGGCCTGGAACCACTCGCCCTGCCGATTCTGGGCCTTCACCACAGCGTGCATGGGCCGTTTCACATAGCCCCACATACNGGGGACGGANAGACAGCCCTCCAGGCCGTCCTNCTCCCCGTCCTGCNCCACCAGCTCCGGGTTTATCAGCTCCAGCATCTCGTCGTTGCCGTCAATGACCACGACCACCCGGCGCAGGATCCCGATCTGGGGCGCGGCAAGCCCTGCGCCGTTGGCGTCGGCCAGGGTGTCCCGCATGTCGTCCAGCAGCGACCACAGCTTTTCGTCAAATTGGGTCACAGGATGGCATTTTTTGTGGAGAACAGGGTNTTTATCAGTCAAGATCTCTCGNATGGCCATANGTNTNCTCCCTTCCTTATCCGTTCATGGGGTCTACGTCGGCGGTGACCNACACGCCCCGGTTATTCTTATCCGCCTGGGCACAGCGCACCAGATGCGCCACCAGAGTCCTGGCGCTCCGGGTGTTCTGAGCCATAAGGGTCAGCCGATAGCGGAAGCGGTTATTCAGCTTGGTGATAGCGGCGGGCGCGGGGCCCAATACCTGACAAGATAAGTCGCGGTAGGCTTCGCTTCCCAACCAGCCTAANAGCGTATTGCGNAGGAAGGCGCATACCCGCAGGGCCTGGTGCTCCTCAGGGGCAGAGACGGNGACCACGAAGAGGGACGCGAAGGGCGGGCAGGCGCGAAGCCGGCGCAGGCCGATCTCCTGTTCGTAGAAATGGTCGTAATCCTGACGGGCAGCGGCCAGGATCAGGTCGTTTTCCGGGGTAAAGGTCTGGATGATGGCCCTTCCCTCTTTGCTGCCCCGGCCGGCACGGCCCACCACCTGGGTGATGAGGGAAAAGGTGCGCTCCCCCGCCCGGTAGTCGTCGATATACAGGCCCTGGTCAGCGGAGATGACCCCCACCAAGGTCACATTCTCAAAGTCCAGCCCCTTGGCTACCATCTGGGTGCCCACCAGAATGGGGATCTTCTCCTCCCGAAACCGGGCGAGGAGCTTTTCGTGGGAGCGGCTGGCGGTGATGGTATCCGCGTCCATGCGCATGACCTCTACGCCGGGAAACCGCTCGTGGAGCGCCTCCTCCACCCGCTGGGTGCCCGCCCCCACAAACTCCAATGCGCCGCCGCACTCGGGGCAGGCGTCCGGCAGCGGCTCAGAATGGCCGCAATGATGGCACATAAGCCGCCGGTTGACGGAGTGGTAGGTGAGATAGGCTGAGCATCGGGGACAGGTGGGAGTCTGCCCGCACTGGACACAGGTCGCCATGGGGCTGGAGCCCCGTCGGTTGAGAAAGAGGATGCTCTGCTCTCCCCGCGAGATATTTTCCTCCAGGGCCTGAATGAGGGGAAGGCTCAGGGGCGAGGGATTCCCCGCCCGAAGCTCCTCCTTCATGTCCGCCNGAAAAACCTGGGGCAGCATACGCTCATTATAGCGGTGCTTTAGAGTAAAGAGGTGGTAATCTCCCGTCTTGGCGTGGTACATGGTCTCCACCGAGGGCGTGGCAGAGCCCAGCACCAGCAGAGCTTTACAGCGTTGGGCCCGGAATTTGGCGACGTCCCTGGCATGATACCGGGGGACATTTTCCGATTTGTAGCTCCCCTCCTGCTCTTCATCCAGAATGATGAGGCCCAGATCCCGGATGGGGGCAAATACAGCGGAACGGGTGCCGATCACTACCTTGGCCTTCCCGGAGCGNGCGCGTTTCCACTCGTCGTAGCGCTCTCCCGCCNGGAGGGAGCTGTGGAGCACCGCCACCTCCTCCCCAAAATGGGCGGTAAAGATCGCCATAAGCTGAGGGGTCAGGGCGATCTCGGGCACCAGCACCAGGGCAGTCCGCCCCGCCTTAAGCTGCTCCTGGATGAGCCGCAGGTAGACCTGGGTCTTTCCGCTGCCTGTAACACCGTAGAGGAGCGCCACGGCGGCGCTGTCCTGGGCTGCCAGGGCGTGAAGGCCGCGAAAGGCCTCCTCCTGTTCGCTGTTGAGGACGATAGGCCCGGCGGCAGGCACCGACCGAGGCGTGGGGGTGCGGAAGACCTCCCGCTCCTCTATGAGGATGAGGCCGCTCTTTTCCAGGGAGCGCAGGGTGGCATTGGCCGCCCCGGTGAAGTAGCAGATCTCCTTGGCGGAGCCTTCGCCGATACCGGCCAGAAGCTCCACCACGGCATAGCGCAGCGGCCCGGTCTTGCGCTTAGCGGCCACCTGCGCCAGCGCCTCCTCCGGCGGCAGAGCCAGGGAGATCCACTTTTCCCGCTTGTCCCCTACGCCCCGGGAGGCACTGGTGGTGCGCGTCAAGATCCCCTTACTCTCCAGGGAGCGCAGGGCGGGGCCGGGATCCTTCGTTCCGAAAGCCNCCCNGATCAGACCGACCTCCATGCCACCCACCCGCTGCGATACCAGCTCCACGACCTGCCGCTCGTGACGAGAGCGGCCTGCGGCGGCCAGGGCCGCCTCCTTTTCCACGCCGTCAGAGAGCTGGTAGCAGTCCTGAAGCGCATAATAGAGACCGNCGGGGAGCATGGCTCTGGCCGCCTCGTAGACCGTGCAGAACCACCGCTCCCGCATCCAGATGGCCAGGCGGATGCCCTCTTCATCCAATACCGGCTCCTCATCCAGTCGAGTGAGGATGGACTTCAGGGGCTTGTCCGGGGGTGGGGTCTCCTCCACCGCCAGCACCAGTCCGTCCGTGCGCACATTTCCCGGCCCAAAAGGGACGATGACCCGAACGCCGGAAACCATCCCCTCCAGCTCAGAGGGAACGATATAGTCATAGGGCCTGTCGATGGCGAAGGTGGCCGCCGACAGAGCGATCTTGGCGATTGTCATTCCGGCGTCCCCTCCTTCTTCCTTGGTCAACAGACCGCTGCTCCGGGAAAAGGCAAGCGTCCGGGCCTAAGCCCGGCGCTTGCCTTTTTTGATGTGTTACTCCGTCAGTTCCAGCTTCCCGCTGACCACCTCATCAAGTGCCAGGGTCACCGGTTTTTCCTCCAGGGGATACCCCTCATCCTCCGCTGTGCTGGCGATCTGGCGGGCGCGGTGGGCCACCACATTGACCAGCATATAGCGGCTGGGCACATCCTTCAAGAGCTTATCCATCGGGTAGAGATTCATTTTGCGTCAAACTCCTTCCATGATATCCATACAATGTTTTGTCCGGCAGCCTTCCGCCACCAAAATCGAAATGATCTGCGTTGCGGCGGCGGAAACGGTATCGTTGACCACCAGGAAATCATAATTGGGGATCTGCTTACACTCCTCCCGGGCCTTTTGGAGCCGGCCCTCGATGACCTCCTCGCTGTCAGTATTGCGGCCGTGGAGCCGCCGGGAGAGCTCCTCAAAGGAGGGCGGCATAATAAAAATAAAGACCGCGTCAGGACACTTTTCCCGCACCTTGGCGGCGCCCTGTACCTCAATATCCAGCAGCACATCGATACCCGCTTCCAGCTTTTCGCGGATGACCTTCAGAGAAGTACCGTAGTAATTGTCCACGTACTGGGCGTACTCTAAAAATTCGTCCCGGGCGATCATGCCCTCGAAAGTCTCCCTGGACACGAAGTTGTAGTTCACGCCGTCCTCCTCCCCCACCCGGGGCTGCCGGGTGGTAAAGGAGATGGAGAAGTAGATATCAGACCGCTCGCTGAGCAGCTCAGAGATCACNGTGGACTTCCCCACTCCAGAGGGGCCGGAGAGCACGATGAGCTGCCCCTGCCGTTTTCTTGGCGTCATGTCTCTTCCTCCTCATCCTTTTCCGCTTCCTTGCCGCCCATTCGGGCCGCCACACTCTCCGGCTGAAGGGCGGAGAGCACCACATGGTCAGAGTCCATAATGAGTACGGCTTTTGTCTTTCTTCCATAGGTGGCGTCGATNAGGTTGCCGGCCTCTCTGGCCTCCTGGATCATCCGCTTGATAGGGGCGGAGTCCGGCCCCACCACGGCAATGAGCCGCTGGGCGGAGACCATGCTTCCAAAGCCCACGTTCACAAGCCTNAAGCCCGATCTCCTCCCANCACTCTAAGTTTTGTACCTGTTCCCGGATCTTCTCGATCTCCGCCTTGATGTCCACCACCACACGAGCAAGCTCGGTGTCATTGCACTTGGAGCCGATGGTGTTGGCCTCCCGGTTGAACTCCTGAATGAGGAAGTCCAGCTTTCGGCCCANAGCCCCTCCCTGCTCCAGCATCTGGTGAAGCTGCGACAAATGGCTGCGCAGGCGGACAGTCTCCTCATCCACGGCCACTTTATCCGCGTAGATGGCCGCCTCGGTGAGGATACGGCTCTCTTCAATTTGAGTACTGCCCAGCACCTCCTGGAGCTTGGCAGTGAGCCGGGCCCGGTATGCTTCGGCCAGCACAGGGGCCCGCTGCTCCACCTTGCCGGTGAGTGCGGAGATGGTCTCCGCACGGCCCAGAATATCTTCCGCCAGCTTCATCCCTTCCCGCTCCCGCATGGCGTCAAAGTCG
This sequence comes from Oscillospiraceae bacterium, assembly GCA_905219705.1. Taxonomy (GTDB): domain Bacteria; phylum Bacillota; class Clostridia; order Oscillospirales; family Oscillospiraceae; genus Vermiculatibacterium; species Vermiculatibacterium agrestimuris. Next base: position 47,199 of record CAJMXB010000007.1, on the reverse strand, counting down.
TCCAGGGCGGTATCCAGCGCCTGCAAAAGCAGAGCCTTCACCGCCTCGGCGTCCTCTTCCTTCTTCTCCACGGTGAGCACGTCGGGAAAGCGGGCAAGATCGGTAACGGAGTACTCCTTTTGGGCCGCCATATTGCCAAAGGGATATCCCGGGTCGAGGGTGTGGAGCTTTTCCAGGGCCTCCATATAGGCCCTGGCCAGCGGCTCGTTCACCGTCACTGNCAGGTCGTCTCCGGCGGTGTGGGCGGCGTTGACGAACAGATCCACTTTGCCCCGGCCCACCCGGCTCTGTACCCGTTCTTTCAGGCTGTTTTCCGCGAAGATATAGGCGCGGGGCATTTTGACCGTGCAGTCCAGGTAACGGTTATTTACCGAGCGCAGCTCTACCGTAATGGTGAGCCCGTCGCCCACTGCCTCTCCCCGGCCGTAGCCAGTCATGCTTTTTACCACGTCTACCGCTTCCCTTCCGGTTCCAATCATTTTAGTTGGGCTCCCCCCGCCGAAAAACCATCAGCAGCAGGGCCCGCCCCAGGGGGTGCACATGCTGATGCACAAGTAGGTGGTGCANGGATCACAGTTGGCNGAACTGTATCCGGCGGGGCGGTACACTCCACCCTGCTGGAGCATAGAGAGGGCCTGACGGTACTCTACATTTCCCGGCTCCATGGTGCAGGCGGTCTGAAAATGCTGAGTGGCCTCGTCCAGCCAGCCCTTCTGATAGGCGATATAGCCGGTAAGAAAGTGCCACTCGGCACTCTGCTGGGGCGCGGAACGCAGCAGCTGCTCCGCCCGGTTCAGGTCGCCGATATTGATGCACTGACGCACTTGGGCAAACAGAGGATCGCTGCTGGCCTGGCTCTGCTGGGCGTATTGATACTGGCTCTGATATTGCCCCTGGTACTGTCCGCCATAACCGGAGGAGGCCCCGGAGCGGCTCCGGGTGATGGCGTCATAGGCCTCATTGATCTCTTTCATCTTCTCCTCCGCCAGATCTGCCAGAGGATTGTTCTGATAATTGTCCGGGTGGTATTTCCGCGCCAGCTCCCGGTAGGCCCGCTTGATCTCATCGTCACTTGCGCCGGGGTCTACACCCAGTACACTGTAAGGATCATTCATCCGTTGACTCTCCTATGTCTCTTTTGATAGTCCCGCCACCGGCCGGAAAAAACCAGTTCTTCCACGCTGGGAAGGCCGCTGTACAGGATGTTTTCCAGTACGCTGTGCCAGGGATTGGGCGCTAAAAGCTGAAAGGCCGAACCTGCCAGGGCCAGGGAGTGATCCATCATCTGCCGCAGGTAGGCCTTGTCCTCCTGTGTCCATTGGGGGAAGCGGGCAGAAACCGGATTATACCGTCCTGCCTGCCGATCCTCCTCCAAATCATCTACGGCGTCTATGAGATAGATCCATCGGCCCAGGTGATAGAGAAGCTGCCGCGTAGCCCGCTGCGCGGCCTCGTCTTNCCGCGGAGGCGCGGCCGCGGCCAAAAGCCGGGCAAAGCAGTCCGCCGTCCGGTCAATGGAGGGACAGCCCTCCCGCTCCAGCGTCCAGAGCTCCGTCATAAGTTGAGCGGCGGCCTCGTCATAGGCGGGATATTCCGCCTTTGCCCGCCGATAGCNCCGCCACAGNGCGAGGCTCNANCCTTTTGCACGCCACCGGGCGAGAGCGCCGTCATCCGCGGCAGAGTCCCGCAGCTTCCAGGCGGCGAGGATCACGCTCTCCGCCGCCGCTGTGTCCAGCCACGTCCCGCCGGAGCATGCGGGCTTGCCCTTTATGGGATGGAGCGGGCACCGCTGACAGCCTTGTGTGCCGTCGGCCTCCGCCGGANCCAAAAGCATAGCCAGAAAGACGAAATCGTAGTTGAGGAAACTCCGGGAGAAGGCCCCGTNGCGGGCGCCCAAGTTACGGCACAGGCCGCAGTAGACCGCTTCGTACGCCTCCCAGGCACCGGAAGGAAGAGTATCTTCCCGGGCTCTGACGTATCCAAACACCCTCAGCCCTCAATAGAGACGATCTTGAATTGCACCGGCCGGTGATTCTTTCGCCAGCGATCCAACGCCATTGCGGCCAGAAGGCCCAAAACAAAACCGGCCCCTCCCAGGGCAATGGCGGCGCCCTCCGACCAGCCCAGACCTCCTCCCAGGAGGTAGAAGCTGATGAAGAGAAGGANGGGCACGATATAAAGGAGCANCGCCGCCCCCANTACGCTGGAGGTGGCGCTCTCTACGATAACGGTATCCCCGCTCTCCGCTCCCTCAGGGTTTTCGGCGACCACCACGATCTCCGGCGCATTCTCCATCATGGAGCAATGGTCGCAGGAGCCGCAGGCGTGGGCGCTGGCGCAGGCGGAGACCCGGCGCACTTTTACCTCGGCAAAGCCGGGGGTGGTCGAACGGATCACTTGGGCTGTCTGTCTCATGGCAGTTATAAACTCCTTATCCTCTGCTGATAGAGACCACGATGTTGTAGTCTCCCACCACGCCCACATCGCTCCTGCCATCCAGATACACTTTGACGGGAATGGTCTGGGTGCCGGTGGCGGCCACCGCGTTGTCCAGGTCGGCTACGATCCGAAGCTGAGAAGCTGTCACAGCGGAGACCGCTTCCTGAGTGCCCCGGATCTGCACCTGGCGGGAGGTGGTCAAGGGATNGGCGGTNTAGCCGTCTGGCTTGTTGATGCACTCGATGTTGTCCACCTCCAGGGTGGCGGTGGTAAGTCCTGTGATAGACAGCTGCACCACCGCCTCGCTGACGCCGCTGACGTTGGTCAGCTCCGCGGCCAGGGGAATGGTGAAACTCACGGTATTGGTACCAAGCACCTTGGAAAGATCGATGTCGCCCAGAGAGATCTCCTTCAGTGGCTCCAGATCCGCCGCTGCGCCAGAGACCATGATAGACTTGGGCACGATGGTGTATTGTGTGTAGCGGTCTATATCGTCGGCACTGATGCCGCCGCCGGGGATCAGATTCACCGTCAAGGGAACCTCTTTGAGCTTTACGATNGGCAGAGTGGTGTGAACAAGCGCCGCATCGGCAGTTACGTCGATATCCTCCAGCGCCTCTCCAGTAAAGCTGATGAAGGTGTAGGGCAGATCGCCGTCGTAGGTCGCGTCCATATCCTCCTGGTTCAGCGTGACCTGGGCAAAGTCGATGCGGTTGACCACGGACTCCTCCCCGCTGACCTTGATCGTCGAGGGAGAAAAGCTGAACTCTCCGGCCTGATAATTCTCGGCCACGCTGCCGGTCATGCTGCCCTGGACTGGAATATTGCGGGTGGCCATCTTGGCCACGGTAAAGGTCACGTTGAGAGGATAACGCTCCGTCACGACCAGCGAGCTGGAGGAGGTGTTCCCCGGCAGGTTATAGGCGACCTGATAGGCCTGGGTGTACTGGCCCGGCTGCAGAATGGAGGATACGTCCACTGTGATGGACACCGTCTCCGACGAAAGGAGCCGAAAGGCNTTGCGCTTACCGGTGACATTGAGGGTCACACTCTGCTCCAGACCGTCGGTGATCATAAGCCCCCGGCTCTCCAGCANCTCCACCCCGGTGAAGGTGACGGGCNGATTTCGCACCGGCCCGGACTCATCGGGATTCTCGTTNCCCACATACGTCCAAAGTACGATGGCCAGCAGGACGGAGATCACCATATAGAGGCCTTTATTTTTCTTCGTTCTCTCCATCCTTTTGTCCCTCCTTCTTCCCGTGGAACAGGGCAGACAGCTTGTTGAAGGGGGTCTCCTCCTCTGTCCGCTCCGGCATGAGCTCGTTGCGCAGCAGCCGCTCTAAAGTCTCCGGGGCCAGATGCCGTTTGAGCATACCACCCACAGCTACGGAGATGGAGCCGGTCTCCTCAGAGACGATGGCCACCACTGCGTCGGTCTGCTCGCTGGCGCCGATCCCCGCCCGGTGGCGCATGCCCAACTCCCGGGAGAGATTCACATTTCCCGACATGGGGAGCATACAGCCGGCGCCCACGATGCGCCCTCCCCGTACGATGACCGCACCGTCGTGGAGCGGCGCCTTGTTCCAGAAGATATTCTTCAAAAGCTCGGCGTTGACCACCGTGTCCAGGGCTGTGCCGGTACGGATGGCGTCGTCCAGCATATTCGTCNGTTCAANNACCATAAGCGCGCNGGTTTTGCTCTTGGAAAGGGATGTATAAGCCTCCACCGTTTGGGTGATCGCGTTGTCCAGCTCGTCGGGGGCCGTCTGGCGGCCGGAGAAAACATTGCCAAATTTACTGCTGCCCACCTGCTCCAGGAGCTTGCGCAGCTCCGGCTGGAAAAGGATGACCAGGGCTAGAACGCCGTATTCCAAAACCTTGCTCAGCAAGAAATTCACCGTGTAGAGCCGGAAGATATTGGACAGGCCCAAAGCCCCCAAAATCAGGATGATGCCCCGGGCCACCTTGCCGGAGCTGGTGGAGCGGATCAGATCGATCAGCCTGTATATGAGAAAGGCCATAATGGCGATATCGATAATATCGGTGATGGAAACCACTCCGAAATTGGAGACCATCCCCCGTGCCGCCGCGGCGATCTGTTCCATTGCGCTCCCTCCTTCCGGACATATTCCGTCTATCTTATGTATTATACTTGATTTCAACGCCGGACGCAAGGGCGGCAAGCATGAATTTTTCCTGAATTTCTTTCGATTTTTCCCGGTTTTAGACGAGCTTTGGCCTGTCCGGGGAGGAGGTTAAGAAAAAACGCCCGGCAGACCTTGCAGTCTGCCGGGCGCTCTCGTCTCTCTTACCTTGCCAGCCGGGCCACCTCGGCCACCAGCCGCTTCGCGTCGGAGGCAGTATTAAATTCAGAAAAGCTGGCTCGCACTGTGCCGGTCTTCAGCGTCCCGGCGCTCTCGTGGGCGAAGGGGGCGCAGTGGAGNCCCGCCCGGACAGCCACATCACGGCCGCCCAGGGTCTCCCCCACTTCCTCGCAGTCCATGCCCGTCACAGTGAAGGAGAGCACGCCCGCCTGAGTCTCAGGCCGCTGGGCGGCATAGACCGTAACGCCCGGGAGGGCCATAAGCCCACGGGCCGCCATAGCGGTCAAAGCCTGCTCGTGACGAAGGATGGTATCCGTTCCTCTGCTTCGAACAAAACGGATGCCCTCCAGCAGTCCGGCAATGCCGGGCACATTATGGGTGCCCGCCTCCAGCCGGTCAGGGAGAAAATCAGGCATCTCCTGTTGTGCGGAGNGACTGCCGGTGCCGCCCTCTAAAAGGGGGCATGTATCCCGGCCGTCTCCGCAGAGCAGGAGCCCGGTGCCCTGGGGGCCGTAGAGGCCCTTGTGTCCCGGCATACCGATGAAGGCCGCGCCCAACTCGTCCATATGAACGGGCAAAGCCCCGGCGGACTGGGACGCGTCCAGAATGAAGGGCACACCCCGCTGGGCGCAAAGCGCGGCAATCTCCTTTACCGGCAGGATGAAACCGAACACGTTGGAGACATGCGTGCAGACGACACAGGCNGTTTNGGCAGTTACCAGCCGGTCGAACNGGGCCAGGATCGCCTCCTGGTCAAACAGGGGTGACCGGGCCACTTGGATACTGCAGCCCAGCGCTGCCAAGGGGCGGGTCACAGCATTGTGCTCATAGCCCGACACCACCACCCGGTCTCCCGGCTTTACCACCGATTTGATGGCCAGATTGAGAGCGTGGGTGGCGTTGAGGGTAAAGACCACATTTTCCGGATCGTCCAGGTGAAAGAGCTCCGCCGCAGCCTGACGGCACTGGAAAGCGGTCTCGGCGGCCAGCATAGCGGGCCTGTGCCCGCCTCTGCCCGGCGAGGCCATCCGCCCCATGGCGGAGACCACGGCCCGCGACACTGACGGGGGCTTTTGCAGCGTGGTGGCCGCACTGTCCAAATAGGCCATTACAGCAGAACCTCCTTATAGCTTCCGTCGCTGGCCATGATGAATACCCGCTTAGGGGACAGGCCCGCCCGGGCCAATATGACCAGCGCGGGGGCAAGATTCCGCTCAGCGACCTTCACCGAATGGCTGCACCCCTCGCTGTCAATGACCTTGGGGGAGCGCATGATGTGAGCTGTGATGCCTGCCCGCTTCAGAGCCGCCTCCGTCCGCTGAGCGTAGGTCAGAGAGCGGCAGACGATGAGATAGTAGACCATTTGAATGACCATTCCTTTCTTGAGGGTGAGAGAAATGGCCTCCCATGGGGAGAGGCAAAAACGCTCCTCTCACCGCATGATATGCGGCGCAGGAGCGTTTGGGAACGGCTATATCCTATTTTCCTATCTCTGCGGTTTCTTGTTCGGCACAAAAAGCGCCCCTCAATCAGCCGGTTCTTCGATCAGACACACCGCCTGCGCGGCAACACCATCTCCCCTGCCTGTAAAGCCCAGACCCTCCTCGGTCGTGGCCTTGACGCTGACCCGGTCTGTCCCAATGTTCAACCGCCGGGCCAGATTTTCCCGCATTTGCGGCACGAACGGTGAGAGCTTGGGGGCTTGGGCGATCACGGTCACATCCACATTGCCCACGCGGAACCCGCGCTTTCCCAGCAGTTCCACCACCCGATCCAGCAGCTTGAGACTGTCTGCTCCGGCATAGGCGGGATCATTGTCGGGAAACAGATGTCCGATGTCCCCCAGCGCGCAGGCTCCCAGCAGGGCATCCATGAGGGCATGGGTCAGCACGTCGGCGTCAGAGTGGCCCAGCAGTCCTTTTTCATAGGGGATCTCCACCCCGGCCAGAATGAGCTTCCGGCCCGCTGTCAGCCGATGCACATCGTAACCCTGTCCGATCCTCATGCCTCATCCCGCCTTTCCAATATGGCCTCCGCAACCAGGACGTCCTCTGGCGTGGTCAGCTTGATGTTTTCATAGGAGCCCTCGGTAAGACACACCGGCATCCCGAGCCGCTCCACAGCGNCGCAGTCGNCAGTAAGGGCGATCCCCTCCGCTTCCGCCTTCTCCAGCGCCCCCAGGATGAGGCCGTGCTCAAAGACCTGAGGCGTTTGGATGGCAAAGAGTTCCGANCGGTCAAGGGTGGTCTCCACCATGCCGTCTGCTGCCCGTTTGATGGTGTCCTTTACCGGAACCGCCGGGGCAGCCGCCCCCCGCTCCGCCGCTCTGCGGATAGTCTTCCCCAAAATCTCAGCGGTGAGCAAGGGGCGGTCAGCGTCGTGAATGGCGACCAGCTGGGTGGTGGGATCCGCCTCCCGAAGTCCCGCCAGCACCGAGGCGGTGCGGCTCTCGCCGCCTACGACCACCTTGCGTACCTTTTGAAGCCCCGCATCCCTGCACAGCTGTCCCACAGGTACGATGAGGTCTTCCCGTGTGGCGATGATGATCTCGGTCACATAGCCGCAGCCCTCCAGCGTCCAAAGGGTTCGAAGGAGCATAGGGACGTCATGAAGGGGCATCAGGAGCTTGTCCTGCCCCATCCGAACGGCGCTGCCGGCGGCAGGGACGATGACAGAACAGCTCACCATCAGCCGCTGGCCATTTTTCCTTAATTTTTCAAAGAAACCCATAATTACACCCCGTTTTGGAAGGGTACACAGTGGAAAAAAGGGGACTTTTCAGTCCCCTTTTTCCGTCCTATTCAATTTATTGCGCCAATGCCTGATTGATGCGTCCTTCCACTTCCTCATAGCTGGAACTCTCGGAAAGGGCGATCTCTGAGATCAGGATCTGCTTGGCGGAGTGGAGCATTTTCCGCTCTCCAGTGGACAAGCCGCGCTCCCCGTCGCGAAGGATCAGGCTCTTCATCACTTTGGCAACCTCAAGGAGGTCACCGCTTTTCAGGCGAATCAGGTTTTCACGGTTTCGGCGGTTCCAGTTGGGATCGGATTCTATTTCGATGGCGGGCAGGGCGTCAATGATCTTGTCTGCCTCCGCAGGGGCGACGATGGGTCGAACGCCGATTTCTGTGCAGTTTCCTGTGGGGATCATCACCATCATACCGCCTACCGGCAGCTTCAGCACATAATAGTCCCGTACAACTCCGTTGACCTTCTTCGTCACCACGCTGTCGATCACGCCAGCGCCGTGCATGGGATGAACGATCTTATCCCCAACTTGAAACATCTTGCACCTCCCATCGCCTGTAAACCAATTCTACTAAAAGTAATTATATTCTCTTTTGTCCCAAATTGCAAGTAAAAACGCCGTTTTCCCTCAAAAAAGAAAAAGATAGCGCCACTTTTTAAAAAGTGGCGCTATCTTACAGGGACAAAACGTAATATTACTCCGCCTGGAAGTCGGAAGCGACCTCGGTGGCCTCGCCGTCGGAGCTGGCCACTACCGCGCCGTCCTCGCCATCCTCCGTGCGCTGGGCCTCCTCCAGCAGAGCGCGGATCGACAGGGAGACTTTCTTCTTGTCATAGTCGATATCGGTGATCTTCACCTCGACCTCGTCGCCCTCGCTGACTACANCGGCGGGCTTGTCTACCCGGTGATCGGCCAGCTGAGAANTGTGGATCAGGCCATCCACACCGGGCACTACCTCGGCAAAGGCGCCGAAGGTCATGAGCTTGACCACCCGCACCTTAGCGGTATCCTCAGGCTTGTAGGAATCCACAAAGTTGGCCCAGGGATCCTGGCTCTTGTCCTTCATGCCCAGGGAAATCTTCCGCTTCTCGGGATCGAAGGAGATGACGTATACCTCCACCTCGTCGCCGGGATTGACCACCTCGGAGGGGTGCTTGATCCGGCTCCAGCTCAGCTCAGAGACGTGCACCATGCCGTCGACGCCGCCGATGTCCACGAAAGCGCCATAGGAGGTGAGGGATTTGACCACGCCGCGGTAGCGCTTGCCCTCCTCAATGTTGTTCCAGACCTCGGCGGCCTTTTCAGCGCGCTCTGCNGCGGTCACCGCGCGGATGGAGCCCACCACACGGCGGCGGGCACGGTTGACCTCCGTGATGCGCAGCTAGACCTTCTGCTTGAGCAGCTCGGTCATGGGCTGGTCGCGGGGGATGCCGGTCTGGGAAGCGGGCACGAAGACCCGAACGCCCTTGACGCTGACGACCACGCCGCCCTTGTTCTCCTCGGTGACCACGCCCTCGACTGTGGTGTGATCTTCGCAGGCCGCCTCCACATCGTCCCAGCTCTTGACAGAGTCAAGACGCTTCTTGGACAGTGTGACAACGCCCTCGGCGTCGTTGACACGTACCACGCAGGTCTCGATCTCGTCGCCCACCTTGACGATGTCCTCCACCTTGACGGTGGGATCGTCAGTGAGCTCGGCNNCCGGGATGTAACCNGCATGCTTCGTCCCCAGATCCACATAAATCTCGGTGGGCGTGATAGCGGTTACCATGCCCGTGACTTTCTCCCCCGTATGCAAAGTTTTGATCGATTTCTCCAGCATTTCCTCAAAGGATTCCTCGATCACCATGTTCTCTTCATTCATTTTGTCATATACCTCCTTTATGATCCACGCAGGTGTTGACGCACCTGCAGTGATCGCCACGCAAGCCCCTTTTTNAAATTGGGCCANATCCAGCTCGTCCGANTTTTCGATCCAAACGGTGTGGGAACACAGCGCACCGCACAACTCAAAAAGTCGTTTGGTATTCGCGCTGTCCCGCCCTCCAATGACGACGACAGCGTCATTTTGGACAGNTAACCGCTGGGCCTCGGATTGCCGGGCGCAAGTAGCATTACATATTGTATCAAAAATTTTGATATTTGTACACAGTTTTTTTGCGTTTTCTACGCAAAAATTCCAAACCTTTTGTGTAGAGGTGGTCTGACAGAGCATGGTGAGAGGCTTTTCCGCCTCGTCCCGATGGGCGGCAAAGTAATCCGCCAAGGCCTGTCCATCTTGAAAAATCAAAGGTTCCTGGCACCAGCCGGCAATGGCCTGCACCTCCGGATGGCCTGCCGCGCCGATGATGATGACCCGCCTTCCCTCCTCCTGGGCCGTTTTGGCCAAGGTATGGATCCGGGATACGTTGGGGCAGGTGGTGTCCACGATCTGGATGTCCTTGGCCTTCAACGCATCGTAGACCGCTCTCCCCTCCCCGTGGGAGCGGAGGATCACNACGGCGCCGGGAGAAACATCCTCCGGCCGTTCCACCACTGTCATCCCCATAGATGCAAGGTGCCGGATAACAGAACTNTTANGGATGACCGGCCCCAGCATGNCGCAGGGCACGCCGGTCTGCGCGGTGGTTTCGGCCAGCTCTACCGCCCGCTTTACACCGTAGCAAAAGCCCGCGGTCTTGGCTACGGTCACTCTCATTTCGCCTGCTCCTTTAAAAGGGCGATCCGCGCCATCAGATCCTGGGCAATAGCCTCATATTCCTCGGAGGTACCCTTNGNGCCCGCGATCTGCGGAATGTAGGGCGTCCCAAAAACCACGGAGGTGCGGCGGAACCATTTTTTCTCCGCCGGGATGTACATGGGCACGATGGGGACGCCGGTGCGNACCGCCAGCATGGCGGCGCCGCCCTTGGCAGGTCCCAGCTCCCCGGTCTTGGAGCGGGTGCCCTCGGGAAAGAGCAGGAGCTTCTCTCCGCTTTTGAGGCACTTTAAGGCCCGTTTGATGGCGCCCACGTCGGACTTGCCCCGCTCCACGGCAAAAACGCCGGCCTTTTTCAGGATCCAGCCCAGAACGGGGACTTCCATGATCTCCGCCTTGGCCATGACCTGGGGCCGGTTTTTCAGATGCATGGCGAAAACGGCAAAGAGGGGGTCTGTGAGACTGGTGTGGTTGGGGCAAAACAGCGCCGCCCCCTCCGGAATATTCTCGCGGCCGATGGCCCGGCAAGGGTGGATCAAGTTGAAAAAGGGCCAGATCACGCAGTAGAGAACACAGTACCATACTTTCATGCCAGCGTCTCCTGTACCGTCCGAAGGAGCAGCCGAAAGCTCTCCTCCAGAGAAATGCCAGTGGTATCCACCAAAGCGGCTCCTTCAGCCTGGCGAAGAGNGGCGGCGGCCCGGTTGGTGTCCCGGTCNTCCCGGGCTATGATATCGGCCAGGACGGTGTCATAATCTACCGTCTCTCCCCGCTCTATCAGCTCGGCGTGCCGCCGTTTGGCCCGATCCTCCGCCGAGGCGGTGAGAAAGATCTTCGCGTCGGCATCGGGAAGCACAACGGTGCCGATATCCCGGCCGTCCATAACCACGTCGTTGTTGTCCGCCATATCCCGCTGCATATCCATCAGAAAGGCCCGCACCTGCGGAATGGCGGAGATCTGAGACGCCGCGGTGGAGACCTCTGGGGTCCGGATGGCCTGGGTCACATCTTCCCCGTCCAGGTACATGTGCTGAAGTCCGTCGGCGGCATAGGCCATGCGGATCGAGACCTGAGCCAGCAGCGGCTCCACCTCCGTCCAGCTCCCGGGAGCCGCCCCGCGCCGCAAGGCAAAAAGCCCCAGCGTGCGGTAGATGGCGCCGGTGTCTACGTAGAGAAACCCCAGCTCCTGGGCCAGGGCCTTGGCCATAGTACTCTTCCCTGCCCCAGAGGGGCCATCGATTGCAATGCTCTTATGCTTCATCGGTTCTATCCTCCCCGCAATAGGCGGCGGCGCCCAGCCCGGCCATACGGCCCGTGGCCCAGGCGATCTGTAAGTTAAAGCCCCCGGTGTAGGCGTCCACATCCAGCAATTCTCCGGCAAGGAAAAGGCCCTTACAGCACTTGGATGACATGTCCTTGGGCGAAACCTCCGTCACAGTCACTCCGCCGGCCGTAATGATGGCCTCCTCCACCGGCCTGGGGCCGGTGACAGGAAAGGCCAGAGCCTTTATGGTCTCCAGCAGCTTGCGCCGCTGTGCTTTGGTGACGGCGTTGGCCCTCTCCTCCCCGGAAAGGCCCGCCCGAACCAGGAGCAGAGAGATCAGGCTCCTGGGCTCCAGGGTCTCCAGCACATGGCGCAGAGACTTGTTGGGATTTTCACTCAGCTCCCGAACCAGGCGGCGATCCAGGGTCTCCTCATCCAGAGCGGGCTTTAAATCGATAAACGCGGTACAGGGCCCGTCAGGCAGGTGGGCGCTGGCACTGAGCGTCAGCGGGCCGGAGAGGCCGAAGTGGGTAAACAGCAGCTCTCCCTGCTCCTGATAGAGGGGCTTCTTGCCGCTGCCCTTCAGCGTCAGCGTCACGTTTCGCAAAGAGAGGCCCTGCATAGGCGCGCAGTCCTCCGCCTCCAGCGGAACCAGGGATCCCCTGGTAGGCTGGACGGTGTGGCCTGCTTGGCGGGCCAGGCGGTACCCGTCTCCGGTCGAGCCGGTGGCGGGATAGGAAAGGCCGCCGGTGGCAAGGACAACTGCCTGACAGGAATATTTTTCTCCAGATTCTCCGACCAGGCCAGTCACCAGGCCCTCCTGCAAAAGGAGAGCCTGCGCTCTATCCTGAAGGATGGATACACCCGCCCGGCGCAAGGCGCGCAGAAGGGCGTCGATGACGTCGGCAGACTTATCGGAGCGGGGAAAGACCCGGTTGCCCCGCTCCGTTTTCAGGGGGACGCCCAGGGTCTCGAAATACTCCATTACCGCCTCCGGCGGAAACCGGGTGAGGGCGGNGGTGAGGAATCGGCCATTGCGGGGGATATTTGCAAGGCAGGTCTGCACGGTGGCCCGGTTGGTCAGGTTGCACCGCCCCTTGCCGGTGATGTAAAGCTTTCTGCCCAGCTTGGGGTTGCGCTCCATCAGGGTGACCGAGAGCCCTTGTTCCGCCGCGGCCAAAGCGGCCATACAGCCCGCGGCGCCGCCCCCTACCACGATCAGGTCACTGCTCTGTCTTTTCATAGACCTCGTACTCATCCCAGATCTTCTCCAGTTTTCCGAAGGTATCCGCCAGCTCCGCGCCTTTTCTGCGGCTCACTGCCACGATGAGGGCGTTGACAAGAGAGAGCGGCGCCGCCAGGGAGTCCACAAAAGAGGCCATGTCTCCCTTCGCCAGGAGCGTATGGTCGGCGGGCTCAGCCAAAGGAGAGGTATTGGAATCGGTAATGGCAATGGTGGTGGCCCCCCGATCCTTGGCATATTGCATAGCCCGCACTGTCCGCTTGGAGTAGCGGGGAAAACTGATACCTACGATCACGTCTCCCGCCCCAATGCGGAGGATCTGCTCAAAAAGCTCGCTGGAGGAGTTGGTGTGGGCCACCACTACATTTTCAAACATCATGTTAAAGTAAAAGCCCAGGAAGTTAGACAGGGCAAAGGCGGAGCGAACGCCCATAATGTAGATGCGCCGGGCGCTCAAAAGGGCGCTCACCGCCTGGTCAAAACTGTCCCGATCCACCTCTTCCAGTGTGTGGCGGATATTTTCTGCGTCGGCGTGCATCACCATGGTAAGTACATCCTCATTGCCCATACGGTCATTGGAGACCTCGATGCGCTGGATGGCGGTGAGCTTGTTGCGGATCATCTCCTGAAGGGCCTTCTGCATGGCGGGATAGCCGTCATAGCCCAACTCGGCGGCAAAGCGCACCACGGTGGATTCACTGACGTTGACGGTCTTGCCCAGCTTGTTGGCGGTCATGAAGGCCGCCTTGTCATAGGAGGTCAGGATGTAGTCCGCGATCCGTTTCTGGCCCTTAGAGAAGCCAGGCCGCTGGCTCTGGATCACAGACAGGATATCTTTTACCATAGGAACTCCTCGGCTTTCCCAGTTTTGGAAACCATTCCACTGCTAATCATAGCCGCTTCCACGCGGAAAAGCAACTGTTTTTTGCAAGTACATTCTGCGATCCTGCAGGGATCAGAAGAGGAGCTGAGATACCTCTTCCCCGGTGAGCCAGCGCCATTTCCCGGCGGGCAGCTCCCCCAGATGGAGAGCGCCCTCCCGAACCCGCCGCAGCCGCTTTACGGTCAGGCCAGCGGCGGCGCACATCCGGCGTACCTGGCGATTTTTGCCCTGATGGATGATGACCGAGAGGCGGGCCGAGGCGGAGCGCTGGTCAAGCAGGGATACCTTGGCGGGGGCCAGCAGCTCTCCATCCAGCTCCATCGGGCCGTTTAGGATGGGGAGGGCGGCGGACGCATCCCCCTCCACGATCACATGATACTCCTTCTCCACCTCATGGCNGGGATGGAGAAGATGGTGGGTGCCCTCCCCGTCGTNGGNGANCAGGAGNAGTCCCTCGGAGTCGATGTCCAGCCGGCCCACAGGCCAGACCCGCACGCCGCAGTCGGCCACCAGCTCCGCCGCCGTTTTGCGGCCCTTTTCGTCAGAGAGAGTGGTCACCCGTCCCGCGGGCTTGTTGAGCATGAGCCACACCCGTTTCTCCGTTTGGGGCAGGGCCGTGCCGTCCACTGTGATCTCATCCCGCTCCGGGTCGGCCTTCATCCCCAGCTGAGCGGGAACGCCGTTGACCTTTACCCGTCCCTCTGTTATGTAGCGCTCCGCCGAGCGGCGGGAGCAGACCCCCGCGGCGGAGAGGAGCTTTTGCAGTCTCTCTTCCATGAAGTTCACCTCCGCCCCGCCACTGGCGAGGCCGGTATTTCCTGTAGGAAAGCGGTAGCCAGGACAGCGCTCCCCTCTCCCCTTTGCAGGAACTCTTTGATCCGGTCAAACAAGGTGGGTTCCGGCACATTTTCAGGGATATCGACTCTGTAGAGCAGGTAGGTCTCCCCCACGGGCGTCTCCCCCGCCCAAAAACACAGCTTCCCTGCGATCGTCCCTTTTTGCACAGGGGCCTCTACCCGGTCGGGCAGCGTGATCACGGCCCGCACCCGCTCTCCCGTCGACAGAGGATAGGCCACATCCCTATCGGTGACCACCTCCACCTGGGACAGAAGGCTCCCGGAGACGGGCAGCGTCCGGAAGATCTTTCCCGCCCGGGCCAGCGGACGGCTGGGCCAGGTCTCAAAGCCATAGTCAAAGAGCTTGGCGTGGTCGTCCCAGTCGTTGGGGGCCTTCAATGTGACACAGATGAGGCTCTGACCGTCCCGCTGTGCGCTGGAGACCAGCGTGCGGCCGGCCGCGTCGGTATAGCCGGTCTTCATACCGGTACAGCCCTCGTACCGCCAGAGCAATTTGTTGTGGTTGGTAAGGCTCCGCCCCGCTACGGTGATGGATTTGGTGGACACCAGCTTGGCCAAAGTCTCATTTTCCAATACCGCCCGGCCCAGCAGGGCCAGGTCATAGGCGGTGGAATAATGCCCCTCTGCGTCCAGGCCGTTGGGATTGGCAAAATGCGTGTCCTCCATGCCAAGCTCCGCGGCCTTCTCATTCATCCAGCCAACGAAGGTCTCCACGTCCCCGCCGCAGCCTCCGGCAATGGCAAGGGCGGCGTCGTTCCCGGAGGCCAGCAGAAGGCCATAGAGCAGCTCCTCCAGCGTCCGCTCCTCCCCAAAGCGCAGATACATGGAGGAGCCCTCCGCCTGGTATTCCGGTTTCATGGTGATCTGCGTGTCCAGGGCGGTGGATTCCACCGCCACCAGAGCGGTCATCAGCTTGGTGGTGCTGGCGATGAGCCGTTGGGAGTGGGCGTCCTTCTCATAGAGCACCCGCCCGCTTTGGGCATCCATCAGAACAGCGGAGGCGGCGGAGACCACCGGGGCCTCCGCCGCGAAACAGGTCGGACATAACAGGATCAAGGCCGCAAAGACCGCAATGGCTCGTTTCATGTGACGCCGCCTCCCAAACAGAGATGACGTCAGTATGCGCCTTAAATATCAGTTTTATCCTTCTTCTCCTGCTGTTTTTCCACGAAATCGGTGACCTTGTCCACCAATTCGGGAACCATATCCACCACCCGGCCGATCACGCCCTCGGCGGGAGGCAGAAGGGGCAGGATACGGACGTTGCCGTCCCGCACCACGAGAAACGCGATGGGATCAATGTTTACGCCGGCTCCGCTGCCGCCGCCAAAGCAGTTGTCGGCGGTGGGCTTCTGGTTCTTTGTGGTAAAGTCGGCGCCGCCCACACCGAAACCGAAGCTCAACCGGGAAATGGGCAGGATCGTCACGTCGTCAGTGACAATGGGCTCGCCCACCACTGTGTTGGAATCCGCCAAGAGCTGGATCTTGTCCATGGTAGACCCCATGAGCTCGCTGAGAGGATGTTTCTTTTCGTCCATGTCAAATCGCCTCTTTCTTTGCGTTTTTTTGCACTTTTTGCCTGTTTTTATTCCTCAAATAGATCTTCAAAAATTTCCAGCCGAACCGGAGCGCAAAGCTCACCAGCTGGCCGATCCGGGCGGAAAAAGCGGCGTAAATATAGACGATCGGCTCCTTGGCGGTAAAATCCATAGCCGTACGCACTCGGCGCTCCTTCACGTTAAAATTGTGCTCGAAAAGGGGCAAAAGCATACCGATGGCAGCATTGGAATAGCCGAAAATCATCGCGGTGTTGGCAGGGTCTGAGCCGCCGAAGACGAAATCCAGAAGAAGCTTGTCGATGCGGATGCGCTCTTTGAGTTCCCCCGCCGCCTCACAGGCTATAGGCAGCAGGTCTTTGATCATACCCAGCGTTCCGCCCTTCTTAGCCTCCGGCTCCTCCGGCTCTTTTTTTGGTTTCACCTTTTGGGACTTTTTCCCTTTTTTCTCCCTTTTTATGGGAAAAACTTGAAGCCAGAGCGCGCCTACCCGTACCCGAACCAGGAGACCTTCCTGGGCATATTCAACGCCCCCTCCCACCCGGATCCATCCCAACAGGAAAAAGAGAAGCAGAATGGCCAGAAGGATCTTCAGGGCCGTCATAGCGGTTCCTCTTCCGCCGGCTCGCCCCCTGTCTCCTCAGCGGCCTCCTGCTGCGCCAGCTCCAGAGCAGCGGCCTCCAGCTCCTCGTCGGTGATGGGCGCCTCTTCCTCCCCGGACTGCTCCGGCTCCTGCTGCAGCTGGAGCCGGGCGATATCCGCCTGCATATNNAGGGTGATCTGTTCGTCNTCGGCAGAGGCATTGGGCAGCTCGGGCAGCTCCTCCAGGCTGGATAGGCCAAAGGAGCGCAGAAAGTTCTGGGTGGTGCGGTAGAGGATGGGCCGGCCCGGCACCGCCAGGCGACCACACTCCTCAATGAGTTCCCGCTCTGTGAGCAGACCCACCGTGTAGGAGCTGTCCANCCCTCGGNTCTGGNCTANGTATGCCTTTGTGGTGGGTTGGTAATAGGCGATGATGGAGAGCACCTCCAGCGCAGGCTGGCTCAGCCGGGCAGGCCGGCGGCTCTCAAAGGCCTTGCGGATGTACTCGGCGTACTCCGGAGCGGAGCAGAGCTGATAACAGTTTTCCAGCCGTACCAGGCGGATGCCCCGGCGCTCATAACTGTACTGGTCGGCCAACCGCTGGCACACGGCGTCGGCGGTCTCCCGGTCGATCTCCAGGGTCATACACAGCCGCTCCACCCCCACCGGTTCGCCGGCGGCAAAGAGGATGCCCTCAATGGCGGATTCCACTTCTTTCAATTCCATAAAGGCCCCTCCTCTCAATAGGTATCGGCGGAAAACTCAAAATCCTCGTCGCCTCCACCGATGCTGGTCACAGTACAGTCGGTCTCCGTCCCTGCCAGCCGCAGCCGCCGCGCCTTGCACAGCTCCAGCACCGCCAGGAAGGTGGCCACGATCTCGCTGCGGCTCCTGTTTCCCTGGAAGAGGGTATGGAAGCGGGTAACGCCGNAGCGGCGCAGCCGCTCCAGGATCTCTCCCGCCTTGTCGCTGACGGGATAGGGCTCCCGGCCCACAATGCNCTCAAAGGCGGCCATGGGCNGNGGGAGCTGGTTGTCCACCCGTTCCAGGGCGGATGTGATGGCCCGAAGCAGATCCGCGGGCTTATGGCTATAACGGTAGACCTTGTTTACCGGNAGATGCTCCGGCACTTTGGTAATATAGTCCCGGCAGACGGCATACCGGTCAGAGAGCCGGGGGATCANCGCNTGGANGCGGGCAANATTCNCGTGACGCTGATGCTCTTCCAGGGAGGCAATGAGCTGATCCAGCTCCGAGATGGCCTCTTCGTCGTGGATGGACAGGAGCATCCTGGTCTTGATGAACATGAGCTGGGAGGCCATGGTGATAAATTCACTGGCTACCTCCAGATCCAGAGCGCGCCGCTTCTCGATCCAGGCCAGGTATTGATCCAATATGAGGGAGATCTGGATATCCTGGATCTCCATTTTATTCTTGGCCAGAAGGCTGAGGATCAGATCGAGGGGGCCGGTGAAATCCTCCGCATCCTCAGCACGGGTGCGAACTACCTTTTCCAGATGATAGATGGGAGCGTCCACGCAGGTCTCACCCGCCCTTCAGAAGTGAAAATATTGGAACAAATGGGAAAAGGCCAGCAGATATTCGATCCCCTGGGAAAGGCCGCACAGGGAGCAGAATCCTTCCAGCACACGGACGATGAGCCAGCTTAACGGCCGGGAGAAAAACCCGGATATAGTCAGCAGGAGCACGGCGATCATCACATAGCGTTCATAGCGCAGGATATTCATATAAACTTTGTCCGGCAGGAAGGAAAAGAGCACCTTGGAGCCGTCCAGCGGCGAGATGGGGATGAGATTGAATATCCCCAGGCCCACGCTCAAAATAGCGACATTGGCCAAAAATGCCTGCAGCAGCATCAGAGGCAGGAGAAAGCTGTCGGAAACGGAGGGCAGGCGAAAAACAAGGGAGAAGAGGGCCACAGCCAAAAAAGCCAGAACAAAGTTGGAGGCGGGCCCCGCCAGCGCGGTGACCGCCATCCCCCGCTTAGGATGCTTAAAATACCGCATATCCACCGGAACCGGCTTTGCCCAGCCCACCTTGGCCACCAGCATCATCACCAGGCCGAATGGGTCGATATGGCGGACAGGGTTCAGAGTGAGCCGCCCGGCGTTTTTAGCGGTGGGGTCGCCCAGCCGGTAGGCTGTAAAGCCGTGGGAGAGCTCATGGAGCGTGATGCACAGCAGAGCCGCCACTGCGGAGATCAGCAGATCCAACAGCCCATACCAGTCCATATGCGTAAAAAGGCTGTTCCAGCTGACCAACGACCTCACCGCCCATTAAAAAGTAAATCGTCCTATTACAGCGTCAATGCCCATCGGGGCCGCTGCGCCTATCGTCCCTTCCATCCGAAGAACGACCGGCTGCGGCTATTATAGCAAANTTTTCATAGAGATACAAGTGCGGAAAAAGGACGCCGAGGGCTCGGCGTCCTTTTTTTATTTGCTGTCATCCATGTAATCCAAAAGCAGCCCCCAAAGCGCCTCCCGACCTGTCCCCTTCTCGGCCGAAAAGGGAATGACCTTTACGGTATCCGGCAGCTCTAAGGTATCCCTGATCTGAACCAGGTTTGGCTCAATCTCGCTCTTTTTCAGCTTGTCCAGCTTATTGGCCACCACTACCCAGGGCTTGCCCGAGGCTTTAAAGTACTCCGCCATGGANATGTCATTGGCGNTGGGCTTGNGGCGGGCGTCCACGATGAGGATGCCCAGGGTCATAAGCGCGGGGTCGTCAAACCAGCTCTGGATGAGCTTTGCCCAGCGCTCCTTCTCCGCCTGAGAGACCTTGGCATAACCGTAGCCGGGAAGATCCACCAGGTAGAGCTTCTGATCGATAAGAAAGTAGTTGATGTGGGTAGTCTTTCCCGGTGCGGAGCCCACACGNGCGAAAGTTTTCCGGTTCAAAAGCCGGTTGATGACGGAGGATTTCCCCACATTGGAACGGCCCGCAAACGCCACCTGGGGCAGCCCGTCCCTGGGAAAATCCTTCGCACCCGCCGCCGAGCGGATAAATTCCGCCTTCTGCATATTCAACGTCATATGGTCTTCCTCCCTGCTGCGTCAGCTTGGAAAAATCGGGGCGGNGTCTTTCCNGCCCCGAAGGGTGTTCGCTCTGTTTCAGGAGGCGGTGTCCNGCAGACTGGGCCGCGGTTGATCGGTCTTGCCGCTGCCCGGTTTGGGCCGGGCGGCCTTCTCCCGATCCCGGATAAGCTCGGGCATGGCCTCTCCCCTGACGCTCTCCGGAGTGACCATCACTTTCGAGATGGTGGGATCGGAGGGCACGTCGTACATGGTGTGGGTCATAACCTCTTCCAGTACAGCCCGCAATCCCCGGGCGCCGATCCCCCGCTCCAGCGCCTTATCGGCCGCGGCGGCGAGGGCTTCGGGCTGGAATTCCAAGGTCACATCATCATATTCCAGAAGCTTCTGATACTGGCGCACCAGGGCGTTCTTGGGCTCGGTGAGGATGCGCACCAGCTGCTTACGGGTCAGGGAGGTCAAAGAGGTCACCACAGGCAGGCGGCCCACCAGCTCGGGAATGATGCCGAACTTGATCAGATCGTGGGGCTGCACCTCAGAGAAGAGGGCGCCGGTGTCCCGCTCCGACCTGCTCTTGATCTCCGCGCCGAAGCCAATGGCCTTCTTATCCAGCCGCTGCTCGATGATCTTCTCCAGACCGTCGANGGCGCCGCCGCAGATAAAGAGGATATTCTTGGTGTTGATTTGAATGAACTCCTGATGGGGATGCTTGCGGCCTCCCTGTGGCGGGACGTTGGCCACGGTGCCCTCCAGGATCTTCAGAAGTGCCTGCTGCACGCCCTCGCCGGACACATCCCGGGTAATGGAGGTGTTTTCGCTCTTCCGGGCGATCTTGTCCATCTCATCGATGTAGATGATCCCCCGCTCTGCCAGCTCCACATCGTAGTCGGCGGCCTGCACCAGGCGCAGCAGGATATTTTCCACATCGTCGCCCACATAGCCGGCCTCGGTGAGCGTGGTGGCGTCAGCGATGGCAAAGGGCACCTTCAGCACCCTGGCCAGAGTCTGGGCGAAGAGGGTCTTACCGCAGCCGGTGGGGCCCAGGAGCAGGATATTGCTCTTCTGGAGCTCCACATCGTCCCCGCCGTCAAAGTAGATGCGCTTATAGTGGTTATAGACCGCGACAGAGAGCGCCACTTTGGCCTCTTCCTGGCCGATAATATACTGATCCAACACCTGGTGGATCTCCTTCGGAGTGGGGATCGCCCCCGCCGACTCCGGGTGAAAGGCATGGTCGGGTGTGTCCTCGGCGTCATCCAGAATGGACATGCACAGATGTACACATTCATTGCAGATATAGACTCCTGACCCGGCAATAATGCGGGCGACCTCCTCCTGGGGCTTGCCGCAGAATGAACAGCGGACAGACTTGTGTTCGTCGTTTTTCGGCATCGTTCGTTACCTCACAGAAAAAATCAAAAGACGCTCAAAGGAGCGGAGCTATGCGGCCCCGCTCCCCTGTTTTATCAGCGGTGATAGATGACCTTATCCACCAGGCCGAATTCCTTGGCCTCCTCAGCGGACATGAAGTTGTCCCGCTCACAGGCGGCGGTGACCTCTTCCACAGACCGGCCTGTATTGTTGGCTAAGATCTGATTCATGCGCTTCTTGATGATCTCCAGCCGCTTGAGATGGATGGCCATATCAGTGATCTGGCCCTGGGTCCCGGNAGAGGGCTGGTGNATCATGATCTCTGCATTGGGCAGAACCAGACGCTTTCCCTTGGTTCCCGAAGACAGAAGGAAAGCGCCCATGGAGGCGGCCATACCAATGCAGATGGTCGACACGTCGCATTTGATATACTGCATGGTGTCGTAGATGGCCATACCGTCGGTGACGGAGCCGCCGGGGCTGTTGATGTAGAACTGGATCTCCTTGTCGGGATCCTGGGCTTCCAGGTAGAGAAGCTGCGCCACGACCAGAGAAGCCGTGGTGGCGTTTACCTCCTCACCCAGGAAGATAATGCGGTCGTTGAGCAGCCGGGNAAAAATGTCATANGAGCGCTCGCCCCGACTGGTCTGCTCTACTACATAAGGTACCAAACTCATAGCTGGAAAGTCTCCTTATTCGCGAATTCACAGGAAAAACACACCACAGTATTCCCCATTAGAGGAAAATCATTCCTCGCTCTTGGCCTTCTTGGTGGTCTTTTTGGCCGCGGGCTTCTTCTCTTCGGCCTTGGTCTCGGTCTTCTTGGCCGCCGTCTTCTTAGCGGGCTTCTCCTCAACCTTGGCGTCGGTCTTCTTAGCCGCCGTCTTCTTGGCAGGCTTCTCCTCCGCCTTGGTCTCGTCCTTCTTGGTGGCCTTCTTGGCGGGAGCCTTCCCCGCCTTAGCGGAGTCGAAGATCACCTTGGCGGCCTTCTGGTTGCTCAGGTCGCGGGTCAGGTCAGCCGCGGGTACGATCTCTTTGACCTTCTCAGCGGGCATGCCGTACTGCTGCGCCAGACGCTCGCACTCGGCGGCGATATCGTCTTCTGTGACCTCGATCTTCTCAGCCTCGGCCACAGCCCGAAGGGCCAGATCGGTCTTGACCTGGCGCGCGGCCCCCTCGGAAGCCTGGAGCTTGAGCATATCTACGGTAAGGCCGGTNATGGCCAGATNCTNCTNGAANGGGATNCCCTGGCTGGTGATGCGCTGGGCGTAATCCTCCAGCATCTGCTGGGCCCGCATTTCCACCATGGCCTCCGGGATCTCCACGGTCATGTTCTCGGTAACCTGATCCAGCAGCGCCTCCTCAAAAGCGCTGTTGGCCTGGCGCTCCCGGCGCTCGGTGAGCTTATCACCCAGATCCTTGCGCAGCGCAGCCNGCGTCTCAAACTCGGAGACGTCCTTGGCAAANTCGTCGGCCAGGGCGGGGGTCTGCTTCTCCTTTACGGCATGCACCGTCACCTTGAACACGGCGGGCTTACCCGCCAGCTCCTCCGCCTGATACTCCTCAGGGAAGGTGACATTCACATCCTTCTCGGCGCCGGGCTTGACACCGATGAGCTGATCTTCGAATCCGGGGATAAAAGAGCCGGAGCCCAGCTCCAGGTCATAGTTGTCGCCCTTGCCGCCGTCGAAAGCCTTGCCGTCCATAAAGCCCTCGAAGTCGATGGTCACGGTGTCGCCCTTCTTCGCCTTCCGCTCCACATCCACCATGCGGGTGGCACGCTGGATGTAGGGCTTGAGCTCCTCATCAATGTCCTTTTCGGTGACTTTCACAGTCTCCTTGGGGGCGGTGAGGCCCTTATACTTGCCCAGCTTCACCTCGGGACGGACTGCCACGGTGGCCTTGAAGGAGAAGCCCTCCTTATTGGCCTCCAGCAGCTCCACCTCGGGATAGGCCACAGTATCCAGCTTCTCCTGCTCCGCCGCCTGGGCGAAGAGGTCGGGATAGAGGTCGTTGATAGCGTCTTCATAGAAGATCTCAGCGCCGTACATGGTCTCGATGATCTTCCGGGGAGCTTTGCCCTTGCGGAAACCGGGAATGGCAATGCGGCCACGATTTTTCCGATAGGCCTTTTCAATGGCGGCCTCGAATTCCTCGGCGCTGGCTTCGATGGTCAGGGCGACCATGCTCTTTTCCAGTTTCTCAACACTCTTCACGTTCATGTTTGTACTTCCTCCTGTAAGCGGGGCACCGACCATTTTTTCGGCGGCAGGNCCCGTCTTGCGATATCTTGTTTATTGTAGCAGGGATAGGCGCATATTTCCAGTATTTTTTCAATAATTGTCTGAACTTTTTTATTCACCCGCCCCGGTCATGATCTTTTGGGGGATAAAATTCACATAATCGCCTGCGATCAGGTGGTATTCCACGCTTCCCCGCCGTCCCTCCTGGGCCAGCCGGTGACTGCCGCCGTGGAGGTGGCCGTAATAGCAGGCTGTGACCTGATAATACTCCAACAGATCCACGATCTCCTNACAGATATAACCCTGATAAAGGGGCGGGTAATGAAGGAAGCAGAGCTTCTCCCGCTCCCCCGCCGCTTTCAGCGAGGTCTCCAGCCGGAGCACCTCCCGCTTGAAGACCTTCTCGTTGTGGCCGTCAGACTCCTCCTCGAAAAACCAGCCCCGGGTGCCGCACAGAGCCACGTCACCATACAGCTGGCAGTTGTTGTGGAGCAGGGCAAAATTGGTCAGGCCATGGCTGTTCCAAAAATACAGCATCTTGTTGGCGGTCGTCCACCAATAGTCGTGATTGCCCTTCACAAAGTATTTTTTCCCGGGAAACAGGGCGTCTAAAAACCGAAAGTCGGGCAGGGCCTCCTCTAAGCTCATGCCCCAGCTCAGGTCGCCGCAGAAGACCACCACGTCCTCCTGCGTCAGCGGGGCAAAGGCTGCGCGGAGCTTTTCCACATAGCCCNNCCAGGCGCCGCCAAAGGTGTCCATGGGCTTGCTGCCCCCCAGGGAGAGGTGGGTATCGCCGATGGCGTACAGAGCCATNACCGAAGCATCTCCCGGACAGCGTCCACCATATTTTCCTTCTCNGTNGTGNGGTCAAAGCGGACGCGCTTTCCCGCCAGCTCCGCCAGCGGCTCGGGCGCGGCCAGGCCGGTGAGGTCAGACAGCTGCCGGATGCTGTCCAGCCCCTGGGCAGGCTCGGACACGCCGATGGCCTCCATGACGGCGGGACAGAATTTGAAGGGGCTGGCGGTGGAGACCACCAGGGCGGGCGCATCGTCCCCGGTCTTTGCGCGGTACTGCTCCAGGGCGTTCACTGCCACAGCGGTGTGGGGATCGATAAGGTACTGCTTCTCCCTCCACATCTTTCCGATGGCGGCTTTCGCGGCGGCGTCGTCGCACCAGGCGGCGGCGAAATCCCGATCCAGCGCTCGTTTTACCGGGGCGGAGACCTCGTAACGGCCCGTCTCAGCCAGGGCGTCCATCCAGCCCTTGACCTGGCTGGCGTCTCCGTGGGTGTAGGCGTGGAGGAGCCGCTCCAAATTGGAGGAGATGAGGATGTCCATGGAGGGGGAAATGGTGTTGTAGAAGGGCCGGTTGCGGTCATAGACTCCGGTCTCAATAAAGTCGGTCAGGACATTGTTGCTGTTGGACGCACAGATAAGCCGCCCAAGGGGCACCCCCATCTGCTTGGCATACCAGGCCGCCAGGATATCGCCGAAGTTGCCGGTGGGGACACAGACGTTGAGTCTGTCCCCCTTCTCGATGGCCCCCTCCTTCATCATATCGCAGTAGGCGGAGACGTAGTAGACGATCTGGGGCAGCACCCTCCCCCAGTTGATGGAATTGGCGGAGGACAAAAACACACCGCGGCCCGCCAACTCCGCTTTTAAGTCGGCGTCGGAGAAGATGCGCTTGACGCCGGTCTNGGCATCGTCAAAGTTGCCCACCACCGAGCAGACGCCCACGTTGACGCCCTCCTGGGTGTTCATCTGAAGCTCCTGGATGGCGGAGACCCCATCCTTGGGATAGAATACCAGGATCCGAGTGCCCGGCACATCCTTGAACCCCTCCANGGCGCCCTTGCCCGTATCACCGGAGGTGGCCACCAGGATACACACCATCTTGTTCTCCCCCGCCTTCCGCAGGGAGGCAGTGAGCAGATGGGGCNNCATCTGAAGGGCCATANCCTTGAACGCGCAGGTGGGCCCGTGCCACAGCTCCAAGNTGTATGTGGCGTCGTCCACCTTACGGATCGGCGCCACCCTGGGATCGTCAAAGCGTCCGCTGCCGTATGCCTTGGCGGCAAAACCGGACAGCTCAGAGGCGGAGAAGCCGTCCAGATACATGTTCATCAGATAGACCGCCCGCTGCTGGTAGGTCATATCCTTTAGGGTGTTCAGGGCGTTCCCCGCCAAAGAGGGGATGGCCTCGGGCGTATAAAGCCCGCCGTCAGGGGCCAGACCGTAGGCGATGGCCCCCGCTACCGTGGTCTTGCTCAGTCGGTCTCTGGTGCTTACATAGTACATACTTCTCTCACGACCCTCATCAAATTATTGTAAAACAGGTCTTTTACCTGCTGTTCCGGATAGTTCATTCGGAGCAGACACTCCGCTACGGCCTCCAGATCCTGAAACCCGGCGATCCCCCGCGGCATGTCCTTGATACCGTCCCAATCGCCGCCCAGGGAGATGTTTTTCCCACCGCCCAGGCTCAGCCAGTGCTCGATATGCGCCACCACCGTATCTATGGTGGGTTCGCTCTGCCCGANAAACTCAGCGGCCATATTCAGCCCNGNCACTCCATGATTGCCTATTATGGCAGTAAATTGCTCATCGGTCAAGTTCCGTTTGTGGGGACATATGGCCCGTGAATTGGAGTGACTGGCAAAAACCGGTTTCCGCGTCAGCTCCATCACATCCCAAAAGCCGGGGTCTGACAGGTGGGACACGTCCACCAGCATCCCCAGCTCCTGCATCCGCCGTACAAAGGACTTCCCCTGCTCCGTCAGACCCTTTTGGGAGGATTCGTTGTTGCTGCCGGAGAGGTGGTTTTCATGGTTCCAGGTCAGGTTCACCGCCCGAACGCCCATGTGGTAAGCCTCCTCCAGCTTTTGGAGGTCACATTCCAGCAGCTCCGCTCCCTCCACGGAGAGAAAGGCGGCCTGCTTTCCTGCCGCCCAGGCCGCCTCCGCCTCCCCGGCGGTACGGCAATGTGTCACCAGACCGCTGTTGGCCGCCATCTCCCGCCGGAAGATGGCCTCCTGGGCCAGGAATACTTCCCACAGAGAGCATCCCGGCGTCTCGTCAGGAGAACCGAAGACGGCGAAGAACTGGGCGCATTTCCCCAGCTTCCCCATGCGCTTCAAGTCCAGGTGCCCGGAATTCTCCCGGAAGCCCCCTCCCTGCCGGTAACAGCGCAAAAGGGTGTCGCAATGTCCGTCAAAGACCTGCATTCCAAAGCCTCCTCAAAAGGCGTTTTCGATATAGTTGATCTCCGGCCGCTCTGTGGCCATCCCCTGGGGGGCGTATACCTCTGCCACGTCGAACCGGGGCTGGAGTCGGGTCGGATTCCAGGCCAGATAAAGCTCCGCTGCGGCACGCAGTTTCCCCTGTTTCCGGGCGTCCACCGCCTCTCTGGCCAGGGCAAAATCTGCGTTCTTCCGCAGCTTTACCTCCACCAGACGCAGGAATTTTCCGTCGTCGGCGATCAGGTCGATCTCCCCGAAGCGGCAGTGCCACCCGGCGGCGACAATGCGGCAGCCCTGCCGCCGCAGCTCTTTGGCCACCAAGTCCTCTCCCCAGCGGCCCAAAAGCTTTCTGTCTCCTCCAACGCTCATTTCCGCCCCTCCCATGTCCGCAGGAAAGTCTTTCGGTGGATAGGACTGGGGCCATACTTGTCCAGCCGCTCATAGTGGAGCTTAGTCCCGTAGCCCTTGTGCCGCTCAAAGGCATATTCCGGGTACCGCTGCGCCATCTCCAGCATATACCGGTCACGGCTCACCTTGGCCAAAATGGAGGCNGCCGCCATGGAGGCCGACAAGCTGTCTCCCTTTACAACGCAGCGGTGAGGCGTGATGATGGCGGCGGTCTGCCCCTTGTCCCGGTTTCCGTCGATGAGAGCGAAGTCCGGCTTGCGGCCCAGAGCGTCAATGGCCATCTGCNTGGCCTTTATCCGGGCGCTNANAATGTCAGTATTGTCGATCTCGGCGGCATCCACGCTGGCTACCGCCCAAGCCTCCGCCCGCTCCTGTATGACNGGGAAAAGTGCTTCACGGCTCTTTTCCGTCAGCTGTTTTGAGTNATTGAGACCCGACAGTTCTATGTATCGCGGCAGGATCACCNCTCCAGCATAGACCGGCCCCGCCAGAGGCCCGGCCCCCGCTTCATCGGCGCCGCAGACCAGGGCATAGCCCTCTGCCCAGCAGCGCTCCTCCTGTTCCCAAAAGCTCATAGCGCCGCCTCCGGCCATTCCAGCGTAAAGCGGCCCAGCTTGCCGCCCCGCAGCTCATCTAAAAGGATGCGGGCCATCCGCTCGGTATCCGCCTCGCCGNGGGAGATAAGGAACCCCCGTTTCCGGGCGCTCGCCTGGAGAAGCTCATAGCCATAGGCCACGCTGTCCTGGCCCGCCTCTTTCTCCGGGATCTCCNGCTTATAACGCTCCTTCAGCGCCTGGGGATAGCGGCTTGCCAGGTCGTCCATCAGCCGGCAGGCCAGGGTCTCCACATCCATCACGTCGTCCTTCACCGCGCCGGTATATGCCAGGTGGAGCCCTACCTGCTCATCCTCGAACTTGGGCCACAGGATACCGGGGGTATCCAGCAGAGAGAGGCCCTGGTCTACCGTGACCCACTGCTTGCCGCGGGTCACACCGGGGCGGTCGGCCGCTTTGGCGGATCGGCGCTTTGCCACCTGGTTGATAAAGGTGGACTTGCCCACGTTGGGCACTCCCACCACCATGGCCCGCACCGGGCGGCCCACCAGTCCCTTGGCCTTCCAGCGCTGGATCTGCTCGCTCAANAGCTGCCGTGAGGCGGCGGNGAATTTTTCAATGCCCTTCCCTGTCTTGGCGTCGGTCTCCAGCACGGCAAAACCCCTGGCCTGAAAGGTCTCTGCCCACAGCCGATTGGCTGCGGGGTCGGCCTGGTCGGCCCGGTTGAGGACGACGAGCCGGGGCTTGGCGGCACAGATGGCGTCGATATCCGGGTTTCGGGAGGAGATGGGAATGCGGGCGTCGATGATCTCGACCACCATGTCCACCAGGCCCAGATCGGCCTCGATCTGCCTTCTCGTCTTGGTCATGTGGCCGGGATACCATTGGATGTTCATATCTCCACCTCTTTTGAAAGAAAATTGGAAGAAATTTGTCCTCTTTGTTGTAAGATTTCTCCTCTATCTTATGGACATTCCAAAAAAGAGGAGAAACCGTCATGTCATCGTTTACTCTAAAAATCATTGCTCTGCTGACTATGCTCTGGGATCATATCGCTTACGTTTACCCGCCGGCCCTGATCCTGCCCACGCTGTTTCCTGCTATTTCGGCGGAGCTGTTTGAAGCGCTGTTCCACGCCTCCCACTACATTGGTCGCGTCTCCGCCCCCATCTTTCTCTGGGCCATTGCCCAAGGCTACCGCCACACCAAGGACTTCAAAAAATACGCCCTGCGGCTGCTGATATTCGCCTGTCTGGCGGAGGGGCCTTATTCTCTTCTTTTCCAAGCCCACGGAAATATTATTTTCACTCAGCTCATAGGCCTTCTGACCCTGCGAGCCATGGACTGGGGCAATAAAAGTCGGCCCGGCCTGGGCTATGTCCTGGCGGCCCTGTCGGTATTTCTCTCCTGGCATTTCGCCCTCTTTGAAGGGGGCGGACGGTACATTTTGTTTATCCTGACCTTCTATCTTACCGACCACTGGTTTGTGGGCAAAAAAGCGCTTCTCTGGCTTTTTCTGTATCCCTCCAGCCGCTGGAAGCTGCTGGCTCTGACGCTCTCAGAGGGGCTTCGCCTTTCCAACTTTNTTCTCTACGGCTTCGGCCCTCTGCTGGGGGTGGGGCTCACCTTTCTCTATAACGAAAAAAAGGGCCCGGATATCCCCTTTGTGAAATGGCTCTGGTATTTCCTCTATCCTGCCCACCTGCTGGCTTTGGGGCTGCTGGCCTCCTAAATCGTATTGCGAAACATTTATCCGGAAATGCGGTCATTCACCCAAGGAGCCGGCCCTCACCATTGCAGAGATCGTCTTTCATTATACATAACTTTTTCCCATTTGAAAAGCCATATAGGCACAAAAAAGGAGCGGTCTCCCGCTCCTTTTTTGAATGATCTCTTACAGCTTCTCCTTGAGCTTGGCGCCCTTTCCCACGCGGTCGCGNAGGTAATAGAGCTTCGCCCNGCGCACCTTGCCCCGGCGCACCAGCTCGATCTTCTCCACTGCGGGCGCGTGGAGGGGGAAAACCTTCTCCACACCCACGCCGTAGGAGATACGGCGAACGGTGATGCTCTCGTCAATGCCGCCGTGCTTCTTGGCGATCACAGTGCNTTCAAACACCTGGATACGCTCACGGCTGCCCTCCTTGACCCGAACGTGCACCCGAACGGTGTCGCCCACATTGGCAGTGGGAGGGGTCTCCTTGACATACTTGGCGGTAAAAGCCTGCATCAGATCCATTTTCTTTCCTCCTGATTTATAGGCGTTCATTCCGGCTTTTTGTGCCGTCGCTCCTGATGGGACGGCGCCGCAGCGGAACACCCTTTATTGAGACTGTGGTATTTTATCACAGCCCTTTCACTAATGCAAGCAAAATTTTATTTTTTATCCCAAATTACCCCGCTGTCCCCACTGTTCCCGGCGGGCGGCCTGCGTCATCCAAAGTCCGGCAATGAGCAATGTAAAATTCTGTCCGCCGCTTTCCCACAGTAAAAAACATCCGGCCCCCAGCAGGAGCAGAGCCACTATGATGGAACATATCTCCGCGCTCCGCCGCCCCAGCTCCTCCCGTCCCAGCAGAGCCAGCAAATTCTCCAGCGCCCGGCCGCCGTCCAGCCACCCTGCCGGCAGCAGATTGAACAGCGTTAAGCCTAAATTGAGCCCGGCAAAAAGGTAGAGCCGCTCTCCCGCCCCATGGCGGGCCAGACCGGCGCTCCCCATTGCCAGTAGCAGATTCATCCCGGGGCCCGCCAGCGCCGCCAAAAGCATTTTCCCCGGCGGCAAGGGCCGGGCCGCCGACAGGCGAAGCTCCGCTCCGGCGCAGGACAGGCGNAGATACCGTACCCGCCCCCCCAGCGCCCTGATCGCCCACCAGTGTCCCAGTTCATGGAGCGCGCAGGCCAAAAGCGCCCATAAAAATATCCCGCCGCTGTCCAAGTAGTAAAGAAGCGCAGCTGCCAGCAGGGCTCCGCCGCTGATCTCCACCCGTCCCCAGCTCACGATTGGGTCTCGATATAGTATTCCGGATTCAGCCGCACCCCGTTCAGCTTGAGCTCAAAGTGGAGATGGGGGCCGGTGACCTCTCCCGTAGCCCCGGATTCTGCCACTTTTTCCCCTGCCGCCACGGTCTGTCCCTGCTGGACGCACAGCTTGGAGCAGTGGGCGTAAAAGCTCTTTACCCCGTTGCCGTGATCCAGTTGGAGGTACTGGCCGTAAACGTCGCTCTCTCCAATATAATCCACCGTCCCGGCGGCAAAGGCTTTCACTGTGGTACCGGTCTCCGAGGCCAGATCTACGCCATAATGGAACTTCTCCTCGTTTTCGAGAGGGTGCATCCGCCAGCCAAAGGGGGAACTCTCTACCGCCATCACCGGAGTTACTGTCTCACCGAGCCCCAGCGCATAGCGATCCATGGTAGTATTGTCCGGCAGGGTGGGGCCGGTATAGTCCATATAGACTACCGCCGGCTCCGGCTCAGGTTCGGGTATGGGCTCCGGCTCTGCCGCGGGCGGCGCCCCGCTGCCGGCCATAGGATCGTCGTAATCGGGCCGGGAAACCGCTCCTGCCAGCAGGGCCGCCGGGGAGGCGTCCCGCCGCCGCAAGGCCAGTTGGGTGGACTGATAGAGAAGTCCGTCCTCTCCCAGCGCGGTGGAGGCAGGCTTCTCCTTCGGCATGAATACGTCCACCCAAAGCTCTCCCATGGTCTCAGCCACAGGTCTTCCCGAGGCCAATGACCAACCCAGGTCGGCGAAGGCGGCCCGGAAGTCCACGTCGGAGCGAAGCGCGCGCTGCAGATCCNCCTGAAGCGCATCCAGCCTGTCCGCCCCCTTGGCGAAAAATACGGCGAGAAAGAGCAGCAGGCAGGCGCCCAGCTGCATCAGCCGCCGCTTCTCTCGCTCCCCTAATATTGCTCTCGTCCCCTGGGCGCGGGGATAGGCCCGCCGCCCCATTGTTTTTTCCATCATGTCCACCGCCTTTTTCACTGGAAGCTTATGCCTTCCGGGGGACAACTATTCCACAGAGAAAAACAAAGGCCAGACCACGGCGGTGGTCTGGCCTTTGTCATCTTTTTCATATAAAATGCGGGATGAGATCCGCTGACTAAAAAAGTCGGAGTATCCTCATGGATACTCCGACTTTGGTCCGAGTGGCGGGATTTGAACCCACGGCCTCATGGTCCCGAACCATGCGCGCTACCAACTGCGCTANACCCGGATGCTGTTTGAAGCAGATAATATTATACTAACCNTGACCTGTGTTGTCAAGTGGAAACCCCGCCTTTCCCTTTCTGAACGGGAGCCGGACGGAGCAAGGGTAAAAACACCGGCGCCCGGACACAATAGTGCGGAGGTGACGCTTCATGGGCTCCGTTTGGTCTGCNAACACTACACTGCCTGCCTTCGGGCAGCTCCATCACGATCTGAACACTGACNTACTCATTATCGGCGGCGGCCTGGCGGGCCTCCTCTGCGCCTGGCGGCTCCATCAGCTGGGGGTGGATTATGCCCTTACAGAGGCTGATGTAGTCTGTGGCGGTATCACCAAGGACNNCACCGCAAAGATCACCGCACAGCACGGCCTTATCTATGCCAAATTGACGCGAACGCAGGGAAAAGGCGCCGCCAAGACCTATCTGGAGGCAAATCAAACCGCTCTGGAGCAGTACCGAACCCTCTGCGAACGCATCGATTGCGACTTTCTGCCCCGGGACGCCTTCGTCTATTCCCGGACAGACCGTGCCAGCGTAGAGGAAGAGGCCGCCTGTCTCAATGATTTGGGCGTTCCCGCCTCTTTGGAGCTCCGCCCGCCTCTCCCCTTTTCCGTGGCCGGGGCAGTGCGCTTTCCCGGTCAGGCTCAGTTTGATCCCCTGAAGTTTGCCGCATCTCTCCTGCCCAGGCTCCATATCTATGAGCATTCCCCCATCCGTTCCCTGGCTCCTCACAAGGCGATAACAGACAGGGCGGTCATCCGGGCCAAAAAGATCATCGTGGCCACCCACTTCCCCATTCTGAACCGTCACGGCAGTTATTTTATGAAACTCTACCAGCACCGCTCTTACGTTCTGGCGCTGGAAAATGCCCCCGACCTGGGCGGAATGTATGTAGACAAGNATCTGGACGGGCTCTCCTTCCGCAATCATGGCGGGCTTTTGATCCTGGGCGGCGGCGGACATAAGACCGGCAAGGAGGGTGACGGCTGGGCGGCTCTGGAGGCCTTTGCCCGCCGCCACTGGCCCAAAAGCCGGGTCAAATACCGCTGGGCCACCCAGGATTGTATGAGCCTGGACGGCATCCCCTATATCGGGCAATATGCCGCTTCTACCCCCGACCTTTATGTGGCGACAGGGTTCAACGCATGGGGAATGACCTCCTCTATGGCCGCGGCCCTTCTGCTCTCAGATCTGGTGACAGGGCGCAAAAACGCCTGGGCGAAGCTCTTCTCCCCCTCCCGCTCCGTCCTTCAGCCTCAATTGGCCGCCAATTTGGGTCAGAGCGTCCTGGGCCTTTTAACGCCTACCGTCCCCCGCTGTCCTCATATGGGCTGTGCGCTGAAGTGGAACGAAGCGGAGAACACCTGGGACTGCCCCTGTCACGGCTCGCGGTTCACCAAGGACGGAAAGCTTTTGGATGATCCGGCCACAAAAAATATAAAATAAGCGAGAAAACCCGCCAAATTTCGGCGGGTTTTCTCATGTTAGAAAACCACTTTCCCCATTCTCCATTATCTGCTATAATAAGTTTACCTTTGATTGGCGGGGAGAACACGTATCGGTTCCCGGCAATCAAAGNTATTATCCTTCGGAAAGCTGATGAGAATATGGAAGATCACATGCCTGTACACGCGCCGCTTCCCGGGCTGGGCCTGCGAAGCCTGAAAACGGCGCTGTCCACTTTGTTCACCGCGCTGCTTTACGCCTTCCTCCCCGGACGCAATCCCACCTTCGCCTGTATCGGCGCCATCTTTGGCCTGGGTTATGACATGGAAAATTCACGCCTGAACGGCGGCAACCGCTTTTTCGGCACCATTATTGGCGGTTTCATTGGCTTGGGGATGTACTGGCTGGAGCATCAGCTCTTTCCCGAGGGCTGCTATTGGCTGCGGCTGCCGCTTATCTTTATCGGCGTGGTGCTTCTGGTAACGCTGTGTGTGTGCTTTCACTGGCCCGGCGGCGTTCAGCCCGGGGGCGTGGTGCTGTGCATCATCCTCTTTAATACTCCCGCCCACCACATCGACTATGCCATCGACCGTATGATCGACACCGGTGTGGGCGTGGTCATCTCCCTGCTGATCAACTATCTCTTCCCCCGCCGCCGCTTGGAACGGTGGCTCCATCTGAAACCCGTGGCAAAAAACTGAACGCGCCGTTCTGTTTTTTGCTGACTTTCTCCCTGAAGTATGTTATACTCAATGGCAGAACATAAGCGGAGGGACTTTTTATGACTGACCTTCAATACTTACAGCTCCTCTCCCGCAGCTATCCCACGGCACTGGCGGCCTCGGCGGAGATCATCAATCTCAATGCCATCTGCCGTTTGCCCAAGGGCACGGAGTACTTTTTCAGCGACCTCCACGGAGAGTATGACGCCTTCAGTTACCTGCTCTCCAGCGCCTCCGGCATCATCCGGGACAAGATCGAGGCGCTTTTTTCCTGGTCGGTTTCAGAGAAGGAGCGCGACGAACTGGCCATGCTCATTTATAACCCGGTGGACACCCTCAACCGCTTCCGCAGCGAGTTGGACGCCGAGGGCTATGACAACTGGTGCCGCATCGCCATCTACCGGCTGGTGCAGGTCTGCAAGGCGGTGTCTTCCAAATACACCCGCTCCAAGGTGCGCAAAAAGATCCCTTCCAACTTCTCTTACATCATTGATGAGCTCCTCCACGCTGACGCTGACGACAACAAAGAGCGTTATTATGAAGAGATCATCCGCTCTATTGTCTCCACCGGCACCTCTGACGCCTTCATTGCCCAGTTCTGTGACCTGATCCGGGGCTGCGCGGTGGATATGCTCCACATTATCGGCGATATCTTTGACCGGGGCCCCCACGCCGACCGGATCATGGAGGAGCTGCGCCGGTTCCACGATGTGGACATCCAGTGGGGCAACCACGACATCGCCTGGNTGGGCGCTTTCGCCGGCAACCAGGCCNGCGTGGCCAGCGNCCTGCGCCGGGNGGTCAGCTACAACAACTTTGATGAGATCGAGGACGGCTACGGCATCAATCTGCGGCCGCTGTCCATGTTCGCCGCCGAGGTATACCGGGACGATCCCTGTGACCGCTTCGCCCCCCATGTGTTGGACGAGAATGTATACGATCCCGTAGATATCCNGCTGGCCTCCAAGATGCACAAAGCTATGGCTGTCATCGAGCTGAAGCTGGAAAGCCAGCTGGTCAAACGCCGCCCGGAGTACGGCATGACCGACCGGGCGCTCTTCTCCCGGATCGACTTTANTGACNACACCGTAGTGGTGGACGGGAAAAAGTACGAGATGCTGGATCGCTCCTTTCCCACGGTAGATCCCAGGCATCCGGACGTCCTCTCCCGGGGAGAACAGGAGCTCATCGACCAGCTCACCGCCTCCTTCCGGCACAGCAATCTTCTGAAAAAGCATATGCGTTTCCTGCTCAGCCGGGGCGGAATGTATAAGGTGGTTAACGGCAACCTGCTCTACCACGGCTGCATCCCCATGCGGGAAGACGGAACCTTTGACACCATTCGTCTGGACGGCCGGGAGCTCACCGGCAAGGCCTATTTGGACGCCATCAACGCCAAAGTCCGCCGGGCTTTTTACGGAACGCCCGGCACCAGCGAATACGACAGCGCCGTGGATTATTTCTGGTATCTCTGGGCCGGCCCCAAGTCCCCCCTCTTCGGCAAGAGCAAGCTCTCTGCCTTTGAGCGCTACTTTGTGGCCGAGAAGGAGACCCATACGGAGGTTTATAACCCCTACTATTCCCTGGTCAAAAGCCGGGAAACCTGCGAGATGCTTCTGCGGGAATTTGGACTGGATCCCGCCCGTTCCCACATCGTTAACGGCCATGTGCCTGTCAAGGAAAAGGAGGGGGAAAGCCCCATCCGGGGCGGCGGGCTCCTCTTCGTCATTGATGGCGGCATCTCTAAGGCCTATCAGCGGCAGACTGGCTTCGGCGGGTACACCCTCATCTACAACTCCCACCACCTGGCTCTGGCCCAGCACAAGCCCTACGGCCAGATCCAGGCCGACCCCAGAGGCAGCGCACCCCAGGTGCGCATCGTGGAAACCATGCCCAAGCGGGTGTTGGTGGGCGATACAGACACAGGCGCCGCCCTGTGGGAACGCATCGCCAGTCTGGAGGATCTTCTGACCGCCTATCGGGAGGGCACCATTAAGGAACAAAGCGAATAATATGGAACGGCGGGGATNGCCGTGGCNCCATCCCCGCCGTTCGTCTCTATTCACAAAATGTTCATATTACATTTGTGTAACTTTTACAAAAAGGCCTTGCTTTTTCTCTGTGGGTGCGATATACTAAACTCGACCTGTAAAGAAAGGAGGTTCCAGTTTGATTTATGAGAGCGATTACCGGGTCGGAGATGTGGACGATATGATCTTCGCCGGCACCACCGTGATCCCCAGTGAGCGGTGATAAATTCAGTTATTTCCACTTCAAGAAAGTTTCCCACACCCTGATGCCGGGTGTGGCTTTTTTGTTTTCTGGGTAAGTTTTCGACTTTTTTAAGAAAAACGCCCGTATTTTGCTATGGATTCCAGGCACAGAATGTGGTATTCTGACTACAGAAAACATAGCGGGAGGCGAGGAACCATGGAAAAGGGCACAGAGCGGAAGGCGTGGCGGGCGACCCTGGCGCTCACCCTTCTTTTCCTGGCTCTGCTGAGCTGGGGCCTATGGCGCTCCGGCTTTTTTCAGGCGATCCGCACCGCCGATGGGATCCAGAGCTACATCCAACGCTTTGCGCCCTATTCCCATCTGGTCTTTTTCCTCATCCAGCTGGCCTCTGTGATCCTGGCCCCCATCCCAAGCAATATCACCGCTGCGGCCGGGGGCATCCTCTTCGGTACGTTCCCCGCCTTTCTCCTCACCGCCGGGGCGGTGATCCTGGGTTCCGCCATCGTTTTTCAGCTGGGCCGCACGCTGGGAAAACCCTTCGTCGAACGGTTTGTCAGCGGCCCAAATCAGAAAAAGTACGGAGAGCTCATCCGCCGCAAGCGGGACAGCTTTCTCTTTCTGGCCTTTCTCTTCCCCTTCTTCCCCGACGATATCCTGTGCATCATGGCCGGACTTACCGAGATCTCCACCCGTCGGTTTCTTCTTTTGGTGATCCTGGCCCGTCCCTGGGGACTGCTGGTGGCCTCCGCCGTGGGCGGCTCAGTGCTCCATATCCCCATCTGGGGCATGATACTGTTGGGCCTGGGCGGCATCCTGCTCTTCGTCCTGGCCATGAAGTACGGCGAGCGCTTTGAAGGGGCGGTCATGGAAAAATTGAAACGCGACCCGTAAGCACCACCGGCCCTGCGGTATATTCCATGCCGCAGGGCTTGATTTTGTCATAACACAGCCCAAAGAGGTCGGTACTCCGCGCCTCCAGAGCGAAGAGGGCCTGGGCCTCCTCGCCCAGCGCTTTGATGTGAGCGCTCTTGGTGAGGACAGGCAGCCCCGCCCTGCGCTTCATCTCCTTCAAAAGCAGCCGGCCCCGTTCGTTGAAGCCCAGTACCCGCAGATAGAGCGGCTGCTCCGGCCGATCCGCGGCGGCGAGCCCCAGAAAGGCCCACAGGGCCAGCCGGCGGATGCGGGCGTGGGCATACCGCTTGGTCTTAGCCAAAGCATANAACTCCTCCAGGCTCACCGCCCTGGACGCCGCCTTCACCAGTCGGNCGGGCAGTCCCTCCGCCCTGCCGCTGTCGGGGAGGAGGGCAAAATCCTCCCCCTTCATCTGCCGCAGGCGGGCAAGCATCGCCCGCTCTATCCGCTCCATCCGAACCAGTTCCGCCCCTTGCAGGCTTTCGGCCGTCCCCCGGGGCGTATAGCGGGCCACTGCGTCCCACTCCCCTGCCTCGNCNCGCTCCCGCACATAAGAGGCAGAGGCAAAATCCTTTTTCGCGCAGTCACTGTCATGGGAAATCCCTTGNCGCTTAATGACCATCGGTGTCAGCTCTTGCCCTGCCGCCCGGATGTATTCCACGCCCAGGCTGTCATTGGGGCCGCGGAGGAGCGTCGCCGCTTTTCCCCCTATCTTTGCGGCCGCCTTCTCTCTTGCGGCCGCAAAGGAGATCCCCTTGTCAAGCTCTGTCTGGAGGGCGGCTCGGTAGTCCTCCCCATCCAGAGTGCNCGCCACTGCGCACAGATCTTCCAATCGTCCGCTCTCACTGCCAAAGGAGAGGATGTCCACTATGCCCGTGGCCTTCAAAACCTCCACCCCGCCCCGGGCAAAACCCTCGGCGGAGGAGATAGCCCAGGGCAGAGGCAGCTCCAGCACCAGATCGGCCCCGCCTCTCAGGGCCAGGCCAGCTCTTGTCCACTTGTCGGTGAGGGCGCACGTCCCCCGCTGTACCCAGTTTCCCGACATGACGCACACAATGGGCGTATCCGCCCCCAGCCGCTGCCGTGTCTCGGCGATATGATAGGCGTGTCCGGTGTGAAATGGATTGTATTCAGCAATGATACCTGCGGCGTTCATGGCGCGCCTCCCTAAACGTTACGATTTTTCTTCTAATTTTCGCAGAAAAACAGTTGTCCTTTTTGAAGAAAAGTTATACAATAAATGTTGGGAAAAATCTTCTTCTTTGTGAAGAAGTTAACACATTTTTCTCTAAATAGCAAGTGCACAATGAAAAAGTTGAAATATCTCATATATTCAAGATAAGGAGTGTCAAAGAATGAAGATCCTCGTAATCAACGCCGGAAGCTCGTCCCTCAAGTATCAGCTCATGGACTCGGTCAGCCACGATGTACTGGCCAAGGGCCTTTGTGAGCGCATTGGCATCGACGGCCGCCTGACCCACAAGNTGCCTGCCAAGGATCTGAAAAAGGAATTCGAGATCCCCATGCCCACACATTCCGAGGCGATCCAGTCCGTGCTGAACGCTCTGGTCTCTCCGGAGCACGGCGTCATTGCCGACGNCAGGGAGATCGACGCGGTGGGCCATCGGGTGGTGCACGGCGGCGAGAGCTTTGCGCAGTCTGTACTCATTACAGAGGATGTGATGAAGGCCATCGAGGACTGCATCCCCCTGGCGCCGCTCCACAACCCCGCCAATATTACCGGCATCCGGGCCTGCCAAAGCGTCATGCCCGGCGTACCCATNGTGGCGGTANTCGACACCGCCTTCCACCAGACCATGCCGGAGAAGGCCT
Organism: Oscillospiraceae bacterium; assembly: GCA_905219705.1. GTDB lineage: Bacteria > Bacillota > Clostridia > Oscillospirales > Oscillospiraceae > Vermiculatibacterium > Vermiculatibacterium agrestimuris. The sequence goes on along the minus strand of CAJMXB010000007.1, from coordinate 8,375 downwards.
ATATCTACGCCCTGCCCTATGAGTACTATGAGAAGGATAAGGTGCGCCGTTACGGCTTCCACGGCACCTCTCACCGGTATGTTGCCGCCCGGTGTGCCGNTATGCTGGGCAAGCCCATTGACAANCTGAAGATCATCACCTGCCATCTGGGCANCGGTTCCTCCGNCTCCGCCGNGGACTGCGGCAAGNGCGTGGACACCTCCATGGGCTTCACACCCCTTGCCGGTCTGCCCATGGGCACCCGTTCCGGCGACCTGGATNCGGGTATTCTCCAGTACTTGATGAACAAGTACGGCTGGAATATCGACGAGGCGCTGAACGTGCTCAATAAAAAGTCCGGTGTGCTGGGCATCTCCGGCGTCTCCTCCGACTTCCGTGACCTGGAGGACGCCGCCGCGAAGAATAACCACCGGGCCATCCTGGCGCTGGAGACCTTCCACTACAACGTCAAAAAGCTCATCGGCGCCTATGCCGCAGCCATGGGCGGCGTGGACGCCATCGTCTTCACCGCCGGTGTGGGCGAGAATGGCCCGGATACCCGCATGGCCATTGCCGGCGGCCTGGAATTTATGGGCGTGAAGATGGACGAGGCCGCCAACCAAGTCCGGGGCAAGGAGACTGTGATCTCTGCCGCCGACTCCAAGGTAAAGGTGCTCCTCATCCCCACCGACGAGGAGCTGATGATCGCCACCGATACCGCCGCCATCGTGGGCAAATAAGAGAAGAAGCAAAAACCGGGGCCTTTTGGCCCCGGTTTTTTTAGGCTCCTTTTCCATCCATGCTTTTGTTCAGCCGCTCCACATTATCCTTGACCCCTTTATAGATGAACAGCCAGATCACGGCATATCCCACAAAGAAAACGGCGGTAAAGACCAGGATGGGAACATGGGAATATTTCAGCCATCCGTTAAAGAGGTAGATCAGGATATAATCGGCATACAGGATCGCGGCATGGATGAGTGTGGCGGCCATAAGGCTCAGGCGCTCCATCTGATAGACGACGGGGACGCCCCCCGCGATGAAGGCCAGGAGTGTCACGGTGAGGATCCCCCGCACTGCCTCCCCCACCGAGAGGCTGGCGACCACGCCATATTTCTCCAGGAAATAATAGACGATGGCCAGAATAACGGGACCGCCCCCCGCCGCCATCAGCCCCTTTTGGAAAAAGGCTTTTACCAAAGGCCTCATTTGATATCCATCCTTTCCTTGATGCTGCGCAGGCACCTCCGGGACACATAGTTCCAGTCGTCCTCTGTGTACCCTATGATGCGATCCCCGCCCTCCTCCAGGATCAGGGCCTCGATCCGGTCGATGAGCCCGGTGCGCCGGTGAACGACGGCCAGAAGCTCCTCCTCTTTGCTCGGGTCGATCTGCAGGCGAAAGCGCATAGCCTCCTCCCTCCTTTCAAGGTCATTATAGCCTTTTGAAGACAAAAATGCAGAATTTTAAGCCCATCGGTTCNTTTGGCGGGGTGAACGGCAAAACAGGAGGGCGTGACATGCGTCACGCCCTCCTGGCCTATTTCCTATTTTAGCGTCCTTACACGATCCCCTGGGCGATCATGGCGTCGGCCACCTTCAGGAAGCCGGCGATATTGGCGCCTGCCACCAGGTTGCCCTCCATGCCGTACTCCTTAGCCGCGCTGGCCGCAGCGTTGTAGATATTTACCATGATATTGTGGAGCCGCTCGTCCACTTCCTCGAAGCTCCAGCTCAGCCGCAGGGAGTTCTGGCTCATCTCCAGCCCGGAGACCGCCACGCCGCCGGCGTTGGCCGCCTTAGCCGGAGCAAAGAGGATGCCGGCCGCCTGGAATACCGCCACCGCCTCAGGCGTGGAGGGCATATTGGCGCCCTCGGCCACGGCGATACAGCCATTTGCCACCAGGGCCTTGGCCCCTTCCTCGTCCAGCTCGTTCTGGGTGGCGCAGGGCAGCGCCACATCGCACTTCACGCTCCAAATGCCCTTGCAGCCCTCCACATACTTGGCGGAGGGAACGTAGTTGAGGTAAGTCTTGATCCGATCCCGCTTGACCTCCTTGATCTCCTTGATGACCTTGAAGTCGATGCCAGCCTCGTCCACGATATAGCCGTTGGAGTCGCTCATAGCCACCACCTTACCGCCCAGCTGGGTGGCCTTCTGATTGGCGTAGATGGCCACATTGCCGGAGCCGGAAATGACCACCCGCTTGTCCTGGAAGGACTCGCCCTTGGCAGCGAGCATCTCCTTGGTGAAGTAGCACACGCCATAGCCCGTAGCCTCGGTGCGGGTCAGAGAGCCGCCGTAGGTCAGCCCCTTGCCGGTGAGCACCCCGGTGAACTCGTTGCGGATGCGCTTATATTGGCCGAACAGATAGCCGATCTCCCGGCCGCCGACGCCGATATCGCCGGCGGGCACATCAGTAAACTGGCCGATGTGGCGGCAAAGCTCCGTCATGAAAGATTGGCAGAAGCGCATGACCTCAGCGTCGGATTTGCCCTTGGGATCAAAATCACTGCCGCCCTTTCCGCCGCCCATGGGCAGCGTGGTCAGGGAGTTTTTCAGCACCTGCTCAAAGCCCAGGAACTTGAGGATGGACAGATTCACGCTGGGATGGAGCCGCAGGCCGCCCTTGTAGGGGCCGATCGCAGAATTGAACTCGATCCGGTAGCCCCGATTGACCTGTACCTTGCCGCTGTCGTCTACCCAGGGCACCCGGAACTGGATGATACGCTCCGGCTCCACCAGCCGCTCAATGATCCCCAGCTTCTCCAGCTCGGGCCGGCGCTCCACCACCGGCTCCAAAGACTCCAGCACCTCTAGTACCGCCTGGAGGAACTCCGGTTCGTGGGCGCTCTTAGCGGAAAGCTGTTCATAGACGCCCTTCAAATACGCGTTTTTCAATGCCATGCTCCATCAAACTCCTTTGCTTAAGGCGGATCTGCCATCATTTGATCTGTCAAATTCATACGCCATACCTGTGCGTTGCCCTTATTATAAACTCTGTCACTGTAAAGCGCAAGAGAAACTTGAGTGACTTGCAAATTTTTCTTTTCCCCCGTGATAAAATATGATACACTCTCCTTGGTGATTACGATGCTCAAACTTCAAAATTTATCTCTCCCGCTGGACTTTGGCCCCGAGGCTCTGCGGCAAAAGGCCGCCAAGCTCCTGGGCGTCTCCCCCGCCTCCATAGATCAGGTGCGTCTTCTGCGCCGGTCGGTGGACGCCCGGAAGAAGTCCGACGTACGCTATATCTGCACCATCGCTGTGACCGTGGCGGACGAGGCCGCCCTGCTGCGCCGGGCCCCCTCCGGCGTCACCGCCTGGACGCCGGAGCCCTATGTGTTTNNGCCGGTAAGGCGGCGCTCTCCCCTGCCTCCGGTGGTGGTGGGTATGGGCCCCGCCGGGCTCNTCNCCGCGCTCNTTCTCNCCAGGCATGGCCTTACCCCTATCGTACTGGAGCGGGGCCGGGCGGTGGAAGAGCGCGCCGGAGACGTGGAGCGCTTCTGGCGCACCGGGGCGCTGTCCGTCACCTCCAATGTACAGTTTGGCGAGGGTGGTGCGGGCACCTTCTCCGACGGCAAGCTCAATACCGGTACCCATGATAAGCGCATCAACGCCGTGCTGGAGGAGTTCGTCCACCACGGAGCGCCGGAGGATATCCTCTGGCAGCAAAAGCCCCATGTGGGCACCGATGTGCTCCGGGGCGTGGTAAGATCCATGCGGGAGGAGCTGCTCTCCCTGGGCTGCGATATCCACTTTGAGCACCAGCTCACCGGCCTGCGCACAGAGGGCGGGCGCCTGACGGGGATCTATTACGATACGGAGCAGGGGCCGGCGGGCGAGGCGCTGGATTGCGACACTCTGGTTTTGGCCCCGGGCCACTCCGCCCGGGCTACCTTCCAGATGCTCTTTGAGGCCGGGATCCCCATGGAGGCCAAACCCTTTGCCATCGGCTGCCGCATCGAGCATGAGCAGGCCGCCATCTCCGAATCTCAGTACGGCCCCGCCTGGCGGAAGCTGCCCCCGGCGGACTATAAACTGGCCTGTCATCTCCCCAATGGACGAAGCGCCTTCACCTTCTGCGTCTGCCCCGGCGGCCAGGTGGTGGCCGCGGAGAGCGGCTACGGCCAGGTGGTCACCAACGGCATGAGCCTGCGCTCCCGGGACGGTAAGAATATCAACGGCGGTTTTCTGGTGGGGATCTCCCCCGCCGATTTCGAGGGAAGCAGCCCTCTGGCCGGCGTGGCTTTCCAGGAGCGTTGGGAGCGTGCGGCCTGGGACTTGGGCTGCGCCGGCGCGCCGCCCATCTTTGAACCGAACAGCGCGATCTTTCATGCCCCCGTCCAAACGGTAGGAGATTTTCTGGCCGGCNGNCCNTCTGCCGCTCTGGGCACGCTCTCCCCTACCTACCGGCCCGGCGTGACACCTGCCAGCCTGGATCGCTGTCTGCCCGCCTTTGTCGCTGACACGCTCCGCTCAGCCCTCCCTCTTTTCCACCGAAAGCTCCATGGCTTTGCTGACGGAGGAGCGGTGCTCACCGGCGTGGAGACCCGCTCCTCCTCCCCGGTTCGCCTGCTTCGCGATGAGGGCTTTCAATCCACCCTTTTGGGCCTCTTCCCCTGTGGGGAAGGCGCGGGCTACGCCGGGGGCATTACCTCCGCCGCCGTAGACGGTATCCGGGTGGCCGANGCGGTAGCTTCACAGCTATAAGGCACTGTGTTTCGTTGAATAAATTCTCCCCTCTGCCCCAAAATATAGGGTTGAGGGGAGATTTTATTTCCTTTTCCTCTCCCTTGCCCATGGCGTACAATTTGTCAAAGCCCATGCGGAGAAAGGNGAAAGANTANCATGANCAGNAGNGNNTACGANCGAGNCATATCCTATGACAGCGCACGGCAGATCTATTATCTGTACATGGATCTGGGTCGGGATCAGGACGGGCACCGACAACGGCAATACCGTACCTTCAATTCTCTGACAGAGGCCCGAAAANCCCGGGACGCCCATCTGGCAGACCGGGCCAGGGCGACCCGGATCCCAGATCTCACCCTGACCTTGGACGACTGGCTGGAGGAATGGATGACCGACATCATCATCCCCAACCGGGCGGAGACCACCGTATACGGTTATCAGAAGATCATAGAAAACCACATCTCTCCCTGTTTGGGGGACATTCCTCTTCAAACCCTCTCCCCTAAGGATCTGCAGCATTATTACGCCGAGATGATGCGGGAGAAGGGGCTGTGCGCCAACTCCGTGCGGCGCCACCACGATCTTCTGGCCGCCGCCCTTCACGCCGCCCTGCGGCAGGATCTCATTCTCCGCAGTCCCACAGACCGGGTGGAGCCGCCCCGGGTCATCCCCAAGGAGACCCGGTTCTACACCTCGGAAAGCCTGAAAAAGCTCTATCAGCTTCTGGAGGGGCATTGGCTGGAGACGGCGGTGCACNTGGTCGGCAGCCTGGGGCTGCGCCGGGAGGAGATCTGCGGCCTGCGCTGGGACAGCGTGGACTTTCAGCTTCGGAAGATCCATNTTCGGGCCGCCCGGACGGCGGCGGGGGCCAAGATCATTGATAAGGAGACCAAAAACCGCTCCTCTGCCCGCGTTCTTCATATGGGGGACGACATCTTCTCCCTGNTGAAACGGGNACGGCTCCGGCAAAATGAACGAAAGCTGGCTTTGGGCAAGGATTGGCCGGAAAGCGGCCTTNTGGCGGTGGACAATAATGGCAAGCCCTTCTCCCCCAACTGTCTGACCATGAACTTCACTCGCTTCATCCGCACCCATCCGGAGCTGCCGCCCTTAACCTTTCACGGTCTGCGGCACACGTTTGCCACCGTGGCCTCCGCCCAGGGGGCGCCCCTTTTCGATATCGGCAAGGCGCTTGGCCACTCCACCCCCGCCACGACGGGAAAAATCTATACCCATCTGGTGGATCAGCTCCACGCCGAAACGTTGGAGCGGGTCGCCCAGGCCCTTCGCTAAGAGAAAAGCCCCCGAAACGCTGTTTCGGGGGCTTTTCTTTTCACTTAGAGCACTTTCTTCCAAAGTCCGTGAAGATTGCAGTAGGCATACACCGCCAGCGGCTTTTCACCGGCTGTCAGCGCAAATTCTGTTGTAGGCGCCGTATCCGGGCGCAGATCCTTCTTCTGCCAGCCCTGGTCGGTCTCCAGCACCACCCATTCGATCAGGTGCTCCTGAGACATGGGGTGTTCCACCTCCCCCACATTGACGCACACCTTGCTCCCCTCCACTTTTACCAGAGGGACATGCTTTTCCTGGGCCGCATCGGTGACGCCGGGAAGCAGCTCTTGCAGGCCGTCGTCATTGGCGGGGCCCTTGATGCCGCCCAAAACAGTGATGATGTTCCCGTGGTGCTCGCACAGATAGAATTTCATATGATTTCCTCCTTTTTTACCGCTGGATCAGCGGCAGATAGGGCTTGTGACTGCCCACATATTGATAGGCCGGGCGGATGATCTTACCCATATTGATAAGCTCTTCGATGCGGTGAGCGCTCCATCCCGCCACTCTGGCGATGGCAAAGATAGGCGTGTAGAGCTGCAGCGGCAGATCCAGCATGTGATAGACAAAGCCGGAGTAAAAGTCCACGTTGGCGGAAACGCCCTTGTACATCCTCCGGCCTCCGGAGATGATCTCCGGGCCCAGTCGTTCCACCATGGAGTAGAGCTGATATTCCTCCTGCCGCCCCTTCTCCCTGGACAGGGTCTCTACAAAGGAGCGCAGCAGATTGGCTCTGGGATCGGACAGAGAATAGACTGCGTGGCCCATGCCGTAAATGAGGCCCGACCGGTCAAAGCCCTTCTTATCCAGCAGGCCCTGCAGGTAGGCGCGCACCTCATCCTCGTCTTTCCAGTCCCTCACATGGGCCTTCATGTCCTCGAACATCTCCACCACCTTGATGTTGGCGCCGCCATGGCGGGGGCCCTTNAGGGAGGCCAAAGCCGCCGCCATACAGGAGTAGGTGTCAGGGCCGGAGGAGGTGACCACATGGGTGGTAAAGGTGGAGTTGTTTCCTCCGCCGTGCTCGGCATGGAGGGTGAGGCACACATCCAGCACATGCGCCTCCCAGTAGCTATATTCCGAGTTTGGCCGAAGCAGATGCAAAATATTCTCCGCTGCCGACAGTTCCGGCCGCGGGGCGTGGATGTAAAGACTGCTGCCCTCCTTATACTGATAGGCCTGATAGCCGTATACGCTGAGCAGTGGGAATACGGCGATGAGTTGAAGGCACTGGCGCATCACATTGGGCAGAGAGATATCGTCCGCCTTGGGGTCGTAGGACGCCAAATTCAGAACACTCCGGGCCAGAGAGTTCATCACGTCCCCGCTGGGAGCCTTCAGGACCACATCCCGTACAAAATTGTTGGGCAGCGTGCGGTAATAGCCCAGGAGCCTCCGGAACTCCTCCAGCTCTCCCGCAGTGGGCAGATGTCCCAGCAGGAGGAGATAGACGGTCTCCTCAAAGCCGAAGCGTTTTTCCCGCAGAGCCCCCGTCACCAGCTCCTCCACATCGATGCCGCGGAAGTAGAGCTTGCCCTCGCAGGGCACCTCGCTTCCATCGGGAAGTTTGTCCTTGGCGTGGATGTCGGAAATCTCGGTGAGGCCGGCCAAAACGCCCTTGCCGTTCAGATCCCGCAGCCCCCGCTTTACGTCGTATTTGGCATAGTCCCCCGCGTTGATGCGGCTGTGGCGTTTGGCGTCCGAGGCCATGGCCCGCACCTCGGGGAGCATATCGCTATAATTGGGATTAGTTGCCATTTTTACCTCCTTTGTTTCTCATGCCTATTTCTTCGTTCAAATTAAGTTTAGCAGAGAAATGTTTCTATTTTATGAATCGCCGCCCGATCTTTCTTCCCTCTTTTGACCCGCCGGCCGCGAAACCGCCAAAAAGCGCGCAAAAAAGCGGCCCCGCAAAAGGGCCGCTTTCCCGCTTTTTTGATTTAGGACAACAGCAGCTTGTCGTCCGCCTCGTCCGAGCCGGAGACCTCGCTGAACATGGCCAGAAGACGCTCCACTGTCAGCTTTTTCTTATCCTCGCCGGACACATCGATGGCGATCCTGCCCTCGTACATCATGATGAGCCGGTTGCCGTGGGCGATGGCGTCCCGCATGTTGTGGGTGATCATCAGCGTGGTGAGCTTATCCCGCTGTACGATGGTCTCGGTGGTCTCCAGCACCTTGGCCGCCGTTTTGGGATCCAGGGCGGCGGTGTGCTCATCCAGAAGCAGGAGCTTGGGCTTTTTCAACGTCGCCATGAGCAAGGTGAGGGCCTGCCGCTGCCCGCCGGAAAGAAGTCCCACCTTGGAGGTCATCCGATCCTCCAGCCCCAGGCCCAGGGTGGCCAGCAGAGTTCGGCAGGCCTCCCGCTC
>CAJMXB010000006.1 GCA_905219705.1 Oscillospiraceae bacterium | reverse complement strand
ATCTTTAGAGAAACAATGGAGTGCGGAACAATTACAAAAGGAGCAGATAGCGGCACTTGCTCACGATTTAAAAACGCCCTTAACTGTCATTCAAGGAAATATTGATTTGATAAACGAAACAGAGCTTGACGACGAACAGCGGTTATATGCGGGGTATATTACAGAAAGTTCCGGGCAAATGGGCGTTTATATTAGGACGCTGATTGATATATCCCGGACAGTAGCCGGGTATCAGCTCAATTTGGAAGAATTTGATATAGCTGATTATATGGAACAGATTGAAGCGCAGGCAAATTCATTATGCCTTACAAAAGAAATTTGTTTATACATGGAAACAGGGGCAAATTTAGGAACTTTCAAAGCGGATAAATTACTACTGGAACGGGCAATTATGAATGTGATAGGCAATGCGTTAGATTACTCTCCACCAAAAGGGACAGTCTATGTAGAGGTGCAAAAGCCGGACCACTTTTTACAAATCTCTATAATAGATGAGGGAAGCGGCTTCACGCCGGAAGCCCTACATCATGCACAGGAACAATTCTTCATGGGGAATAAGAGCCGAACCTCAAATATGCACTTCGGTATGGGACTATATATTACAAGCAGCATTATTAAGCAGCATAACGGACAGCTCATATTAAAAAATTCTGATAAGACAAAGGGCGCACAGGTCATTATAAAAATTCCATATTAGAAATTTGGTGGGCGGTACTGCGGTATCGCTCATTATTTTTCAAATCTTTATGAAATCCACAAAATTAGCGTTTAGCATATGTTGTATCCTCCTCACTTAATCCAAACTCTTGCGGCGTTGGTATTACTGAACTCATAGCTACCGTAAGCAAAAGCTGTTCCCAAGTTATACTGTCCGAAAGAAAAATACATCGTGACCGTGTAGCCCGGATTGAGTGCCTGTGCTTCGGCGGCAAGTTGCTCCATCTCTGCGGCGAGCTCCTCAGAGCTAAAGGATTTCCACCATGTTTTGAACTCCTCCATACCAAGTTCCCCGGCGTATGTAGCGGTAAAGATTTTCTCACTGCCGTAATTGGTGACCGGCTTCTCCTTGACCGTCCATGCCGCTGCAAAGCTGTCCGTTGTGGGGCTTGCGTTGTCCTTATTCGGGCTGTTGACCATGGCAATGTTCCGCTGGCTGTCATNGCCCACTTCCAGCCCGTAGGCTTCCGCTAATGCTCTGACCGGTGCATAAGTCGTGCCGTTGTAAGTGAACACCTCCATGGGATTTCCACTCGCATCCGTTGGTTGGAGCACCTCTCCGTTCACAAGTACCTTGATGGGATACACTGTGATGTTCCAACCGTTCCCTGCGGCAAATGCGGTCACGCCATACGCCATGATGACTGCCGCTGTCAGCAGCCCTGCCACGAACCCTTGAACTCGTTTCATAAAGAGGCCTCCAATAAGTGTATTTGCCTTTCGACACCTACAGCTTACCAGAGGTCGTTTNTNTTTGCGAATGTGCGGATAAAAATTTGAGTAGAATAGAGAAAGAGCCGAGAAGCACATTTCTGTACTTCTCGGCTCTTTTCGCCTTTGCAATGCCTTGGGGTATATGGTTTTCAGATTACTTCCTTATCCACCCTTGGCAAATATTCCCGGCGGTTTTTTTATGCAAGAAGGGGGAAAACTGGGAGGGAACAGCGGAACAGAAAGGAAGGCATCTATCCATGAAAAATGAAAAGGCCATGTACGCGCTGAGTTACGGCCTGTTTATCCTCACCGCCCGCCAGGGAGAGAAGGACAACNGCTGCATCATNAACACGGTGGGGCAGGTCACCATTACCCCTAACCGGGTGACCGTGGCGGTGGACAAATCCAACCTGACCCACGATATGGTGCTGACCACGGGGGAATTCACTGTCTCCATCCTGTCGGAGGAGGCGAAATTTGACCTGTTCCAGCGCTTCGGCTTCCAGTCGGGCCGGGATGTGGACAAATTTGCCGGCTTTGCCGGGGCGAAGCGGGGAGAAAACGGGATCCTGTATGTCACCCAGGGGATCAACGCCTATCTTACCTGCAAGGTGGTCTCCGCCACCGATCTGGGCACCCATACGCTTTTCCTGGCGGAGGTGACGGACGGCGACGTGCTCTCGGACGCGCCCAGCGCCACTTACGCCTACTACCAGGCCCACATCAAGCCCAAGCCCCAGGCTCCGGCGGAGAAGCGGGGGAAAAAGCGCTGGGTATGTAAGGTGTGCGGCTTCATCTATGAGGGGGACGCGCTCCCGGCAGACTATATCTGTCCCCTGTGCAAGCNCCCCGCCTCCGATTTCGAACCCATGGAGTANNAGAAGGGCCGCCACAGTTCTGTGGCGGCCCTTTTCTGATTCAGTCGTCGCTCTCCTCTTTGGGGAGCACCACCACCCGGATCTCCAGCACCCGGCGGTGGTCTACCTTGGTCACTGTCACATCCAGGCCATCAGACTGAAAGCGATCCCCCTCGGCGGGGATGCGGCCGANCTGTTCCATGACCCAGCCGGAGACNGTGTTGGCCTCGCAGTCCCCTTTCAGGGCAAAGAGGTCGTNGAGATCGGTGAGGGCGGCGTGACAGGCGATGAGGTAGCTGCCGTCGGGCTGCTTTTTGAACTCCTCGATGACCTCGTCATGTTCGTCCCAGATCTCGCCCACCAGCTCCTCCACAATATCCTCCAGGGTGCACAGCCCCTCGGTGCCGCCATACTCGTCCACGACCACCACCATATGGGCCTTCTTCCGCTGGAGGATGCGCAGCAGATCGGAGATCTTGGTGTTACCCGTGGTGTAGAGCACCGGGGCGGTGATAGGGGCCGGGTCGCTCTGGCCCCGGTAGCGGGCGGCATGGAAGTCCTTTTCGTGGATGACGCCTACAATGTCGTCGATGTCCTCGTGGTAGACGGGCAGACGGGAANAGCNGCTCTCCGCNAANGCGCGGGCCACGTCCTCCATGGTGTCGGTGTCCTCCACCGCCACAATGTCCACCCGGGGCGTGAGGATCTCCTGCACCTCCATGTCGCCGAACTCAATGGCGGAACGGATGAGCTCGCTCTCGTGGCGGTCCAGGCCCCCCTCGGTCTCGGCCTGCTCCACCATAGTCACCAGCTCCTCTTCGGTGATGCCCTCATCCTTGGGCCGGAGGAAGCGCTTGAGGCCCTTTTGAATGAAGGCCAGCAGGGCGGTGACCGGCTTGAGGAGTATCATCAAAAGGCGCAGAAGGGGGGCGGAGAACATGGCGAAGGACTCGGCGGTCTCCTTGGCCATGGTCTTGGGGGCCACCTCGCCGAAGATGAGCACCACCACCGTCATCACCACAGTGGAGATCACCGCCCCGTTCTGGAGCTTCAGCCCCTGGACAAAGAGGACGGTGGAGAGGGTGGCGGCAACAATGTTGACGATGTTGTTCCCCACCAGTACGGTGGAGATGAGGTTGTCGTAGTCCTCTGCCAGACGCAGAGTTCGCTCCGCCTGGGCGTCGCCTCCCTCCACCTTGGCCCGGAGGCGGATGCGGTTGAGGGAGGTAAAGGCGGTCTCCGTGGCCGAGAAAAAGGCGGAGCAGAGCACCAAAAGAGCCAGCACACAGATCATGGCAATACTGTCAGGTTCCATAGAGGAAAGATCACACTCCATTTCAATGTGGGTACTGTATCATAGCCCAGGGAAAAAAGCAAGGGGGGAATTGGGACGGGGAGCGCTTTAGCGCCGCAATTGAGTAAATTGCCTCTTGCATCGCTCATCCAATGGGCGTATAATGCGGATAACATCCCCGGAAAGAGGATCGGAACGTGAAAGAGGAGGCAGTTATTATGCAGGAATTTCCCATCACCCGGGCCGCTGCGCTGAAGTCCAAGCCTGATCCCAAGACCCTGGTTTTCGGAAGAACCTTTACCGACCATATGTTTGTGATGAATTATGACACCGGCAAGGGTTGGCACGATGGACGCATCGTCCCCTACGGCCCCTNTGAGCTGGATCNCAGCGCCATGGTGCTCCACTACGCCCAGGAGGTCTTTGAGGGCATGAAGGCCTACCGCGCCCCTGACGGCGGCGTGCAGCTGTTCCGCCCCATGGAGAACGCCCTGCGCCTCCAGTCCTCCTGTGAGCGGCTGTGCATCCCTCCCATTGATCCCCAGACCGTGGTGGACGCCATCAAGCAGCTGGTGAGGCTGGAGGCGGACTGGGTGCCCTCTGAGCCGGGCACCAGCCTCTATATCCGCCCCTTCGTCATCGCCACCGACCCCACCCTGGGCGTCCACGCCTCCCACACCNATATTTTCGCCGTCATCTGCTGCCCCGTGGGCGCCTATTACGCCGAGGGCATCAACCCGGTGCGCATCTATGTGGAGGATGAGGACGTCCGGGCTGTCCGGGGCGGCACCGGCTTCACCAAGTGCGGCGGCAACTACGCCGCCTCCATCCGGGCCGGCGAGCGGGCCGAGGAGAAGGGCTACGCCCAGGTTCTCTGGCTGGACGGCGTGGAGCGCAAGTACATTGAGGAAGTGGGCTCCATGAACGTGATGTTCCAGGTGGACGGCACGGTCATCACCCCCAAGCTCACCGGTTCCGTGCTCCCCGGCATCACCCGGAAAAGCTGCATTGAGCTCATCAAGAGCTGGGGCATCCCGGTGGAGGAGCGGCTCATCACCGCCCAGGAGCTTTTTGACGCCGCCGGGGCCGGCAAGCTGGACGAGGCCTGGGGCACCGGCACCGCCGCCGTGGTCTCCCCCATCGGAGAGATGGGCTGGGAGGGCAAGAGCGTCACCGTCAACGGCGGAAAGATCGGCTCCCTGACCCAGAGGCTCTACGACACCCTGACGGGCATCCAGTGGGGGAAGATCCCCGATGAGCACGGCTGGATCGTGAAGGNCTGNTGAGANACGGGATAGAAAAAAGCGGCGCTCCAGTNGACTGGAGCGCCGCTTCTTTTTCCCCATAATAGAGCCGGAACTGCTTACAGTGTCAGGGAGGGCGCGGAGTAGACCCGGCTCTTCAGCTCGTNGTCCAGCAGGTACAGGGCCCGGGCGTNGCCGCCGAAAAGCTCCATCTTGGAGATCATGTCGTTGGCGTTGACCTCCTCCTCGCCCTGCTCCTTGACGAACCAGTCCAGGAACTGAGTGGTGCGGAAATCCTTCACCTTAGCGGCGGCGTCGTAAATGGTGTGGATGAGATCGGTGACATATTCCTCGTGTTTCAGGCCGGCCTTGAGCACGGTCATGGTGTCGGTGAGCTTCACGTCGGGCTTGGCGATGGCGGCAAGCTCCACAGCCACGTTATTGTTCTGGATATACTTCACAAAGAGCATGGCGTGATCCATCTCCTCCTTGGCCTGCACCTCGTACCAGTTGGCGAACCCGTCCAGGCCCACGTGCTTAAAGTAGTTGGAGAAATCCAGGTACAGATAGGCGGAGTACATCTCCTTGTTCACCTGGTCATTGAGCAGCTTGATGACCTTTTTATCCAGCATGATAAACACTCCTTCTGTATGTTTTTATTGGGCGGCTACATTATAGTATTCTGCTCGTGGGATGTCAAGGGTCGGCCTTTCTCCTTGCGTTCCGTGTCCTATTCCGCTATAATAACAATCATAAACAGAGCAAAAAGGGGACTTCTTCCATGAGCCGTGCCGACCAGCTGTTTTTGAAAAATTGCCGGGATATCCTGGAAAAGGGTGTTTGGGACACCGGCCAGGCCGTCCGCCCCCGGTGGGCCGACGGCACCCCTGCCCACACGGTGAAGCTCTTTGGCGTGATAGACCGGTACGACCTGCGGGAGGAGTTCCCCATCCTGACGGTGCGGCGGCAGTATCTGAAAAGCGCCGTGGACGAGCTTTTGTGGATCTGGCAGAAGAAGTCCAGCGACATCCACGACCTGGGAAGCCATGTCTGGGATGCCTGGGCCGACGAGAGCGGCTCCATCGGCAAGGCCTACGGCTACCAGCTGGGGGTGGAGTACGACTTTCCCGAGGGGCGGATGGATCAGGTGGACTGGGTGCTGCGCGCCCTGAAGCGCGACCCCGCCTCCCGTCGAATGGTCACCAGCATCTTCAANCNTCACGACCTGAAGGAGATGGGCCTTCAGCCCTGCGCCTGGTCTATGACCTTCAACGTCTCCGGCAACACGCTCAACGGCATCCTGAACCAGCGCAGCCAGGACATGCTCACCGCCAACGGCTGGAACGTGATGCAGTACGCCGTTTTGCTGATGATGTTCGCCCGGGTCTCCGGCCTGGAGGCGGGGGAGCTTGTCCACGTCATCGCCGACTGCCATATCTATGACCGGCACGTGCCCATTGTGGAGGAGCTTTTGAAGCGGGAGCCCTTCGCCGCCCCGAAGCTGTGGATGGATCCCGAGGTCACCGACTTTTACGCCTTCACCAAAAATTCCTTCCGGCTGGAGGGTTACCAGGCCCACGAGCTGGACGAGAAGATCGAGGTGGCGGTATGAAGGCCATCGTGGCGGTGGATGAAAACTGGGCCATCGGCCATGAGGGCGAGCTGCTCTGCCGCATCTCCGCAGATCTGAAGCGGTTCAAAGCGCTGACCCTGGGCCACCCGGTGATCCTGGGGCGGAAGACCCTGGCCACCTTCCCCGGGGGGCGTCCCCTGCCGGGGCGGCGGAACCTGATCCTGTCCCGCGACCCCAGCTTCCAGGTGGAGGGCGGAGAGGTTTTTTCCGATATTCCCGCCCTTTTGGCGGCCAAAACCGATGACAGTATTGTGATCGGCGGCGGTAGTATATACAGAGAGTTATTAGTTTTTTGCGACCTGGTGTACGTCACCAAGGTCTTGTCCGCCTTTCCCGCCGACGTCCGGTTTCCCGATCTGGACGCCGCGCCGGAGTGGGAGGCGGTGGAAGAAGGCCCTGTTTTAGAGGAAAAGGGCCTGCGCTTCCGGTATGTGACCTATCGGCGGAGATGAGAGCGGCCGGCGGCATATCTCNTGCCTGAANNGGANAACATGATGTACATTGACNACATTGAGGCCTATATCCCCCAGGACGAGGCCGAGGCGGCGGAGAAGGAGATCATCCTGGACTATATCCGCCGCGATCCGGACACCATTCTTCTTCGNGAGAACAGGGCGGCCCACATGACCGCCTCCGGATTCATTCTCAGCGCCGACGGGGAGTGGGTGCTCNTGGCCCACCATAACATCTACCGGGTGTGGGCTTGGACAGGGGGCCACGCCGACGGAGAAGGCGACCNTTTGAAGGTGGCCCTTCGGGNGGCGGAGGAGGAGACTGGGGCCTGCGGCATCCGTCCCCTTTCCGAAGAGATCGCCTCTTTGGAGATCCTGCCCGTCTGGGGCCATGTGAAGCGGGGAGAGTACGTCCCCAGCCACCTGCATCTGAACGTATCCTATCTGCTCACCGCCCACCGGGCCGGGCCGCTGTCTGCCCGGGAGGGGGAGAACACCGCCGTGGACTGGCTCCCGGCGGAGGGACTTCTGGAGAGGACCAACGAGTGGCAGATGGATCCCATCTACACCAAGCTTTTGGCGCGGGGCCGGAGGCTGCTGGGATAAGAGAGGAACGCCATGACCTATGGGGAATTGACCGCCCGCCTGAGCGGACGGACGGAGAGAGAAAATTTGGGATACGCCGTGCTGGCGCCTATTGTGGAGGAGGAAGACGGGCTCTCCCTCCTTTTTGAGGTGCGCGCCGCCGGCCTGCGCCGTCAGCCGGGGGAGGTGTGCTTTCCCGGCGGGGCTGTGGAGCCGGGGGAGAGCCCGGAGGAGACCGCCGCGCGGGAGACCCGGGAGGAGCTGGGCCTGGACAGGGAGAGCCTCGAGCTGGGGCCCCGGCTGCCCCTTGTGCGCCACCAGTCCGGATTCTGCACCCGGCCGGTGGTGGGACGGCTCCTGCCCGGCTGGCGGGAGGCGCTGAAGCTCAACCGGGACGAGGTGGCGGAGGTGTTTACCGTTCCCCTGGACTTTTTTCGGGATACGCCGCCGGAGGAATATACCTGCCAGGTGGTCACCGTGCCCCCGGAGGATTTTCCCCACGCCAGGCTGGGGTTTCCCCAGGGCTACCAGTGGCTGCGGGGAGAGTGCTCCGTACCGGTTTGGATGTGGCAGGGCCATCCCGTCTGGGGGCTCACCGCCCGGATGGTGAAGAGCCTGGTGGAGGCGCTGTGAAGGGCGGCCGGGAGCGGCTGGGCCGCTATACTTACCGCTGGGACGAGACCTGCTTTCCCCTGGGTGCGGACTCCCTGGCCCTGGGGCGGTTCTGCACCCTGAAGAGAGGGGGCGCCGTGCTGGATCTGGGCTGCGGGGCGGGGCTGCTGCTGCTTTTGTGCAAAGAGAGGGAGCGCTCGGTCTCCCTCTTCGGCGTGGAGATCGAACCCCGGGCCGCCGAACTGGCCAGGGAGAACCTGGCGGAAAACGGCCTGGCGGGGGAGATCCTGACCGCCGATTTGCGGACGTGCGCCCTGCCGCGGGCCGACCTGGTGGTGTCCAATCCGCCCTGGTACGCCAAGGGCGCGGGGAAAGAGGGCGGCCCCGGACGGACGGAGCTGTGCGCCCTGCCGGAGCTGTGCGCCGCCGCCGGACGGGCCCTGTCCCACAGGGGCCGCTTCGCCCTGGTACACGGCCCGAAGCGTCTTGCGGAGCTGATGAGCGCCCTGTGCCGGGAGGGCCTGGAGCCCAAGCGGCTCCAATTTTGCCGCCACAGCCCGGAAAAGGAGCCCTACGCCGTGCTTTTGGAGGCGGTAAAGGGCGGCCGGCCCGGACTGGCCGTGCTGCCCGATCATCTGTAAAGGAGGCCAAGCCATGGCCGGAACGCTCTATCTGGTACCCACCCCCATCGNCAACCTGGGGGACGTCTCCCGCCGGGCGGCGGAGGTGCTGGGGGCGGTGGATCTCATCGCCGCCGAGGATACCCGGGTGACCTTGAAGCTGCTCAACCATCTGGGGCTGAAAAAGCCCCTGGTGAGCTATTACCGCCACAACACCGACCTGGCGGGGGAGCAGCTTTTGGAACGGCTCCTGGCCGGGGAGAATGTGGCCCTGGTCACCGACGCGGGCACTCCCGCCGTCTCCGACCCCGGGGAGGCTTTGGTGGCTCTGTGCGCCCGGCATGGGGTGGTGGTGANGGCCCTGCCGGGGCCCTGTGCCCTTACCACTGCCCTCAGCGTGTCCGGCCTGCCCACGGCCCGGTTTACNTTTGAGGGCTTTNTGCCNATGANCAGAAAAAACCGCCGGGCTCAGCTGGAGAGCCTGGGGTCAGAAGAGCGCACCATGATCTTTTACGAGGCCCCCCACAAGCTTATGGCCACCCTGGCCGATCTGAGGGAGACCTTTGGGCCACAGCGGCGCGTCGCCCTGTGCCGGGAGCTGACCAAGCTCCACGAGGAGGTCTTGCGCACGACCCTGGGCCAGGCGGCGGAGCATTACNANGGCCAGAGCCCCCGGGGAGAGTTNGTGCTGGTGGTGGAAGGGGCGGCGCCCAGAGAAGAGGAGAGGGCCTCCATGGAGGAGGCCCTGGAACAGGTGGAGGCGCTCTGCGCCCAGGGGCTGTCCCGCAAGGATGCGGTAAAGCAGACCGCCAAGGCCCTGGGTCTTTCCCGAAACGAGCTCTACGCGGCGGCGGTGAAATAGGATCAGTATTTTTCGATCTCGATCCGCTCTACGCTGCCCTCCACGTCCTCGCCCAGGAAAATGCCCGCCAGCCGGGCGAAGTCCTGGGTGGAGTCGCTGACGAAATAGCGGCGCTGTCCCGTCTCCCGCCGGGCCAGAAGGCCCTGGGCCTCCAAAGCCCGGGCGGCGTGGACGGCGCAGACCGCCCCGGTGTCGATCAGCGTCACCTGGGGGCCCATGACCTGGCCCACCACGTCCCGCAGGAGGGGATAGTGGGTACAGCCCAGCACCAGAGTGTCCACTCCGGCGCTGCGCAGGGGCTGCAGGTATTCCTCCGCCACCAGCTCCACCACCTGGTCGCCGGGGCGGAAGCGGCCGTTTTCCACCAGGGGGACGAAGAGGGGACAGGGCCGGGAAAAGACCTCCAGCCGGGGGGCCAGCTGGGCGATCTCCCGCTCATAGGCCCCGGAGCGGATGGAGGCCGCCGTACCGATAAGGCCCACCTTCCCGTTGCGGGTGGTCGCCGCGGCCGCCTGGGCCGCGGGGCCCACTACCCCGAAGATGGGCAGGTCGTTCTCCGCCGACAGCTCGGTCAGCGCGTTGGCGGAGACAGTGCCGCAGGCGATAATGATGGCCTTGGGATCAAAGGAGCGCAAAAAGGCCACATCCTGCCGGGCGTAGCGCAGAATGATCTCCCGGCTGCGGCCGCCGTAGGGCACCCGGCCAGTGTCGCCGAAATAGATGAGCTCCTCTCCCGGCAGCAGCCGCCGCAGCTCCCGCAGGGCGGTGAGGCCGCCCAGGCCGGAGTCGAAGACCCCGATGGGCCGTGGATCCATACCTCTCACTCCTTCGTCTGTGATCTGGAAATATTTTATGAACGGGTCACTTTCTTATGATATGTCCTTTTGACGGGAAAGGCAAGTGGATTTTTTCGGCCCTTTCCAAAAAGCGGCGGCGTGGTCTGTTTGACATTTTTCAATGTGGGATTATAATATAGGGTAAACTGGAGCGTGAAAGAACTTCGTTTATTCGGGCAGGGAGGTGCGCCCATCATGCGTTTAGAGTTGACGCGCAAGCAGTTTCGCCGCTTGCTGGATATGGCCTATATCGGCAACTGGATCTTGAACTCCACCCGGGGGGAGGATCGCTTCGCCGATTATGACGAGGTGGAGAGTCTCCTGTTCCAAAGGGCCAAGGAGCTGGGGATGGATACCCTCACGGAGTATTGGCAGGGCGCTGCCGTGCCCTCTCAGGCATTTGCCGAGGGCGGCATCCACGAGGCCATCATCGAATATGAAAATAACGTCTTTTTTGATATCCTGGCCGAGGANCTGGCGAGAAGGGATATGGACGATGTGCCCATCGACGAGAGCAACTACCAGGAACTGGCCTCCCGTATTGAGGCATATATCGCTGAGTTCGAGCAGCACGGCACGGACAACATCCTGGTGGACACCGGGAGCGCGTGACCGACGGCGGAGAACTTTGCCCCCGCCTGCCTGGCCCACTGTGCCACCCGGTGGCTGGAGGATGAGGCGGGGTCACAATAAGGAATGGGAAAGAAAAGGAGATCCAAATTATGCCGGCTAAGCTCTCAAAACTGAACCAANCNGTGGAGAAATCCCTCCAAATCATTGAAATTCTGGCAAAGGAGCGCAGCCCCATGCGCCTCCAGGACATTGCCGCCGCCTGTGGGATGCCGGCGAGCACGGTGCTTCGTATGCTGAACACCCTGCTGGTGTACGGCTACATAAACCAGGATCCCGTCAGCCTGCAGTANTCCCTCTCGCTGAAGTTTGCCCAGATCGGCAGCGTGGTCTGTGAGACCGTCAGTCTCCGGGACATCGCCCATCCCTTTTTGGTGAAGCTCTCCCGCAGCTGCAGCGAGTCCTCCTGCCTGGCGGTGGAGGAGAATATGGAGGTGGTCTACACCGACGTGCAGGATGGGCCGGACAATATGCTCAAGATCATGCAGCGCATCGGCAAACGGGCCCCCATGCACGCTACAGGCATCGGCAAGCTGCTGCTGCTCAACTATGACAACAAGGCCATCGACCGGTATATCAAGGAGAAGGGCCTGCCCGTCCTGTCCCCCAACACCCTGACCACCAAGAAGGCCCTGCTGGAGGAGCTGGAGAGGATCCGGAAGCAGGGCTATGCCATGGACAATGANGAGTGCGAGCTNGGCGCCCGCTGCGTGGCCGCGNCCATCCGGGATTACACCGGGCGCATTGTGGCCGGCATCAGCGTCTCCGGCCCCCTCTCCCGGCTGCCGATGACGGATATCGAGAAGGTGGCCCCTCTGGTGGTGGAGACGGCAGAGGATATCTCCAAGCTGCTGGCCTACGATGCCAAAGCCGCGGGGAAGGAATGACCCGCGGGCAAGGGGCCGGAGAATAGGGAAGTGCTCAGGATACCGCTTGTGCGGCGTCCTGGGCATTTTGTGCATGGAGATCCATAAAAATGAGGGGTTTGTCCCCCAAAAACGCATTGACACCCAGAAGGAAATATGGTATCATAAAAATGAAATCAAATTTCATAGAATAAAATATCAAAATGATGCGAAAAGGAGTAGTGTTATGAAAATGACAGCAGCGCAAGCCATGGTGCAGATCATGGAAAAGGAGGGGATCAAAANCGCCTTCGGTATTCCCGGCGCGGCCATCAATCCCGTATACAAGTATCTGGAAACTGCGGATATTCAGCATTTTACCATGCGGCATGAGGAAGCCTGTGTACATGCCGCCGACGGCTATCAGCGGGCCAAGGGGGGCGAGATCGCCCTGGCGATCTGCTCCGCCGGCCCCGGCGCCACCAACTTTGTCACCGGTCTCTACACCGCCTTTATCGACNCTATGCCGGNTTTGTGCGTNATGGGCCAGGCCAACGTGGCCCAGCTCAAGCAGGAGCCCTTCCAGTGTGTGGACATGCCCGACATCGTCAAGACCGTGACCAAGAAGGCCTGGTGCGTCAAGGACGCCGCCGAGCTGCCTGAGATCATGAAGGAGGCCTTCTACCTGANGCGCGCCGGCCGTCCCGGCCCCGTGCTCATCGAGATGCCCCTGAACGTGCAGCTTTCTGAGCTGGAGTTTGACATCGACGCTTACGAGCCCAAGCCCATCCCCGTGGTGAAGCCCGACCTTGCCAAGATCAAGGAAGCGGTGGAGATGCTCAAGGGCAGCAAGGCCCCTGTCATCATCATGGGCGGCGGCTGCTTTATCAGCCACTGCGCCGACAAGGTGGTGGAGCTGGCCGAGGCGCTACAGNTCCCCGTCATCACCACCTACCAGGCCAAGGGCGGCATCCCTGAGGAGCATCCCCTCAACGCCGGTCACGCCGGCATCCAGGTGGGGCAGCCTGTGGGCAACCGTGTCTTCCTGGACTCCGATATGGTGCTGGCCATCGGCAACCGCTTCTCTGACCGGCACACCGGCGATCTGAAGACCTACCGGGAGGGCCGGAAGTTCATCCACATCAACATCGAGCCCACTCAGATCGGCATGGTCTTTGAGCCTGACCTGGGCATCGTCTCTGACGCCNAGCTGGCCGTGGAGGCTCTGCTNGCCGAGGTGAAGGCCCAGGGNGTGAAGCCCATTAACCCCCAGCGGGCCGCCACCATCGCCTCCCTGCGCAAGGAGCTGGCCCGGAAGACCGACTACNCCTGCAGCCCCATGATGCCCCACCGGGTGTTCCAGGAGNTCAACGNGGNCTTCTGCGACNAGACCTACTACACCTCCGGCTGCGGCATCACCCAGATCTGGAGCGGCCAGCTCCAGAAGATCAACAAGCCCGGCAAGTACCTGCCTTCCGGCGGCGCCGGCACCCTGGGCTATGAGATCCCCGCGGCCTTCGGCGTGAAGGTGGCCCAGCCCGATCACCACAGCGTCACCGTGGTGGGCGACTTCGGCCTGACCTTTATGGGCGAGGAGATCGCCGTGGCTTCCGCCTTCCACAAGCCCATCATCGTGGTGGTGCTCAACAACGCCTACCTGGGCCTGATCCGTCAGAACCAGAAGGGCTACGGCTTCGAGTACGCGGTGGATATGCCCTACAACCAGGACGGCACCATCGACTACGTCAAGCTGGGCGAGGCTTACGGCTGTGTGGCCGAGCGGGTGTTCAGCCCCGAGGAGCTGAAGGCGGCTCTGGTGCGTGCCAAGGCCTCCACCCAGGCCTCCGGCCGCTGCTATCTCATCGACGCCATCTGCATCAAGACCCAGCTGTGCGACATGGGCGGTTCCATCGCCAACATCAAAAATTGGGCTCCGGAGGAGTGATAAAAAATGAAGGATTCCATTCATAAGTATTTTCAGGTGGGCACCATCCAGTGGATGAGCTTCCCCCGCATGGACGGACTGGAGTCTCTGAAGACCATCTGCCGTGACGACTTTTTCGACGCCATCGAGATCAACACCAACAAGCTGGGAAGCATTATGGACGAGGCCAAGGCCCTGCTGGAGCAGTCCCATCTAAAGGTGTGCTACGGCGCCCAGCCCGCCCTGCTGGGGCCCAAGCTGAACCCCAACGATCTGGACGAGGCGGGCCGTCAGAAGGCCGAGGACGCCCTGAAGGATTCGCTGGACAAGGCGGAATTCTTCGGCGCCAAGGGCATCGCCTTCCTGTCCGGCAAGTGGCAGGAGGAGACCAAGGAGGCCGCCTATGCCCAGCTGCTGAAAACCACCGTCAACGTGTGCCGGTACGCCGCGGCCAAGGGGATGAACGTGGAGCTGGAGGTCTTTGACTACGATGTGGATAAGGCCTCCCTCATCGGCCCCGCCCCTCTGGCCGCCCGGTTCGCCGCCGATGTGCGTACCGTCTGCCCCAACTTCGGCCTGCTGGTAGATCTGTCCCATTTCCCCATCTGTCACGAGTGTGCCAGAGACGTGATCCGCACCTGCCGTCCCTATATCACCCATCTGCACTTCGGCAACGCGGTGGCCGATCCCAGCGCCCCCGGCTATGGCGACCTGCACCAGCGCTTCGGCTACCCCAACAGTGCCAACGACACCCCTGAGCTGCTGGACTACCTGCGGGTGCTGAAGGAGGAGGGCTTCTTCAACGCCGACGCCCCCATGGTGCTGTCCATGGAAGTCCAGCCCACCGCCGATGAGGACGANATGACCGTTCTGGTCAATACCAAGCGGTGTCTGAACCGGGCTTGGGCCCTGCTGGAAGACTAAGGAAAGAAGNAAAAACATGAAGATCGTAGTACTGGATGGATATACGGAAAATCCCGGCGATTTGAGCTGGGGAGAGCTGGAGGCTCTGGGAGAGCTGACGGTGTACGACCGCACCCCGGTGAACGNCGAGGAGGAGNTCATNNGCCGCATCGGTGACGCGGAGCTGGTCTATACCAATAAGACCCCCATCACCCGCAAGGTGATCGACGCCTGCCCCAACATGAAATTTATNTCCCTGCTGGCCACCGGCTACAACGTGGTGGANTACGCCTACGCCGCTGAGAAGAAGATCCCTGTGACCAATGTGCCCACCTATGGTACCGCCAGCGTGGGTCAGTTCGCCATCGGTCTGCTGCTGGAGATCTGCCATCACATCGGCCACCACAGCGAGAGCGTGCACGCCGGCAACTGGACGAATAACATCGACTGGTGCTACTGGGATTATCCCCTCATTGAGCTGGACGGCAAGACCATGGGCATCATCGGCTTCGGCCGCATTGGCCAGGCCACGGGCAGGATCGCCAAGGCCCTGGGCATGAAAGTGCTGGCCTATGACAACCACCCCAATGAAAGCGGAAAGGCCTTGGCTGAGTACGTGGATCTGGATACCCTGCTGGCCTCCTCCGACGTGATTGCCCTTCACTGCCCCCTGTTCCCCGACACTCAGGGCATCGTCAACAAGGACACCATCGCCAAGATGAAGGACGGGGTCATCATTCTGAACAACTCCCGCGGTCCTCTGGTGGTGGAGCAGGATCTGGCCGACGCGCTCAACTCCGGCAAGGTTNCCGCCGCCGGCTTGGACGTGGTCTCCACCGAGCCCATTAAGGCCGACAATCCCCTGCTGTCGGCTAAGAACTGCATCATCACCCCCCACATCTCCTGGGCCGCCAAGGAGCCCCGCCAGCGCATCATGGACTGCGCGGTGGCCAACGCCAAGGCGTATCTGGAGGGCAAGCTCATCAATGTGGTGAACCTGTAAGGAGCGGGCTGACGCATCTCCAAATAAAAAACTCCATGAATTGACAGTGACCCCGGCGCATATCTCTTTGCGCCGGGGTCAAACTATGCTCGGATTCTCGATCCGAACGAATCTCGAAGAGAGAACAAAAAAGAAAAAGGAGATGCGAACAATGAGCAACAATAAGTCTGTTGTCCCCAGCGCCCGCGAGGCCCTCAACAAGTTCAAGATGGAGGCTGCCACTGAGGTGGGCGTCAACCTGAAGCAGGGCTATAACGGCGACCTGACCAGCAAGCAGGCCGGTTCTGTCGGCGGCCAGATGGTCAAGAACATGACACCCGTGCGAACTGTAAAATACATACGGAAAAGCCGGACAGCGGAGGGGCACGAGGTGGAAGTGACCTATCAGTGTCAGGTGGGGGTGTGCGTTTAAAATGCAAAAACTTGTCAGAAAAATCATATCTTTTTCCTGGCAAGTTCTTAATAAAATTACTTGCTATTTAGTCAGAATAATTATATAATTTTTCTGACGAGGTGAGATTATGAGCAGACCTGATTATCAAAGTAAGATTGAAGCACGGATCGCTTCCCTCCCGGAAGGAAGTGCCTTTATCACATCGGATTTTTTGGATATTGCAGATACCCAGGTGATAAACAAGGCACTGTCCCGCATGGCGGAGGAGGGAACCNTTCGCCGGATCCTGCGGGGGGTCTATGACCGTCCCCGGTATAGTGAATTGCTTCAGGAATGGGCGTCGCCCAAAATGGAAGAAGTAGCCAAAGCCATTGCCCGAAATTTTGGATGGGTCATCGTTCCCTGCGGCGATACAGCCTTGAATATGCTCGGAATGTCCACTCAGGTTCCGGCGGTGTGGTCTTACATCAGCAATGGACCATATCGAAGCTATCAGGTCGGCAAAACGGCTTTGGAATTCAAGCATACGGCCAACCGGGACATCGACAGGCTCTCGCCGGTGTCTGCCCTGGTGGTACAGGCATTGAAAACTCTGGGAAAAGAAAACATCGGGACCCTGGAGATAAAAAAGCTGTCTGCTGCGCTGACAAGGGAAAATAAAGCCCAGTTATTGGNAGAAACACAGTACAGCACAGCCTGGATATTTGAAACAGCGAAGGAAATTTACGAATGGGAGAAATCGGAATGAAATATGTAAGTGGACTTCCCGCAGTTGAGCGGGAGATATTGTTCCGAAACACAGCAGAGAAATGCGGCATGAGTCCGGGAATCGTGGAAAAGGATTTTTGGGTCTGCTGGACACTGGACTACCTCTTCCATGGCTGCCCCTGGGCGGCGCACNTGGCCTTCAAGNGCGGTACCAGCCTGTCCAAATGCTTCGGCCTGATCCAGCGGTTTTCCGAGGACATCGACCTAATCCTGGACTGGCGGCTGCTGGGATATGAGAAGGACGAGCCCTGGATGGAGCGGAGCAAAAACCAGCAGGACAAATTCAACAAGGAGGCCAACGCCCGAACAGAAGCATTCCTGCAAGAGACTTTTTTGCCGCAATTACAGGCGGACTTTGGGAGGCTGCTGGATGACGAATTTTCTCTTTACATAGAGGAAGATGACCCACAGACGGTGTGCTTTGGCTATCCCAAGTCCTTTCAGGAGGGAAGCATCCTGCCGATGGTTCGGCTGGAGATAGGAGCTTTGGCGGCATGGACGCCCGCAAAGCGGACGGACCTCACCAGNTACGCCGCCCAGCAGTATCCCCATGTGTTCCAGCGCTCCACGACCTCTATCCTTACCGTGGCCCCGGAGCGCACCTTCTGGGAGAAGGTGACTATCCTGCACAAAGAGGCCTTCCGCACCAACGGGAAATTCCCCGCCCGCTATTCCCGGCACTATTACGACCTGTGGTGTATGGACACTTCCCCGGTCAAGGCCGCAGCGTATGGGAATTTGGAGCTGNTGGAACGGGTGGTACGGTTCAAGGAGCGGTTTTACCCGGCGGGCTCGGCCCACTACGAGTTGGCCAAGCCGGGCACCATGCGGCTGCTCCCGCCGGAGGACTGCATCCCCCTTCTGCGTGAGGACTATGAACATATGAAAAATATGATCTTCGGTGAAACGCCGGAGTTTGAGGAGATCATGGACTGTATGGAGCGGTTGGAGCAAGAGATCAATGGTGAGAGGGACTGATATGTTTCGTATGTCCTTTATCACCCATTTTCTTACCATTTGATAACATGAAAACCCGATATACTGATTGCATCAACAGAAAGGAGAGTTCACACAATGTACTTTAACGATAAAATGTTCAATCCCCAGTATGTAAATCCAACTTACTATAGCCAGGTACAGGCGCAAATTGCACAGCATAACTTTGAGCAAAATACCGAGCAAGCCAAAGCCCTTAAAGCGTTCCGGGATATGTGCGAAGCGTTAAAGAAGCTGGATGACCAGCATCAACAAGAACTGTTTATAGCTTGCCTTGGTGTGATGGCGACGGAGTTTGGGTGGGCATCGCATTGACCATAACATTTAAAAGAACATATGAAAACATTACCTTGAAGCCGCAAGTGTGAGGTGTAAAATGGCTACCAATACCAAGCGCATCGAAGAAAGTGCTACGCATGCCCTGGAGGGGGCATTGTTGCGCTGTCCCACTTTAGCTGCGTATATTAGTAAAAATGATAAAACGCCTTCATGGGATGGACAGATATTTGTNTACGGGAGTGCAGACCAGAAAAAATCGGACGGTATATTAGTCGTTCCTGTTCAAGTAAAGGGGAGCGCTCGCAAACTTTCAGCTAAAGAGACTTCTTATTCATGCGAAGTCTCCGATTTGAAAAATTGGATGAAAAATGGCGGGTGTATATTGTTCTTGGTGAGCGTTGACTTGGAGCATCAGTCATATAAAATCTATTATTCTGGGTTACAAGTCTACGACTTGAAGAAAGAGTTAAAAGCTGCGAAGCACCACAAATCAAGAAATATCCAACTTCAAGAATTTCCCGAAGATGATTCNAATGAAATGACAAGAATTATCTTGTCATTTGCACAAAACAGATTGAAACAGACAAGCTTTGCAGATAAAGAACTTTTGCCTCTCGATGACTTGGTTCAAAGAGGGGTTAAAGTTGAGAGCCTGTCATTTACAGTTCCCGGGATCGGTATGACCCCTTATGACATTGGGAAATATGTTTCATCCCATGAAATTTATTTGTATGCGAAGCCAGAAGGGATGGATATTGAGATACCCATTGATAAGGTTAAAGATATGATAATGTCTCGGCCTATTTCAAAACCAGTTTGTGTGGCGGGGCAAAAATATTATGATAGTTATTCTGTACTAAACGAAAAAGGTAATACCCTAATAAAAATAGGGAAAGGAATTTCTGTCAAGTTCTTTGAACAAGAGAACCAACTTACTTTACATTTTAAACCAAATGGCACTTTGTCTGATTTTATTAAAGATGCAACTTTCATGGTCACGGTGTTTCAGCACAAGAAAGTTGAGATTGGAAACGCACAATTCCCTCTCACCGAGCCAAACACAGTCAATATTGAACAATACACAAATAGCTTGGCCTATTACAAAGATGTAAAGAAAATGCTTGAAATCTTTGGGGTCACCGAAGAATTACAATGCACTAATCTCACAGAGCAAGATGAAATCAACCTGAGGAATTTTGTGTATGCAGTGCTATATCATCGCGAGATTGGCTTTCCACAAATGAAAGAAACAGATACCGTTATACATGGGCCTTTCAAAATAGCAAACCTCTCAATATGGATTTGGGCAGAACGACAGAAGAGCGGGAAATACATCATCGAAAACTACTTTGCGCCACACCCAATTGCCGCATTTGCAAATGATGATACGAAGCATGAACATCCGAATCCGGTATCTCACTTTATTATGATGGATAAAACCGCATTTTTAAATTCATCCAATATAGATTATCAGTACATAGAAAAAGATTTATTTGCAACAAAGTTAACACCCCTACTAATACAGCCGACAACATTACTATTACTTGAAATGTTAAAAGCATATGATGAGCAGCCCGAAAAATCCGAGGAACTTTTTCGCTTGGCAGAAAAAACCTGTGCATGGATCGAGCAATCGGATGTGGATGGATAAGGAATCCGCCATGTGCTGTAAAAAATCAGGAAGCTCCACCTCTCTGCGGTGGACCTCCGTTTCTTCGATAGCCCCCAGGTCACGCATGGTATCGGTATAGCGGCCCATGCGCTCGGCGGTGATGCCGAGATTGGAGAGGGCCTTTTCCAGCTTTTCCTCCGTCAAGGTCCCGCCCCGGCTGTTCTCCTGCAAATATTCCACATAGCCGGTCATGATGGCGATGGGGTTACGCAGGTCGTGGGCCACGGACGCCTGCAACGCCCGGCGTTCCTCCAGCATACTCCACATTTGACGGTTATTCTCATATAGGGTCTGCCGCATTTTCTCAAAGGCGGCACAGAGCCGGCCCAATTCATCCTGTCCGTCAAAGTTGATCCGGAAGCTCAAATCCCGGTCTTGAATGTGTGCGGTGGCATCCATCAGGACAGTGATCGGCGGCTCCAGAACCTTGTGGTAAAACCACCACGCGCACAAAGTAATTCCAATCACAGCAAACAGAAACGGCAGCAGCACCATACAGATCTGCGAAGCGCGGTAGNCCATTTTTGCTTTGGAGGATAGCATGGAGTAGCTGGATTCAATGCGCTCTATCCTGAAGCTCGTCTGTCCCTGATCCCCGTTTTGTTCCTGACCGTCCGGTATCAGTTGGCCGAATGGCTCCGGCGAGCCGTCAAGGACATACCTCATCTTTGCCTCTGTGACCATTCCATCCAGGGCGGTCGTCTGCTGCGTCAGCCAGACCTCGTTGGAATCGGGGAGAATATGTTTTTGGAAACGATAACAGCCGAAAATCGCAAGGCCGCTGCACAGGAACACGATTGACATAGTAACCGCCACAGCCTTCATAAAAGAGCGTTTCAATGACTGCCTTTTTACTTTTTCCATCGGTAGCCCATCCCCCAAACCGTCTCGATATACTCGTTCCCGCTGGCCTGCATGAGCTTTGCGCGGATCTTGCGGATATGCTCTTTGAGCACGCTGCTGTCCCCCTCGGCGTCATAGCCCCATACCGCCTCATAGATGCGTTCCCTGTCAAAGACCTGATTGGGGTTGGAGGACAGAAATTCGATGATGTCAAATTCCCTCTTGGAAAAGGGAAGCTCCCGTTCATTCCAAAATACTTTTCGGTCGGAGAGGTTGATGATCAGCCCCTGGGAGGTCACGACCTCCGGCGGGCGGCTATTCCGCTCGTCCCGGCGCAGATGGGCTTCAATACGGGCAAGCAATTCCTGCAAGCCGAAAGGCTTGGTAATATAGTCATCCCCCCCGGCCCGCAGGCCGTTGACCTTATCCTGCTCCGTGATCCGCGCCGTCAGGAACAGGATAGGGCAGACGATATGATTCCGAATGACCTTGCACAGCTCCAGCCCGTCCATCCCCGGCATATNGATGTCCAGCAGGATAAGATTCGGCTTTGTAGTCAGTTTCGCCAGGGCTTCATCGCTGCTGTTGGCTACGGAAACCGTATAGCCGTGATCCTGCAAATGGGTTGAAAGCAATTCGGTCAGGATAGGTTCATCATCAACAATTAAAATTCTATATGCCATNCGGATACCTCCAGTCTTTTCATCATATAGAGAGAAAGTCAAAATTTGGTCAAGAATAGAACCCAATGGAATATTTCAATTATATACTGCGGAGCATCAAATCTAATCCTAATAAAAATTAGTATTCCGCTATGGCCTTGAGCACCTCATCCTTGTTAATCCTCCCCGCCAGATACTCATCCCTCGCCTTGGTCGCCCTGTCCAGCCACTCATAGTATTCGGCATAGCTCAAGTCCTTCCTGGATGGCTTCTGGTTGATCCCGGACTCGGCCCGCTCGTAGCGTTTGTACATCTTCCGTTTGGCTTGGTCGAAGGCTTTAATAACTTCATCCCTCTGGGCTGCCAGCTTGTGCTTCAGGATCGGTCCCCACTCCTTGCAGGTCTTGTCATCCTTCAAAACACGGTCACAGTACAGCGTTTTCTTTTTCGTCTTGGGTATGAAATATCTGCCGCAGCACNGGCACAAGGCCACATTGGGTTTGCCTGCTANAAAATGNAGAAGGAGAAAGTGATAGTAGTCCNCTGCCGAACGGAAATGGTATTGCGTGGTCAAACCATCCTCTTTCAGCAACAAGGCTTCCGTTACCGACATCTCCCAAAGACCCTNGTATTTCTTCGGTTCAAGCGGTGCTTCCTCACAGAGGTCATGCAGCACCTCATTGACCACGAACTGAAACTGCATCACTCTGGTTAACAGAGTAACCAGTTCCTGCCCGGTGCGAATCGGGTACATGGCAGTCCCATCGTCTGCCATAATCCGATCCTCAATCTGGGTGCGAAGCAACGTGCCGTACAGAGGAGACNCTTTCTNCATGGTGGTCACCAGATCGATCACAGTGTCCACCATGAACTGAAACTCCTTCATGTCGACCTCTCCATAATGACCTTCATCCTGCACCATAATACTCCCCGCACAATTGCGGACCAGGTCTACCACCAGAGCATACGGCTCAAAGTTCAACTCAGAAAATAAAATCAACTCATCCTGGATCGTAGTATCCTCCAAGGAGACCTTGCCGGCTGGCCCGGTGAGGTCTCTTTTTATATGTCCATCCTTAGCCAAAGAAAGATAAAGCCCAAAATCCTCCGCCATGAGATGCCCTCCTTTTGTCTGCAAGTGAACTTTTGGAAAATCCCCAAAAATCAATTGTAGATTTAGAAATGCGTTTCTTCTATGCTATTTTAACACAGGAGGGAACCAATGCCAACAACGTAGGCAAGGAGGATTTGATTTGAAAAGAACGGCTTGGAGGGCACAGGGAAATTCCTCCCTTTTGGGGAGGGCAAGCAGAGCGCCTGGCCGCCATTGGCAGTCTTGGCGCAAAAGAAATCCGGGCGGTTGCCCGGACCCACTTCGTCAGAGGAANCCCGCNNCANTCCGATTTCANCCANGGGNACTGGAANCTCCATATCTGCGAGCTCCCTCTTCCTCTCCCCACAAAGTCATACGACTTTGTGGGGACCCTATTCAATAGAAGGAGGTAACGCCTATGTGTGAGAAAAAGGAGCGACGGGTATCCATCCGCATGACCGAGGAGCAATATAAGACCGTCGAGAGCAAAGCAAATACGGCCCAGATGAGCATGGCCACCTACATCCGGGCCGCCGCCCTGCGGCATAAGGTCACGGTGGTNGAGGGCCTTCCGGAGATCACCCATGAGCTGAAAGGTATCGGTCGGAATATCAATCAGGTGGTGGTGCTGGCCCATCAGGACAGGATCAAGACTGTCTATNTGGAAGACACTGTCACGACTCTGGCTCAAATCTACAACAAGCTGAGCGAGTTGGCAGATAAGGGGCGCCGGTGATNGCGACAGTGAATTTCATCAAGTACCAGAGACAGTCCGCCGGCGCCCTTTCCCGGGTGAGCACCTATATGAAGCAGGAGCAGAAAACCGAGGGGCAAAGGCTGGTCAGCGGGATCAACTGTTCACCCCAACTCTCTGTTCAAGAGTTTCTGGCCACCCGGCAGATGTACCGCAAGGAAAGCCCGGTGTACTTTTACCACTACACCCAAGCCTTCCACCCGGAGGAGAACATCACCGGGGCAGCGGCGCACAAGCTGGCAAAGGAATTTGCGGAAAAAGCATGGCCCGGCTGTGAAGTTCTGGTGGCCACCCACACCGATGCCGACCACATCCATTCCCACTTCATCATCAACGCTGTGCGGCCCGATGATGGGAAAATGCTCCGACAGGGGCCAACCACCCTGAAACACCTGCGGACACTATCGGACGAACTGTGTATGCAATACGGTTACTCGGTGCTTCCCTCACAGCGGCAGAAGAAAACAGATGGCCTCTCCGCCAGAGAATACCGCTCCGCCGCCAAGGNGCAGAGCTGGAAGTTCCAGCTGATGAACACCATCGAGAACTGTATGCGCTACGCCGGGAGCCGGGAGGAATTTATCCGGCTCATGGAATCCGAGGGNTATCAGGTCAAGTGGACCAAGGACCGAAAGAACATTACCTACACCACCCCGCAGGGCCGGAAGTGCCGGGATGACCGACTGCACGGGGACAAATTCTGGAAGGAGGTCATGGAGCGTGAGTTCCGGATCCGGGAAGAAATATTCCATGGAAGAATTGATGGAGAAGAACAAGCCCATCGTACTGCCCAAAGCAGAGAGTCACNCCACAGAAAAAGAGTGGGCGCAGATGATGGCATTACAGTTCCAGGCCACCAAACAACTGGGACAGTTGGTGAAATGGGCGGAGGCATACCCGGCACCGCCCAGCCTGTACCCGGGGGCAGAGAAACTGGCGGCGGTGGAGAACGAACTGACGGCGATCCGTCAAGNGGTANCGGCCATGGAACTGGCTGGGAGAAAGAAAGAGCGGCATATCTCGTTTCCCAGGGTCTCGCTANCCCGACCCAGACTGGCATGGCTCNGGGCCATTCCGATCTTGGCAGCATTGGCCGCTCTCTTATACACCTCGGCTATCGTCTGGAACAATCTGCTGATGCCCCTCTCCCAACTGTTCCAGTGAGCGGGCATATTGACCGCAAGCGTTGGGAAGAACTCCAGCGGAAACGGATCGCTTCCGGCCACAGGGCGGATGACCACGAGGAGCAGATCCAAGGACAGCAGATGGGCTAAAAGGAGGCGATGGCCTATTGGGTGACTACCAAAAGCAAAATCTGGGCACACTCTCTTCAAAGGGGGAACCGCCTTTGGAGATGACCGAAACAAGAAAGCCGTCGGCTGNAAGCCTGGCCCGGCAAATCTGGCTGAACTACTATAACGACTACCTTTTGGAGCATGGCGTGATCTCCCAGGAGATATGGCGAAAGATGCGCCTTGCCATTGGGCAGAATTGACACCGCATATTAGGCGCTTGGCTCACTGCCGGGCGTCTTTCTTCTTGACTTTTCTCTTATTCTCTATATAATAAATACTAACATGATATAACGAACTTTTGGAGGGGGCCTCATGGACATCCATACCGCCCGGCAACAACTGAGAATGCGCTCCATCTATGACCTGCCCATGCGGGTGACCTTCTATGCCCGTGTGTCCAGCGAGAAGGACGAACAGCTCAACTCTTTGGAAAACCAAATCACCTATTACAGCGACTTCATTAAAAAGAACCGAAACTGGACCTATGTGGAGGGCTACATTGACGAGGGCCTGTCCGCCGCCACCACCAAAAAGCGGGAGAGCTTTCACCGCATGGTGGAGGATGGCAAGGCGGGGAAATTCGATTTCATCATCACCAAGGAGATCACCCGATTTGCCCGAAACACCCTGGACTCCATTCAGTACACCAGGGAGTTGCTGAATGCCGGGGTGGGCATCCTCTTTCAAAACGATGCCATCAACACTCTGGACGAGGACAGCGAACTGCGGCTCACCATCATGTCGGGCATTGCTCAGGACGAGCTTCGGAAGCTCAGTAGCCGTGTCAAGTTCGGCCACGCCCAAGCTATCAAGAAGGGCGTGGTGCTGGGCAACAGCCGCATTTTCGGCTACTGCAAGGACGGCGGTCGGCTGGTCATTGATCCAGAGGAGGCCCCCATGGTGCGGGAGCTGTTCGAACTGTATGCCACAGGGCAATACTCCATGAAGCAGATCGAGACGCTGTTCTGGGAAAAGGGCTACCGCAACCACAACGGCAAAAAGATCGCCCACACCACCATGTCGGGGATGATCAGCAACCCCAAATACAAGGGCTACTATGTGGGCAACAAGGTCAAGGACATGGACCTCTTTACCAAAAAGCAGAAATTCCTTCCCCCGGAGGAGTGGGTCATGTTCAAGGACGAGACCGGGGAGATCGTCCCCGCCATTGTCTCAGAGGAGCTGTGGGATGCTGCCAACAAGGTACTGCAAAAGCGCAGCGAGGATGTAAAAGCCCGCCAGGGCATCTGCAACCACGGAAACCTCCTCACCGGCAAGCNCCTCNGCACCCACTGCGGCGCCGCCTACTACCGCCGGGACAGCGTGGACCGGCAGGGCCGCAANAACAGCAAGTGGGTCTGCTCGGGGAAAATCAAGAACGGAGCCGACTCCTGCCCCTCCTTCGCCATCTATGANGAGGAGCTAAAGCCCCTTCTGCTGGAGGTGTTCAGCGAGACCCAGGCCGAGGCCGAGGCCTATCTGAATGAGTATGTTGACCTCTACACCGCCCAGGCCATGGAGGAGGATACGGGCAAGCAGATCGAAGCCCTGAAAGCCCAGATCGATATGGCCCAGAAGAAAAAGAGCAAGCTGCTCACCTACAACATCGAGGGCAAGATCACCGACAAGGACTTCCTCTCCATGAACAAGGACTGCGACAAAGAAATTGAGGAGGCCGAGCGGGAGATCTTCGATCTGGAGCAAAACCAGTTTTCCAAGGAGGAATTCCGGCAGCACATCGACACCATCCGCCGGGTGTTGCAGGACGCCCGACGGGACGCCGCCAAGGGGCTTGTCAACAAGGAGTTTGTGGACAAATATATCGACAAAATTTTTGTCACGCCGGAAGGAGAAGGAACTCTACGCCTAGACATCCGAATCCTTACTGGCACAAGCACGGAGAAGTTTCTCCAGAAGCTCACACGTCATACGGGGCAAATCACTCCCTCCGAAGGGAAACCAGTCAAAGAGTTAGCCGCTGCAGGGGTTTCTGCCGGTGACAGTCGTACGGGTCACACGTTCAAGAAGATGATCGAGGCCTACGAGAACGGCATGAAGTAAGTTTTCCCCTAAAAAGAGAGCGGGGCCGCCACCCTTGGGTGACGGCCCCGCTCTCTTTTTCTGTTTTTATGGGTTCCTCAGCCCAGACGGGCCTTAGCGGCGGCTTCAATGCGGGTCAGCCCCTGCTCCAGGGTGGCCCGGGCACAGCCGAAATTCAGCCGGGCGAACTGGCCGGTAGGCTCCCGGTAGGCGCTTCCCCCGGATAGCCGCAGCCCGGCGGAGGTGAAAAAGCCCTCCAGCTTCTCACGGGGGAGGCCCAGGCCGGAGCAGTCCAGCCATAAAAGGAAGGTGGCCTCCGGCACGATGGGGGTGATGCCGGGGATGTTTTTCCGGAAGAAGTCCACGGCAAAGTCCCGGTTGGCCTGGAGATAGCGGCAGACCTGGTCGGCGTAGGCGTCCCCGTGGAGGTAGGCCGCCTCCATGGCCACCAGGCCCAGGATACCGGTGTTGATGCTGTTGCGCTCCCTCACCTCGATAAACCGCCGGCGAATCTCCGGATCGGGGATGATGATGACCGAGGCCACCAGCCCGGCCACACTGAAGGTCTTGCTGGGGGAGGTGCAGGTGATGGTGCGGCGGGCCAGCTCCGGGGACAGAGAGGCCAGGGGAATATGCCGGTGGCCGTCGAAGACGATATCGGCGTGGATCTCGNCACAGAGGATGAGCAGGTCGTTCTCCTCACAGATGGCGCCGAGCTTTTCCAGCTCTTCCCGGGTCAGGCACCGGGCGGTGGGGTTGTGGGGGTTGCAGAGGAGGAAGAGCTTGGCCTGCTTGGCCTTTTGGGCGAAGTCGTCGAAGTCGAACTCATACCGTCCGTTTATCAGGCGCATGGGACTTTCGATGACCTGGCGGCCGCAGCGCTCTGCCATTTCGAAGAAGGGGGTGTAGATGGGCGTGTTGATGAGTACGGCCTCCCCCGGCTGGGTGAGGGCCTGAACGGCGGTGGCGATGGCGCAGTCGATGCCGGCCAGGAAGCTGATCCACTCCTCCTCCACAGAGAAGCCGTGGCGGATCTTCTGCCAGCGGGCGGCAGCGGCGGGACAGCCCTCCGGGGCCAGAGTATAGCCGAAGATGCCGTGCTCCNCACAGCCGGACAGGGCCTGCTGGACTTCGGGCAGNGTCTCAAAGTCGGTATCGGCGACCCAAAAGGGGAGCAGGGCGTTTTCCCCCTCGCCGATAAAGCGGCGATCCCATTTTGCGCTGTTGCGGCCCCGGCGGTCAATGACCCGGTCAAAATCATATGTCATGGCGGATCNCTCCNTGCATGGAGCGAAGCCGCCCGGACGGGCCGGACGGCTTCGCGCGAGTTTTGAGTGGGTTTTGTCTGGGCCGGTTTACAGTACGAAGCCCAGGATCAGGTAGAGCACCAGCGCCGCACCCGNAAAGCANAGGNANTAGGGCAGCTGGGTCTTAACGTGGGAGACCACGTCACAGTCGGTGGAAGAGCAGGATATGATGGTGGTGTCGGAGATGGGCGAGGTGTGGTCGCCAAACACGGCGCCGCCGGCGATGGCGCCCACGATCATGGGGATGTGGACATTCAGTGCCTTGGCCATGGGCAGCAGGATGGGCATCATGATGGCGATGGTACCCGCGCTGGAGCCGGTAGAGAAGGAGATCAGGCAGGTGAACAGGAAGGCCACGGCGGTGAAGATGGCCGGGCTGATGAGCTTCACCAGCGCAGCGGAGAGGTAGCCGGCAGTGCCCAGGCCGCCCAGCAGGTCGCTCAGCGCGTAGGCGAAGACCATGACGGTGACGATGTCCATCATGTTGCCGCAGCCGGTGATAAAAATGCCGATGTTATCCATGAGGGAACCCATCTTGGCCACAGTCATGGCGATGATGGTGTAGATGGAGCCGGCCNTGATGCCGAAGATCAGACCGGTCTCAGCGTCGCCGCCCATGAGGCTGCCGCCGCCGCTGTAGAAGATGTAGGCAATGGTGACCACGANCATCAGGATCATGGGGATGAGCAGGAATTTTGCCTTGGCGGGGTCGCCGTCCACCTCGTCGGCGTCATCATTGGAGACGCTGCCGGTGGCGGAGGAGAGATAGGCCGCCTCGACCTGCTTCATGGGGCCGAAGTCCTTCCGGAGCAGGATGATCGCGGCCACGCCAATGACGGCCAGGATGCAGTAGAAGTTAAAGCCGATGCCCTGCACCATCTGGGCGGTGGGGTTTTCGATGCCCTGGGCCTCAATGAAGCTGGCGATGTAGGGGCCATAAGCGGCAATGGGGATCAGAATGGACATGGGGGTGGCGGTGGAGTGGACGATCCAGGCCGTTTTCTCCGGGGAGATGCCGAATGCCTTGGTCAGGGGGCGGGAGATGGAGCCGGTGATCATGACGCTGAGGGTGCCGTCGATGAACACCAGAACGCCGATGAGCCAGGTGAACAGCTCCGCGCCCACCCGGGACTTGACCACGCTGCGCTTTTTGATCATCAGTGCCGTAAAGCCCTTCAGGCCGTCCGCTTTCTCGATCAGGTAAAACATGCCGCCCAGGGTGAGTAGGATGATGATGATGGAGGTGCTGGAGGAGGAACTGAACACACCGACGATCATGTTCTTGGTGCCTTCCAGCATCCCGATGAGGCTGTAGCCAGAGAGCATAAAGTTGCCCACCAGCAAAGAGGCGAACAAAGCCAGAAACACATTCTTTGTCGCCAGGGCCAGGACAATGGCCAGGATGGACGGAATTACACTAAGGAAACCGAATTCCATTTGAGATTGCCTCCCTTTTCACAATTTGGAACAAAAATTAATGTAACACAATAAGGGCCAGAAAAATATAAAGTAATTTACAAAGTCTGCATTTTTTGATGAATTATCCCGAAATATGAGAAAACTTTTGTGATATTTGCCCTTGAGACGCCCCGCCGGGGGGAGCGCGTCATTTTCTTCCTTGTATTTCCCCGGTGAAACGTTTATAATGAAATATCAACCGATAAAGCAAATGAGAAGGAGTGTTTTCCCATGACCAATATTTGGCACGATGTGGATCCCAAGCGCATCACCCCCGAGGATTTCCTGGCGGTGGTGGAGATCCCCAAGGGAAGCAAGAAGAAGTACGAGCTGGACAAATCCACCG
The DNA here is from genome assembly GCA_905219705.1 of Oscillospiraceae bacterium. GTDB lineage: Bacteria > Bacillota > Clostridia > Oscillospirales > Oscillospiraceae > Vermiculatibacterium > Vermiculatibacterium agrestimuris. Next base: position 45,162 of record CAJMXB010000006.1, on the reverse strand, counting down.
GCCTCATCATTCTTGACCGTATCCTCTATACCTCCACCCACTATCCCGCCAATTACGGCTTTATCCCCCGCTCCTACGGCGACGACGGCGACCCCCTGGACGTGCTGGTGCTCTGCTCCGAGGAGCTGGATCCCCTGACCCTGGTGCGGTGCTATCCCATCGGCTACATCTCCATGCTGGACGACGGCAAGAACGACGAGAANATCATTGCCATCCCCTTCGCCGATCCTACTTACAATAATTATAAGGATATCACCGAGCTGCCCAGCCATATCTTCGAGGAGATGAGCCACTTCTTCACCGTGTATAAGAACCTGGAGGGGAAGGACACCGTGGCCGGCGACACCAAGGGCGCCGAGGAGGCCAAGGAGGTCATCCGCTCCGCCATTGCCCACTATAAGGACTGCTTTTGCTGATTTTCGGCAAAATTAAGGAAATCTTTCTTTTTTTCTGACAAGTCTGTGATAGACTTAAGCACAAAGCGCGCAAGGAGAAAGTGATGNAACACTATGACGTTTTGGTCGTCGGCGCCGGCTTTGCCGGGGCGGTGACCGCCCGCNGCCTGGCGNAGGACGGAGGNAANAAGATATTGGTGCTGGAGCGGCGGGAGCATGTGGGCGGCAACGCCTACGACGGCCCCGGCGAGGGGGGCATCGTCATCCACTTTTACGGCCCCCACATCTTCCATACCAATGAAAAGCGGGTCTATGACTACCTGTCCCGGTTCACCAAGTGGCGGAACTACCAGCACCGGGTGGTGGCCAACATCCCTGACGGCAAGGGCGGACGGCTGCAGTATCCCGTGCCCTTCAACCTGACAAGCCTGGAGACCGCCTTTGGCGCCGGGGAGGGCAAGCGGCTGGGGGACAAGCTCATCGCCGAATACGGCGCGGAGCGGAAGGTCACCATTCTGGAGCTGCGGCAGAACCCGGATCCGGAGATCTCCGCCCTGGCCGACTATGTCTACGAGCATGTGTTCGTCCACTACACCATGAAGCAGTGGGGCCAGACTCCCGAGGAGATCGACCCCAACACCACCGCCCGGGTGCCGGTGTTCCTCTCCCGGGACGACCGCNACTTCCAGGATGCCTACCAGGGCATGCCCCTGGAGGGGTACACTCCGCTGTTTGAGCGGATGNTNGATCACCCCAATATCACTGTGGAAACAGGCTGTGACGCCCTGAAGCGGCTGGAGCTGGGGTCGNGCGGGGTCCAGCTGGACGGAGAAGTCTTTGACGGCCCGGTCATCTATTCCGNCCAGNNTGACGAGCTGTTCGCCTTCCGGTTCGGCCCCTTGCCCTACCGGACGCTGGACTTNCAGTTTGAGACGCTGAAGCAGGACGCTTTCCAGACCCACGGCACGGTGAACTATACGGTGGATGAGGCCTTTACCCGTATCACCGAGTTCAAGCACCTCACCGGGCAGAAGGTCAAGGAGGAGACCGCCATTATGAAGGAATTCTCCAGAGCCTACACCGGGGCGGAGGGGGAGATCCCATACTACGCCATCATTAACCCGGAAAACAACGCCCTCTACGGCANATATGCCGCCCTGGCCGGGGCGTACCCGAACCTTTATCTGCTGGGGAGACTGGCGGAGTATAAGTATTACAATATGGACGCCATCGCCCTGCGGGCTTNGGAGCTGGNGGACAGCCTGCNCTGAGCGCTCGGAGGCAGAGATACAATAGGAGTGAGTGCCGAAATGGAGAAAATTCTGACCTTCGCCGTGCCCTGCTACAACTCGGCGGCCTATATGGANCACTGTGTGGAGACCCTGCTCACCGCTGGGGAGGACATTGAGATCATCCTGGTGGACGACGGCTCCANCAAGGATGATACCCCGGCCAAGTGCGACGCCNGGGCGGCGAAATATCCCGACGTCATCCGCGCCATCCACCAGGAAAACGGGGGCCACGGCGAGGGCGTCAACCAGGGTATTCGCAATGCCAGGGGGATGTACTATAAGGTGGTGGACTCCGATGACTGGCTGGACGCCGAGGCCCTGCAGAAGGTGATGGCCAAGCTGCGGGAGTGCGCCAGGTGGAGCGCGCCCCTTGACCTGCTCATCGCCAACTACGTCTATGAGCATGTGGAGGACAAGACCCAAAAGGTCATGCGCTACCGCAATGTCTTCCCCCAGGACAAGCTCTTCACCTGGGAGGAGATGGGCCGCTTCCGCCCCTCCCAGTACCTGCTGATGCACTCGGTGATCTACCGGACACAGCTGCTGCGCCAATGCGGCCTGGAGCTGCCCAAGCACACCTTCTATGTGGACAATATCTTTGTCTACCAGCCTCTGCCCTTTGTCAAGAGCATCTACTATATGGATGTGGATCTCTACNGCTATTTCATTGGCCGGGCCGACCAGAGCGTCAATGAGAAGGTGATGGTGGGCCGGGTGGAGCAGCAGGTGCGGGTGACCAAGCTGATGATCGGCGCCCATGATCTGCAGAAGGTGCGCGCCACGAGCCCCAAGCTGGGCCGGTACATGACCAACTATCTGGCCATGATGATGACCATTTCCTCCGTGTTCCTCAACATCGATAACTCCCCGGAGAAATTGGGGATGAAGACCGAGCTGTGGGAGTATCTGCGTTCGGTGGATCGGCGGCTCCACCACAAGCTCAAATACCGGGCCCTGTCCACTGTGGGCATCTTCCCGGGTTATCAGGGCAGAAAACTGTCGGTACAGCTCTACCGGATGGCCAGAAAGATCTACAAATTCAACTGAGAAAATGAGAAGGGCTGGCGGTTCTCTNCGCCGGCTCTTTTTATACTTTGAAAGAGATCAAAAATCCTTCAAAACACTGGAAATAATGGGATAGTAAACGAATTTAAAAACTTTTCTTAACATTTCCGTAAATCTGCCCCGGGGGCCTTGATTCAAGAAAAAACCGTGCTAAAATCAAAACTGACAAAAGAGAAACGGGCAGAAGGGAATGTGTGTTTCATGCAGCTGATCCGTCTTGTGGAACGCTTTAATTTGGTTTTGGGTCTCACTGCGACCCTGCTTTACTTATACCAGGTGGCCTATCTGGTGGTGGGCCTTATCCGCCGCCGGTGGAAGGATTATCGGGAGCCCAAAAAGCTCCATCGGTACGCCGTGCTCATCTCCGCCCGGAACGAGGAGGGGGTCATCGGAGAACTGATNGGGAGCCTGAAAGCGCAGGACTNCCCCGCAGAGCTTTTGGATATCTATGTGGTGGCGGATAACTGCACCGACCGCACCGCCCCTGTGGCCAAGGCCGCCGGAGCTACCGTCTACCGCCGGTTCGACCATGTGGAGGTGGGCAAGGGCTACGCCCTGGACTACCTGCTCAAATGCCTAAAGCGGGACGGCCTGGACAGCCGGTACGAGGGATACTTCATCTTTGACGCCGACANNATTGTGGATCCGGCCTTCGTCCGGGAGATGAACCGGGTCTTCGACCGGGGCGGCTTCACCGCCATCACAGGCTACCGCAATTCCAAGAACTTTGGCCAGAACTGGATCACCGCCGGCTACTCCATCTGTTTCCTCCGGGAGGCCCGCTTCGTCAACGCCGCCCGCATGGCCCTGGGCGTCAACTGCGCCGTGTCCGGCACCGGCTTTCTGGTCAGCGCCGACTTCATCCGGGAGAAGGGGGGGTGGCCCTACCACCTGCTCACCGAGGACNTCCAGNTCTCCGCGGAGTGCGCCGCTCAGGGCCTGCGCATCGGCTACTGCGGACAGGCGGTGATCTACGACGAGCAGCCCACCTCCNTCCGCCAGTCCNGGGATCAGCGCCTGCGCTGGTCGAAGGGCTTCTACCAGGTGGACGCCCAATATGGCCCCGACCTTCTCAAGGGCGTGCTCCGGGGCGGCCGGCAGGGGCTGGGGTGCTATGACATCCTGCTCACCGTTACCCCTGGCGTACTCCTCACGGTGGCGGGGGCCGCCCTTCAGGTGGTGGTGGCCCTGGTGTGCATCTCCGCCCCCGATTGGGTCAGTAAGCAGGTGCTGCTGCTCACCTGGGACTTCCTGGCGGGCGCCTTTTGGGCCTTTTACCGGGGGATGTTCCTCTACGGGCTCATCACCGTGCTCAGCGAGTGGCGGGCCATCCGGGCCACGCCCCTGCAAAAGCTGGGGTATCTGGCGCTCTTCCCCATCTTTATGATGACTTACATACCTATCACCGTGGCGGCACTGTTCCAGAAGGTGGAGTGGAAGCCTATCCGCCACACCTCTCTGTCCGAACTGGATACCGCGGCGTAAGCGGGGAAAAAAGACAGCCTGGGATTTATCCCAGGCTGTCTTTTTTTCCTCCTGCCAGGCAGGAAGGNATGAAAAAGAGAGTGANAACGTGAGATCAGAACAGTCCCCAGAGGCCGAACATACCNAGGAAGGCGGCCAGAACCAGGACGACCNTGCAGGTCACGGCCATGGAAAACATGCCGTTGAAGATCTTGTTGCCATCCTCGATGTTGTCGGGACAGCCGNACAGGAGCAGACCGCCGGCGGTGGACAGCGGGGACATAGCGGTGGTGGCGGAGCCGATGAGGAGCACCACCAGGCTCTTCTTTTGCACCGGGGTGGCAGGCTCGGGCTTTTTCAGCTCCACCTGCTGGAGCTTATGCCCCTGGAAAACAAAATAGAGGATGACGGCAATAAGNAGGTAGATCAAAAATGCGGAGACCCAGATCCCCGGGAAAGGAAGAGGTACTCTCCCTTCTGTGGGAGGTCGCCAGGGACGTACATAATGTCCTGTGATCACGCCGGAGAGAAAAATAAAAAAGCGCCCCCAGCCTGACTTATCAGGCTGAGGGCGCTTTTTTATTGCGTAGGGGGAACAGGGACGCTCTGACGGCGAATGCAGTTACATCTTTTCCGGGNCGGTGACGCCGATNAGGTTGAGACCGTTTTCCAGCACGCTCCGGGTGGCGTCCGCCAGCTTGAGCCGGGCCTGGGCCACCTCGGGGGCCTCTCCCTTGATGCGGTTGGCGTTGTAGAAGCGGTGGAAGTCCCCCGCCAGGGTGATCAGGTAGCGGTNGATCTGGGNGGGGTCATAATCCCTGCCGGCGATCTTNACCTCCTCGGGGAACCGGGCCAGGGCCTTGATGAGGGAGAGCTCCTCGGGGCTGNTGAGGAGCCCCGCATCCACCGCTGCCGCGGTGGGGACGGCGAGACCCTCGTCGNCGGNGAGCCGGGCGATGAGGGAGCAGATCCGGGCGTGGGCGTACTGGACGTAGTAGACCGGGTTGTCGCTGTCCTGACGGACGGCCAGATCCAGGTCGAAGTCCACGGAGCTGTTGGAGTTGCTGGAGCTGAAAATGAACCGGGCGGCGTCTACGCTCACCTCATCCAGCAGATCCCGCAGGGCGATGGCCTTGCCGGAGCGCTTGCTCATCCGTACCGGCTGGCCGTCCTGGAGCAGGTTCACCAGCTGCATGAGTACGATGACCAGCCGGTGGGAGCCGTCCAGGCCCAGTCCGTCCAGAGCGGCCTGGAGACGGTGGACGTGGCCGTGGTGGTCGGCGCCCCAGATGTTGATGGCGGTGTCGAAGCCCCGCTTTTCCAGCTTGTTGCGGTGGTAGGCGATGTCGGCGGCGAAGTAGGTGTAGAAGCCGTTGGCCCGGCGGAGCACGTCGTCCTTCAGCTCCAGCTTGTCCACCTGCTCCTGGGTCTTTCCCTCGGCCAGGTATTTTTCCTTCAGAAGGCCGGTGGTATCCANCCGNAGGGNNCCGTCNTTTTCGTAAGTCCAGCCCNTTTCGGTGAGCAGGCGGATGGTCTCCTCCACATAGCCGCTTTGGTGGAGGGTGGACTCCAGGAACCACTCATCGTACTGGATGCCGTATTTCAAAAGGTCGTCCTTCATCTTGGGTATGTTGGAGGAAAGGCCGTACTGGGCCATAGCGGCCTTCCAGTCCTCCTCCGGGGTCTGGCCGGGGAAGTCCTGCGCCTGCTGGAGGAAGCCCTGGGCCAGCTCCTTGATGTCCTCCCCGTGATAGCCCTCCTCAGGGAAGGGGTAGTTCTCCTCTCCCACGGTCAGCTGTATNCACCGGGCGTAGATGGACTGGGAGAACTTGGCNATCTGATTGCNGAAATCGTTGACGTAGAACTCCCGCCACACGTCGTAGCCGAGCCGCTCCAGAATGGCGGCGATGGCGTCGCCCAGCACGCCGCCCCGGGCGTTGCCGATGTGCATGGGGCCGGTGGGATTGGCGGAGACGAATTCCACCATCACCTTCTTGCCCTTGCCCTCATCGCTGGAGCCATACGCGTTTCCGGCGGATTCAATGGCGGAGAGCACCTGGCCGAACCAGGTCTTGCCCAGGGTGAAGTTGAGAAAGCCGGGGCCGGCCAGTTCCACCTTTTGGAAGAAGCTGCCTGAGAGATCCATGTGATCCACCAGCGCCTGGGCCACCGCCCGGGGGGGCTTGCCCAAAGCCTTGGCGCCGGCCAGGGCGAAGGAGGAGGCGTAGTCCCCGTGTGTGACGTCCTTGGGAATGTCCACGTTTCCGGCGATGACCGCCCCGGTGGGAAGTTCTCCCGCGGCGGCGGCCCGCTCATAAGCCGCCTGGGTGAGGGCGGATACCTGCTCTCTGGCGGCGACGATCAGGTTGTCGGTCATAGAAAAGTCTCCTTTGCTTCGGAGCCGGGGGATGGCTCCTTCTTTGTAATGGTGAGCCGAAGCCGGTTNTCTCCGATATCGGCTCCCCCCAGATGCATTTGATAGACGAGGAATACCTTGCCGCCCGCCTGCGTCAGCTCCCACTCCAGGCGAAGGGTATGCAGGGTCATGGGCAGCGTGCCGTAAGGGGTCTTGTAGGCGGAGGTGTGGGGGCGTCCCTGCTGAAAGACCATCTGGGAAGCGAGGACCCCGCTTCGGGTCAGGGTGGCGGTTTCCCCGTTCAGGCGCAGGGAGGTGGAGGTGGGGCCCAGGCCGCCGGACTCCTCGGAATAGGTGAGCAGCCAGCCGTCCCCCTCCCGCGTCAGGCGGCCCTCCAGCCGCTGGGTCATGGAGTCGGTGCCCGTATCCCGCCGCTGGAGTGCCCGGATGGCGACGATCACATTGTTTTCGGACATAGTGATCCTCAGCGGCCCTGAAGCTCTTTCAGACACTTGGGGCAGATGTTCCTTCCCTTGAAATTGATCACGTCGGTGGCGTCGTCACAGAAGATACAGGCGGGGGCATATTTTCGCAGAACAACGGAGGCGCCCTCCACATAGATCTCCAGAGCGTCTTTTTCCTCGATACCAAGAGTTCGCCGCAGCTCGATGGGCAGGACAATACGTCCCAGTTCATCAACTTTTCGCACGATACCGGTAGATTTCATAGGTGAGACCTTCCTTATTTAAAATTCCCATAGGCTCACGGGATTAAGGCCCATTATATTGATTTTTTATGTCATGTCAATCAAAATTTGGAAAATTTTGTAGAATGAGTTATTTATTTCAAAAAATCGGGAGAAATAAAAGGAAAAAACTGGTAATTTCTCCCGTGGGGCCGGGCACAAAAAGGACATACCCACAGCCTGTCCGGCATAGAGTGGGAGGGAAAGGGGTGGAGAAAATGGCCATGTCGGTGATCTGGACGGGGATGGTGGTCATCTCCGTGGTGTACGGCTTGCTCTCGGGCAACGGCACGGCTGTGGCCGCGGCGGCGGTAGAGGGGGCCGCGGCGGCGGTGGAGCTGTGCATCACCATGGCGGGGGTCATGTGCCTTTGGATGGGCGTTATGGAGGTCATGAAGCGCTGCGGCCTGGCGGAGAAGCTCTCCAGGCTCCTGCGGCCCATTCTGTGCCGGCTCTATCCGGATTTCAAGCGGGACGGGGAAACCATGGACGCCATCTCCGCCAATGTCTCCGCCAACCTGCTGGGACTGGGCAATGCCGCTACCCCCCTGGGGATCCAGGCCGCCCGGCGGATGGCGAGGAAGAGTCCCGGAGTGGCCTCGGACAGCCTGTGCATGCTGGTGGTGTGCAACACCGCCTCCATCNAGCTTCTGCCCACCACGGTGGCCGCCGTGCGCCAGGGGGCGGGGTGCGCCACGCCCTTCGACATCCTGCCGGCGGTGTGGCTGGCCTCGGCGGTGTCGGTGTCGGTGGGGATCCTGGCGGCCAGGGTCATGTCCAAAGTGTGGAGGGTGAAAAAATGACGCAGCTGCTGATCGAGATGGTGGCGCCCCTCATCATTGCCCTGGCAGCGGTTTGGGGGATGACGAAGCGGGTGGACGTCTACGGCGCTCTGGTGCAGGGGGCCGGCGAGGGCCTGGGGGTGCTCATTAAGATCGTCCCCGCCATGGTGGGCTTGATGACGGCGGTATATATGCTCCGCGCCTCCGGGGCCATGGAGGCGGCGGGAGCGCTGCTTGCCCCCCTCCTGACCCGGCTGGGGGTGCCCCCGGAGACGGTGGGCCTTCTCCTGGTGCGGCCGGTGAGCGGCAACGCCGCTCTGGGGGTGGGCTCCGAGCTCATCGCCACCTACGGCCCGGATTCCACCGTGGGCCGCACGGCGGCGGTGATGCTGGGCAGTNCCGAGACCACCTTCTATACGATAGCCGTCTACTTNNGCGCGGCGGGCATCCGTAAGACCCGCTATGCCGTTCCGGCGGCCCTCTGCGCCGACGTGGCCGCCTTTTTGGCCGCCGCCTGGGCGGTGCGGCTGATATTTGGTGCATAGAAAAGAGCCCTTCCCTTGGGAGGGGCCCTTTTTGACGTTCAGCAGCCGCTGCACTTCTCGTCGTGCCGCTTCATCAGGTCGGCCAGGGTGATGTTGTCCACCACTTGGTTCACCGCCTGGGCGATGCGGTCCCAAACCTCCGCGGTAGCGCACCTGCCGGCGCGGTCACAAAAGCCGGCGTCCTCAGCGCAGCCCACCGGAGCCAGGCTTCCCTCCAGACAGCGGAGGATCTCCCCCACGGTGTATTCCTCCGGCCTTCGGGTCAGCAAGTAGCCGCCCCCTGCACCGCGGACGCTGCGCAGAAGCTTCGCCCGGCTGAGCTTCGTGACGATCTGCTCCAGATATTTGTCGGAGATCTCCTGCCGCTCGGCCGCATCCCGCAGAGAGACGGGCCCAGCCTCCCCGTTGAGGGCAATGTCCAGCATCAGCCGCAGGGCATAGCGGCCCTTGGTGGAAATTTTCATGGGGCGGCCTCCTTCCAAGCCGGCGGAGAAACGGCTTTTTTATATCATACCACATCTGTCTGAAATTTCAAGGAAATTCCCCTTGACTTTAACGACAAAAAGTGCTAAAGTAGACTGCGGAANGCAGGTGAACAGNAGATGAACCACTTTGACCGGCACNGGTATTCCTATTAGTACCGCTATTGCGATAGCGGCCTTNTGTGATGCCCGGAACCGGTTCTGCCGTCTCTGCCAGGTGACGCGGTGGCCCGATACGGGCGGCCGCGTTTTTTGTTGCGGAAAACCGCAGTAGACCAAAGGAGTGTTATATATGGTTGTTATTATGAGGCCCGGCTTCAGTAAGGAGCAGCTGGATCACGCCATTCGGGAGATGGAGCGCTGCGGCGTGAATGTGATGATCTCCCGGGGCGCGGAGACCACNATCCTGGGTGCCGAGGGCAACTCCCAGAACATCGACATTGAAAAGATGGAGTCCCTGCCCGGCGTGGAGCGGGTCATGCGGGTATCCGAGCCCTACAAGAAGGCCAACCGGAAGTACCATCCCGACGACACGGTGGTGGATATCGCCCCCGGAGTCGCCGTGGGGGGCGGCCGTCTGCTGGTGGTGGCGGGCCCCTGTTCGGTGGAGAGCGAGGCGCAGATCACCGGCATTGCAGGCGCTGTGAAGAAAAGCGGCGCCCTGGCGCTCCGGGGCGGCGCCTTTAAGCCCCGCACCTCTCCTTATGCCTTTCAGGGCATGGGCTACACCGGCCTGGAGCTGCTGGAGAAGGCCAGGATGGCCACCGGCCTTCCCATTGTCACCGAGATCATGAATACCGACGATGTGGACTACTTTGCCCAGCATGTGGACGTGATCCAGGTGGGGGCCCGGAACATGCAGAACTTCGACCTTCTCAAGCGGCTGGGGAANTTGAACNAGCCCATCCTGCTCAAGCGGGGCCTCTCCTCCACCATTGAGGAGTGGCTCATGTCGGCGNAGTATATTCTGGCGGGGGGCAACCCAAACGTGATCCTCTGCGAGCGGGGCATCCGCACCTTTGAGACCTTTACCCGCAACACCTTGGATCTCTCCGCCGTGCTGGCGGTGAAGCGGCAGAGCCATCTGCCGGTGATGGTGGATCCCTCCCACGCCAGCGGCCAGGCCTGGATGGTGGAGCGTATGGCTCTGGCGGCCATCACTGCCGGGGCGGACGGCCTGATCATTGAGGTTCATAACGATCCCATCCACGCCCTGTGCGACGGCCAGCAGTCCATTACGCCGGAGCAGTTCCAGACCCTGATGGAGAAAGCGGCCCGAGTGGCCGAATGTGTGGGGAGAGAGATTTGAGATGAAAAAGATCGTCATTGTGGGCCTGGGCCTGATCGGCGGCTCTCTGGCCCTGGCCCTGAAGGGCTTCGAGGACTTTCAGGTCATCGGCGTGGCCCGGCGGCAGGCCACCGTGGACTACGCACTGGAGCACGGGGTGGGCGATGAGGCCACCCTGGATGTGACGGCCGCCGTCCGGCAGGCCGACGTGACCGTTCTGTGTATCAATCCGGTGGACATCGTGACCTTCCTGGCCGAGCACCGGAACGACTTCAAGCCGGGCAGCCTGGTCACCGATGTGTGCGGCATCAAGTCCGCCATTATGGCGGCAGCCCAGGCGCTGCCCCCCGAGGTGGACTTCATCGGCTGCCACCCCATGGCGGGCACCGAGTTTTCCGGTATCGAGCACGCCTTTGCCGAGATGTTCCGGGGATCCCACCTGATCCTGACTCCGCGGGAGGACAGCTGGGAGCCGCATGTGGCGCTGATGGAGCGCATGGCGGCGTACATAGGCTGTCAGGATGTGGTGAAGACCACGCCCCAGGAGCATGACGCCATTCTGGCCTACACCAGCCAGATGATGCACATTATTGCCGTCAGCGTCTGTGACGACCCCATGCTCNTTACCTGCAAGGGCTTTGAGGGCAGCTCCTTCCGGGGCTGCACCCGGGTGGCGGCTCTGGACGTGCCGCTTTGGACGCAACTTTTTTCCCTCAACGCCCCCGCCCTTACCGCCTGTCTGGATGTCTTTATCGACAACCTGAAGGGCTACCGGGAGGTCATCGCCTCTGGGGATGAGGAGAAGCTGGCGGAAAAGCTGACCTGGTCGGCAAACCGCAAACGGCAGNTGGATCTGCCGGGGCCCGATCTGCTCCATTAAAAATGAAACGCTCCGAAGCGGCAAAGCCGCTTTGGAGCGTTTTATTTTATCTCCTGCTCCAGCGCGTCGAACTCCGGAGAAGAGAAAAATTCGCCCAATGTGATTCNCAGCCCATCGCAGAATTTTTTGATGGTAAGGATGGAGATATCCCGCCGCCTGGGATCCAGCATGCTGTATGCCGTAGAGGGGGTTACGCCGGAGAGGTTTGCCAGCTCGTTGATACGGATGCCCCGCTCCCTGCATAGCTGCTGGAATCGCNGGGCCACAGTGTCCTTGACGCTCATGCTTCCTTCACCTCAAGGACAGTGTAGCCATTTTATCGCAAGTGCGTATACGCACTTGCGTATTTTTTGAAAATAGTATNTAATACACGATCATAGCCGCACGCAGTGCGGCGGAAAGGAAGAGAGAAAATGGCAGAGATGGAAACGAAGACTGAGGCCGCGGTGGAGCAGGAGGCGCATACCGCGCAGGACACCAAGTTTTGCAAACACTGCGGAAACCGCATTGCGGCCGCGGCTGTGGTGTGTCCCCAGTGTGGGTGCCAGGTGGAGGAGATCAAAAGCGCAGAGACCCCGCAGATCAATATTACGAATACGAATATGAATACCAATGCCAATATAATGGGCGCCATGGGCCGGATGAAGAACAAATGGGTGGCCTTTTTCCTGTGCCTGTTTTTGGGTGGGATCGGCGCCCATAAGTTCTATGAGGGAAAGACCGGTATGGGGATCCTTTACCTCTTTACCATGGGCCTTTTTTTCATCGGATGGCTGGTGGATCTTATTACGCTGCTCTTCAAACCGAACCCCTATTACGTATAAAAGGCGTGCAAAGCAAAGAAAAAAACGGCTGGCGGGAAGCTCCCGTCAGCCATTTTTTATGCTTCAATCTGCCCGGATCATCCGAACCATATCCACCGTCACATCGGTGGTGTAGGGGTTTAGGCATTCGTTGATGATGCGCAGGCTCTCCTCCACGTCCAGCTCGTAGACCGAGCTGACCCCGTCGTAGCTTTTGCTGCCGTCTCCCGGCAGGGTGGCGGTGGTCAGGTCGTCGAAGTCGAAGCCCAGGGCAGGCTCCACAAACCAGAGAAGATTCCGCAGCGACAGGTCGGTCTTGATGCACCGGGACAGGATCTCCACATAGCTGCCCGCCTTCTGGGGATTGGAGAGGATCTTCTTGGCGATGGTCTTCACCATCTCCTGCTGCGTCCGCGTCCGGCCGATGTCGGCGTCGGGATAGGCGTCGTAGATATTGTTGGGATACTCTCCCGGCCCGTCGGAATTTTTCCGGCAGCGCACCACCTCCAGGGCCTGCTGGCCTGTCAGGTGCTGCATGCCGGGGTTGAAGTGGATGTGGAGATCCTGGTCAGGGGCGTCGTAGTTCATATAGACGGGCACATTAAAATCCACACCGTCCACCGCGTCTACCAGCTCTACAAAGAGGCGGGTGTCCACCAGGGCGTAGTGGTCGATGGGGATGCCCAGCACCTCCCCGGCGGCGGCCATCAGCTCGGCGATNNCCCCGTCGGGAGGATTGGCAATGTTGCCGTTGGGAAAAGCGGCGTTGAGCTTGTGGTAGTGGTAGGGCCCCACCCGGCGGTCTACCAGCGTATCCNGGGGCAGGGACACCAGGCCGATCTTTTGGNTCACCGTGTCATAGGTTCACACCATGATGGTGTCGGTACTGCCGCTGACCTGATCCTCCGCCGCCAGAAGGAAAGTCCATGTCCCATCCTTGCGCTGGAGACCCTGGCTTTCGTCCNCGTCCTGGGTGTTGGGATCGTCGGTGGTCACGGTCTGGTTTGGCCGGAGCGTATCATCGGCGGTGGTGGGCCGCCGGGAGACGGCCTTAAAGGCGATCCAAGCCCCCACGATGAGGGCGGAGAGGATCACTAAAGTTCGGTAAAGTCCTCGTCCCAGCCGCTGAAGCGGGGAGGAGGGCCGCTTTTTCTTACGGTTCCGCTTGGCCACGCCTTGGTTCTCCTTTCCATTTCTGGAAGTCAGTATGCCCAGTATAGCGGAAAGCTACCCCGGAAGCAAGCCAAGGTCGAAAAAATAAGAAATTTGTAACTTTTTCAGGAGCTCTGCTGCTGCCGGCACAGAAGGGCCGCAGTGAGGGCGTTCACCGCCCCCAGAAGATCCACCAGAAGCTGGCTCTGGCAGGAGAGCTGCTCCAGAACTTGCGTCCAGACCTCGCCGCTGGCCTCGAGGACAGGGGCGGTGGCGCAGGGGGCAGGCTGGGAGATGGGATGGGAATAGCGGTGCATGGGCTCCTCCTCCGCCAGAAGGGCCTGCCGGGCGGCCATCACTTTGACGTGGGCCTCTTGCGCAGTCTGATATGTACGGCTTTTGAGCCTTGCCATGGAAAGATACCTCCTTTCACGTACCCCATCCTATGCCAAAGCCCTCAAAAGGTCACTCTTTCTTGACATCGGTGAATTAAAATTGTAGACTGGATAGGAAATCTGAAACGGAAAGGAACATCCACCATGCGATATAAACGCCTTTTGGCCCTGGCCTTAGGGCTTTCTCTGCTCTCCGCCTGCGCCCCCAAGCCCGCGCCCACACCGGAGGCCACGGCCACGCCTTCGGCCGCGCCNACGGCGGAGCCCNCCGCCGCACCCTCCCTGGCGGNGGATGAAAAAGTTCGGGTAGCCATGCTCAAGGGCCCCACCGGCCTGGGCGCGGCGAAGCTTATGGAGGAGAAAAAGGACAGCGCCACCGTGGAATTCACCGTCTGCGCCGAGCCCACCGAGGTGGTGGCCCTTCTCACCGGAGAGAAGGTGGACATCGCCGCCCTGCCCACCAACATGGCCTCCACCCTCTACCATAAGACGGACGGCGATATCCAGCTTCTGGCCCTGAACACCCTGGGCGTGCTCTATATCCTGGAAAACGGAGAGAGCGTGAACAGCCTGGCCGATCTGGCGGGGAAAAAGCTCCTGGCCACCGGCCAGGGGGCCAATCCGGAATTCGTGCTGAACTACCTGCTGGAGGAAAACGGCCTTACGGCAGGGGAGGATGTGGAGGTGGAGTGGCTCTCCAGCGACGAGGTCTCCGCCCGGATGGCCGCTGGGGAGGCCGGACTTTGTATGCTCCCGGTGCCCGCCGCCACCAGTGTCCTCATGCAGAACAGCGACGTGCGCGCCGCGGTGGATCTCAACNACGCCNGGACGGAGGNTGGAGCTGAGGGCGCCTTCACCATGGGCTGCGTGGTGGTGCGCAGAGGGTTTGCGGAGGAAAACCCCGAGGCGGTCAAGACCTTCCTGGAGGAGTATGAGGCATCCATCGCCTATATGTCCGATCCGGCCAATTTGGACTCCGNCGCCNCCCTGGCCNAGACCTACGGCATCGTCCCCANGGCCGCCGTGGCTAAGCGGGCCCTGCCCGACGCCAACCTGTGCTTCATCACCGGGGACGATATGATGGCGGANATCCAGGGTTATTACCACGTCCTGGCCGCCGCCGACCCCGCCTCCATCGGCGGCTCCATTCCCGACGGAGCCTTCTATTTTGACTACAAGAAGTAATATATGAAGAAAAAAGCCCTAAAAGTTATCGTTCCGCTGGCCTTTTGGCTCCTTCTCTGGGCCATAGGGGCCCGGTGGGTGGACAAGGAGCTGCTCCTGCCGCCGCCGGCCTCGGTGGGCCGCACCCTGCTCGCCCTGCTGGGGGAGGGGAGCTTTTGGCAGTCCGTGGCCGCCACGCTGGGGCGGATCACCGCCGGGTTCCTGCTGGGGGCCGTCCTGGGACTGGCGCTGGNTGGGGCCACCGCCGGCTGGGGGTGGTGCGACCTGCTCCTCTCCCCCGCCATGAAGGCGGTGCGGACGGTGCCGGTGGTGTCCTTTATCCTCCTGCTCTACTTCTGGCTGCCCTCCGGCCGGGTTCCGGTGGCCACCGCCGCCCTTATGGCCCTGCCAGTGGTGTGGCGTTCTACCCGGCAGGGCATTGCCGCCGCCGAGCCCGCGCTGCTGGAGGCGGCGGAGCACTATCGTCTGAACCTGTGGCGAAAGCTGCGGCTGGTGTACCTGCCTGCGGCCATGCCCGCTTTGTGCNNCGGATGGGNAAACGCCCTNGNCCTTGCCTGGAAGGCGGGAGTGGCGGCAGAGGTGCTCTGTCAGCCCAAGTGGGCGGCGGGNAGCGCCCTTACGAGCGCCAAGNCCTATCTGGACGCCTCCGCCCTCTTCGCCTGGACGGCGGCGGTGGTGGCGCTGAGCCTGGCCATGGAGGNGCTGGCGCGGCNGNTCCTGCGCCCCTGGCGAGAGGAGGGACGGGGATGAAGGTAAGAGATCTCACTGTCCGCTTTGGAGAGCGGGCGGTGCTGGAGCATTACAGCCTGTCCCTGCCCGACCAGGGGCTCACCTTTCTCACCGGGCCCTCCGGAGTGGGGAAGACCACCCTTTTGCGGGTCATGGCGGGGCTTTTGCCCCCGGAGTCGGGGACGGTGGNGCTTCCCGGCGCACCGGTGCTGCTGTTTCAGGACTCACGCCTGTTTCCCCGGTGTACTGTGCTGGGCCAGGTGGAGGCGGTACTGCCCAAGGGCCAGAGGGGCCGGGCCATGGACTATCTGGCCTTGACAGAGCTGGAGGGGGAGGCGCGGAAGCTGCCGGGCGCCCTCTCCGGCGGGATGGCCCGGCGGTGTGCCCTGGCCCGCACTCTGGCGGTGGAAGGAGNGGTCTATCTGCTGGACGAGCCTTTCGCCGGTGTGGACGAGGCCCGGGCAGGGCGGATCATCGCCCGCCTCCGGGCGCTGAATAGGCCCATCCTGCTCACCGGCCATGATAAAGCGCTGGCCGCCCTGTGCGACCGGCAGGTGGAGCTGTAACGAGAGAAAAACAGGCCGGATCCATTTTGGATCCGGCCTGTTTTTATGCCTGTTTTGAATTGTCCTCCTCTATTTGGTGGTGAGAGGAGATAGGGGTGATGGGCTCGTCGTGCTCGAAGGACTCAAAGTAGTCCTCGTCCTGCAGCACGGGCCGGCGGTGGCGCACAAAGGCCATGAGCAGGGGGTAGAGCACGGTGGCGATGATGCCGCCGGAAAAGCCGTTGTTGTAGAGGTTGATGCCCGCNACCGGGCCGCCGGTGTGGAGCACCAGGCAGGAGTGGAGGAAGCCCGCCAGAATGCCGCAGGGCCAGCCGAAGTAGCCGGAAATGGGGGCCAGGGTGGTGCCGAAAAGGCCGGCCAGCTGGGAGGAGTAATCGGTGAGGTTCCACTCCATTACCGCNCCGCCCAGCACGACCCCCAGCATAATGGGGATGATGTTCCGGGCGTGCTTGCCATAGGCGGAAAAGCCCATAATGGTGAGGATGCCGCCCAGAGTAGGGCCGTTTAAGTCCCCGCCGATGAGGAGGATGTAGCCGGTGGCGATGAGGCCGTTGATCCCCATGTTAATGAGCACGGGTGCGGCGCCGTAAGTACGCAGAAAGTCGCTGGGGGAGCGGCCGGTGGCCTTGAGCAGGTAACGGTAGCCCGCCCAGGCCGCCCAGGGGGGGCGGCCGCAGAAGAAGAGGCCGCCGAGGATGAGCGCGCCGCAGAATACGCCCATGACCAGGGTAAACGGGCCGTTGTAGCCGGTGGCCCAGTGGAGGGCGGTGGTGGGGGTGTGGCCAAGGGAGGTGAGTACCGGCACCAGGATCATAGCCACCAGGCCGCAGGCGAAGCCCATGTTGTAAAGGTTCATGCCGTTCTGGATCTTGAAGGTGTAGGCCGACAGGGCGGGGAGGAGGAAGCCGACGAGCACGCCCAGTAAAAGTCCGGCCGCCAGAGACCAGGGAGATGGGACGGCAAAACAGATAAAGCTCACCACAGGAGCCAGGCAGGTGGACAAAAGCCCCACGTTGGAATACTTCACAAAGGGCTCCCGGCGAAAGCGGGCGTAGAGAAAGGCGCCCAGGAGGAAGGGCCAGATGTTGAAGACATTTTTGCCGAACAGGGAGAATCCGCTCATCAGGCCCAGCACCATCAGGGTGGTGCCGTTGAGGGGATCTCCCACCAGGTGGAGCACCATCAGGCTGATGAGCACCACAAGGGCGGAGTTGACCAAAGCCGCCCCCGCCCCCGCCAGAGCGATGTAGTCGGTGATGAGGGTGTCCCCCTCAAGAACGATGCGGCCCAGGCCATTCCAGATGTTGCCGGGGCTGTCCAGCAGAAAGGCCAGGGCGATCAAAAGGGCGCAGTAAATCAGTGCGGCAGGGAATATCCGCTCATAGCGCATTTTTCCTTCCTGACGGCTCTGGGGCATACCCATCCCTCCCTTAAGACGTAGGGTGGCTCGCGAAAAAATCCCGGGTCTGCTGGGCGTTGCGCATAACTTCCTCTTTCAGTTCATCCAGTGTATCAAATTTTCGCTCCGGGCGCAAGTAGGTGTAAAACTCCATGCGCACCTGTCGGCCGTAGAGGTCGCCGTCAAAATCCAGCAGGAAACCCTCCACAGTCACCGCGTCGCTGTCATCCACCGTGGGGCGGATCCCCACGTTGGTCACCGCCGGATAGGGCCCCGAGCCGGGGAGGCACGCCTGATGGTCAGAATAGCCGGGGAGCACCCAAACCTTTGTGGCATAGACGCCGAAGGCGGGTGAGAGGGCGCCGGCGGGCAGGTGGAGGTTCACCGTGGGAAAGCCCAGGGTGGAGCCCAGCTTTTTGCCGTGGGAAACGGTGGCGGTNAAGGTGTGGGGATGGCCCAGCAGGCNCNCCGCCTGGGCCANCTCTCCCTGGGCGATGAGGTTGCGGATGGCGGTGGAGGAGACGGTGATCCCCTCCTGCTCCACCTTGGCCACGATGTCACAGCCGATGCCCAGCTCGGCGCAGAGCTGCTGGAGCCGCTGGGGATTGCCCTCCCCCTTGTAGCCGAAGTGAAAGTCATGGCCCGCCACCAGGTGGACGGCATGGTGGATGCCCACCAGGTAGTCGGTGACGAACTCCCGCCAGGGGGTGTGCATCATCCGCTGGTCATAGTGGCACACGATCACGTCCCGGATGCCGAAGAGGCGGTGCATGAGCCCCGCCCGGTCGGCGGGAGTGGACAGCAGGGGCACAGGGGTGTGGAGGATAAGGGAGGAGGGGTGGAGGTCGAAGGTGAGGGCGGAGGGGATGGCCCCCAGTTCCTCCGCCCGCTGGGTGGAGAGGTTCAAAAGAGCCTGGTGTCCGACATGGACGCCGTCANAAAATCCCAGGGCAATGACGCGCTTTGTGTTTTCCAAATCTGATATCTCCTTGTCGTTTATCCCGTGAGGCGGCCGCAGCGGGCGATATGGTCACACCTCGAAAAAGCTTTTGATGGTGGTCAGCCTTCCCCTTTTCAGCTCACCCAGCAGGAGAAACTCCCCCTGGGGGCCGTAGACCCGGTATTCCCCGTCCTTCCCCTGCCAGGGGATGGGATTNCCGTGGCGCAGCCGCTGGGCCTGTCCGGCATTTGCGGTGAGGGCGGGCCGGTCTTGGAAAAGAGCGTCCACCGGACGGAGCAGGGCCTCCGGGTCGGGGCTTTCGATGACCGCGTGGAGGGGCAGGGCCTCCGTCAGGGAAAAGCCGCAGGCGGAGCTGCGCAGAAGGGCGGACATACAGCCGCCGCAGCCCAGGGCCTGGCCGATGTCGTGGCAGAGGGTGCGGATGTAGGTGCCCTTGGAGCAGCGGACACGGAGAAAATAGTGCCCGGACAGTTCGGCGGGGCCGATGGGAAGGGGGGTGAAGGCGGGGGTGAGACCTTCCGCCAGTTCCAGGGCGTGGATGGTCACCCGGCGCTCCTTCCGCTCCACCTCTACGCCCTTCCGGGCCAGCTCGTAGAGCTTTTTGCCGCCGATCTTCACCGCCGAATACATGGGGGGCACCTGGCCGATCTCCCCCCGAAAGCGCCCCAGAACGGCCTCCAATTCTTCCCGGGAGACCTGAACGGGATGCTCCTCCAGGATCTGGCCGGAGGTGTCCTGGGTGTTGGTGGTGAGGCCCAGGCGCAGGCCGGCGATATACTCCTTCTCCCCGGTCTCGGCAAACTGGACAGCCCGGGTACACCGGCCCACGAAGACGGGCAGCACGCCGGTGGCCATGGGATCCAGAGTGCCGGCGTGGCCGACCCGTTTTTCATGGAAGGCCCCCCGGAGCTTGNCGCACACATCCATGCTGGTCCAGTCCTGGGGCTTGTGGATGATGATGAGACCGTTAGCCATTTTTCTGTACCTGCCGGATAGCCCCCAGAATGGCCGNNTTGGCGGTTTCCNCACTGCCCATAACAGTGCAGCCGGAGGCGGCGGCGTGACCGCCGCCCCCCAGCAGGGCGCAGACCTTGGAGGCGTTGAGCTCCGCCCCGGTGCGCACCGACAGCTTGCACTCGCCGGGCGCCAGCTCCCGGATGGTGACGGCGGTGCGCACCCCTTCCAGCTGGCCGGTGAAGGCGGCGATGTCCTCGGCATCCTCCTCCCGGGCATGGAGCGCGGCCATGTCTGCCAGGGTGATGGAGGCCAGGGCGATCTGGCCGTCGTCATGGAGCTCCATGGTCTCCATAATGCGCCCCTCCAGCCGCAGGCGCACATAGCTCTTGGTGCGGAAGTGGCGCTTATTGACNCCGGCGGCGTCGATACNGGTCTCCATCAGCTGCGCCGCCACCCGGTGGGTGTTGGGGGAGGTGTTGGAGTACATAAAGCAGCCGGTGTCGGTGCTCACCGCCACATAGAGGGGAAGGGCCACCTCGGCTGTGAGGGAGCCCCACTCCTGCACCAGGGCGAAAATGATCTCCCCGCAGGCGGCCTTGTCCGGCTCCACGCAGTTATATTGGGCGAAGTGCTCGTTGGAGGGGTGGTGGTCGATGGACAGCTCCACTTTGTCCTTCCATTCCTGGGCGCTGGCGGGGAAGAGGCCCNGGCTGGCGATATTCACCGCCACGATGTGTTCGGGGCGGAAGTCCGCCGGAGNCAGCACCCCGTCCNGATANGGGGTNAAGAGGGTGNTGGCGTCCTCGTTGNGGAGGAGCCAGGTGGTCTTGCCCTGGGCGCGCAGGGCCTTGCACAGGGCGATGGCGCAGCCCAGAGTATCCCCGTCGGGGCGCTTGTGGGTGAGGATGAGAAAGCCGTCCCGCTCCAAAAGCCAGCGGCCGGCCTCGCGATAGGTGACGTCCATGGGGGAACCTCCTTATTTGTCCAGGCCCTCGATGAGCTCCAGAATGTGGGCGCCCTTGGCCATGGAGTCGTCCCGAAGGAAGGTCAGCTCGGGGGTATAGCGCAGGGAGAGGGTGTGGCCCAGCTCCCGCCGGAGATAGCCGGAGGCGGACTTTAGGCCCTTGATGACCTGATCCACGTCGGACTGGTCCAGGGCGCTGATATAAATTTTGGCGTATTTCAGGTCGGGGGTGGTCTNNACGGCGGTGACGGAGATGAGTCCCCGGACGCGGGGATCCTTTACGCTGCGGATGAGCTCTGCCATGGCGCGCTGGATCTCCTCATTGATGCGGCCCATGCGGGTGGCGGACATAAAATCACCTCTTATTTTTCGTCGGAAAGTCCCAGAAGGTAGTCGGATGATACGTTATAGTGTTCGCAAATCAGCACCAATTTTTCAAGGGTGGTCGTCTTTTTTCCGTTTTCCATCTCGCTGATTTGCGCTTTTTTGACGCGAAGAATTTGCGCCAGTTGGTCCTGCGTTTCGCCACGGTCCTTCCGAAGTTCCAAAAGCCGCTGGGCAAAAATTTCTCTGGAGAACAAGATGATACCCCCTTGACAAGTTTACTAATAGTATACTACAATGAAAGTATGCTAAAAGTAAATGAGGTGTTGATATGGACGAATTGACCCGTATTCTTTGGGAATACGCCTGCAAATACCGGCTGGAAAGCTGTTACGATCGGAGTATGCAGGAAGAACGGAAAGAAAACGAGGAAGCGGCAGACTTCAGCCGTAAAAAGCTGGAAGAGCTCTGTTCTTCCCAGGCATNGGGACAAATTAAAGACCTTTGCTATTGCATGGAGGTTATTCGCTCAGTGGATGAGGAAGCCGCCTTTACCTGCGGCCTGCGTCTGGGCTTGTCCCTGGGACGATAACAAAGCAGGGGGCGGGCGCGCGGGCCCGCCCCCTGGCGTTTTATACCTCGATCTGCTCCATGAGGAAGGCCTCGATGATATCGCCCTCCTTGATGTCCTGCCACTTCTCAAAGGTGATGCCGCACTCGTAGCCCTGGGCCACTTCCTTCACGCTGTCCTTGAAGCGCTGGAGGGAGGCGATGGCGCCGTCGTAGATGACGATGTTGTCCCGGAGAAGCCGCATCTGGGCCCCCCGCTGGATGCGCCCGTCGGTGACGTAGCAGCCGGCCACCATGCCCACGCCGGTGATACGGAACACGCTGCGCACCTCGGCGTGGCCCAACTCCACCTCCTTGAACTTGGGGGCGAGCATGCCCTTCATGGCGGTCTCGATCTCCTCGATGGCGTCGTAGATGACCCGGTACATCCGCATGTCCACGTGATCCCGGGCGGCATTCTGCTTGGCGTTCTCGTTGNGCCGGACATTGAAGCCCACGATGATGGCGCCGCTGGTGGCGGCCAGCATCACGTCGGACTCATTGATGGCGCCCACGGCCGAGTGGATGACCTTCACCCGAACCTCCTCATTGGAGATCTTCTCCAGNGACTGCTTCTCCGCCTCGGCGGAGCCCTGGACGTCGGCCTTGACGATGATGTTCAGGGTCTTCATCTCCCCCTGCTGGATCTGGCTGAACAGATCCTCCAGGGTCACCTTGCCCTGGGGCCCGGCGGCGGCCATCTTCTGGTCGTGCTTGCGCTGGTCGGCCAGCTCCCGGGCCATGCGCTCGTCGGCCACGGCGTGGAAGTCGTCGCCGGCGGAGGGCACCTCCGCCATGCCGATGATCTCCACAGGCACCGAGGGCCCGGCGTGCTCCACCTTCTCGCCGGAGGCGGTGGTCATGGCCCGGACACGGCCCACGGCGGTGCCGGCGATGATCACGTCGCCCTGGTTGAGGGTGCCGTTTTGCACCAGCAGAGTGGCCACGGGGCCGCGGCCCTTGTCCAGCCGGGCCTCCACCACCGCGCCGTGGGCGGAGCGGGCGGGGTTGGCCTTCAGCTCCCGCATCTCGGCGGTGAGAGTGACCATCTCCAGCAGGGTGTCGATGCCCGCTCCGGTCTTGGCGGAGATGGGGCAGATGATGGTCTCGCCGCCCCACTCCTCGGGCACCAGCTCGTATTCGGTGAGCTGCTGCTTGATGCGCTCGGGGTTGGCCTCGGGCTTATCCATCTTGTTGNTGGCCACGATGACGGGGATCTCGGCCGCCTNGGCGTGGTTGATGGACTCCACGGTCTGGGGCATGATGCCGTCGTCGGCGGCCACCACCAGGATGGCGATGTCGGTGATCATGGCGCCCCGGGCCCGCATGGCGGTGAAGGCCTCGTGGCCGGGGGTGTCCAGGAAGGTGATGGGCTTGCCGCCCACCTCCACCTGATAGGCGCCGATGTGCTGGGTGATGCCGCCGGCCTCGCCCTCGGTGACGTGGGCGTTGCGGATATAGTCCAGAAGGGAGGTCTTGCCGTGGTCTACGTGGCCCATGACCACCACCACGGGGGCCCGGGCGACCAGATCCTCCTCCTTGTCCTCGGCGGTGTCGATGAGCTTCTCCTCGATGGTGACGATGACCTCCTTCTCCACCTTGCAGCCCATCTCTTCCGCGATGATGGCGGCGGTGTCGAAGTCGATGACGTCGCTCATGGAGGCCATGACCCCGTTTTTCATCAGGNTCTTGACCACCTCGGCTCCCGTCTTNTTCATTCGGGNGGCCAGCTCGCTCACGGCGATCTCGTCGGGGATGAGCACCTTTACAGGGGCCTTCTTGGCGATCTCCAGCTGGAGACGGCGCATCTTCTCCTGCTCCTCCTGGCGGCGCTTGTTGCCGCCGAAGCTGCTGGCCCGGCGCTGGTTGGCGCCCCGGTTGCGGAACTTCTCCCGGCCCGCGTCCATCTGCTTGGTCTTGGACGAGGCGATGCGCTCCAGCTTCTCGTCGTACTTATCCAGGTTCACCGCCCCGCCCTTGCGGGTGTCCACCACCCGCTTCTCCGGCACCCGGCTGGCGGGCCGTTGGGCAGCGGGCTGCTGGGGCTTGGCGGCAGGCTGGGCCTGCTGGGGCGCGGCGGCGGGCTTGCTCTCCGCCTTGGGGGCCTCCGGCGCGGCGCCGGCCTCGGTCTGCTTGGGCGCGTCTGCCTTGGGAGCCTCCTGGGCGGGTTTTGGCTCGTGGTAGACGTCGGCGAAGATGCTCTCGATGCTCTCCACCTGATTGTGCTGGGTCAGGTACTCAAAGATCAGGGAGAGCTCCCTGGTCTCCAGCGCCTGCATAGGGTTCTTGGGGGCCGTGGCGTACTGGGTGAGGATCTCGGTGATCTCCTTGGTGCTCCGATCCAGATCCTTGGCCACATCACGGACGCGATACTTGATATTCAGCAAATGAAGCCACCTCCATTTTGGTGGGACTTGTGCCAATGAGAAAGGGGGAGAGCCTCTCCCGCCCTCTCATTGGTACAAGTCCGGTCAGTTGTTTCTCACGATGGTGCTCATGTCTTCCTGCCCTCTGCGGGAGGCGCGGCCCAGGGCTTGCGGCTCTTGGCCTGGCGGGCCTTTTCCTTGGCGCGCTGGTCCCTGCGGCGGCGATCCTGCTTGGCCGCCTTTTTACCCAGGGTCTCAGCAGCGGCGCCATAGCGCTCCGGGTCGGCCTGAGAGAGCTTTTGGACTGCTGTGGCGGCCAGGCCCATATCGGTGAGGGCCACCACGGCGCAGCTGGCTCTGCCCAGAGCCCCGCCCAGCTCCGNCTTGGTCAGGGGGAGGGTGAGTACAGGGGCGTTGCCCTGCTGTCCCAGGGACTCCGCTTTCCGGCGGGTATTGTCGGCGGCGTCGGAGGCCAACAGGATGACCCGGGCTTTGTGGCCCAGCGCGGCGGCGGCGGTGGGTTCCTCCCCCAGCTCCGCCTTGCCTGCCCTGCGGCAGAGACCCAAAAGGCCGGTGAGGCCGTTATCCATCGCCCTCACCCGCTTTCATCTGCGCCTCCAGAGCCTCCCATACCTCGTCGGGGAGGGGGGCGGAGAAGGCCCGCTCCAGAGCCCGGGACTTGCGCACCTTCTTCAAACACTCGGTGCTGGGACACACATAGGCCCCACGGCCCGGCTTTTTGCCCTTGAAATCCAGGGAGACCTCCCCCTCGGGGGAGCGAACCACCCGGATCAGCTCCGGCTTGGGCTTATGCTCCCGGCAGCCAAGGCATTGGCGCACGGGTATTTTTTTTGGCATAAGGGAGTTCCCCCTTTTTTATTCCTCGGCGATGAGGCCGTCCTCTTCCTGGGGGGCATCCCCGTCCAGGGCGGAGGCGGGCTTGATGTCGATCTTGTAGCGGGTGAGCTTGGCGGCCAGGCGGGCGTTCTGCCCCTCCTTGCCGATGGCCAGGCTGAGCTGGTCGTCAGGCACCACTACCCGGCAGCTGCCCTTGCTCTCCTTGTCGGAGAGGGGATCCTCCGGGCTGTCCAGAGTGGTGACGGAGAGGACGTCGGCGGGGGCCAGGGCGGCGGCAATGAACTGCGTAGGATCCTCCGACCACTTGATGATGTCCACCTTTTCGCCCTTGAGCTCGCTGACGATGTTGTTCACCCGCGCGCCCTTGGGGCCCACGCAGGCGNCGATGGGANCCACGTTGGGATCGGCGGACCAGACCGCCAGCTTGGTGCGGCTGCCCGCCTCACGGGCGATGGACTTGACCTCCACGGTGCCGTCGTAGATCTCGGGCACCTCCAGCTCGAACAGCCGCTTCACAAGGCCGGGATGGGTGCNGGAGATGAGGACTTGGGGCCCCCGGGTGNAGCGGCGCACCTCTGCCACATAGACCTTCAGGCGCANGCCCTCGATATACTGCTCCCCCTTGATCTGCTCGTTGGGGGCCAGGTAGGCCTCGGTGAACTCGCTGCCGGAGGTGATGCGCAGGGAACACCCGCCGGTGCGGGGATCGATGCGGGTGATGAGACCGCTGAGGATCTCCTTCTCCTTGGAGGAGAACTCGTCAAAGATCATGCCCCGCTCCGCCTCCCGCATGCCCTGGATGATGACCTGACGGGCGGTCTGGGCGGCAATACGGCCAAAGTCCCGGGTCTTGACCTCCATGGAGATCACGTCACCCAGCTGCACCTGAGGCAGCTTGAGCTGGGCCTCCTCCAGGNTGATCTCGGTGGCGGGGTCGTCCACCTTCTCCACCACGTCCTTTTTCAGATACATCCGGACGGTGCCCTTTTCCTCGTCGGCGTCCACCACCAGGTTGTCCCCGGACTCGGGGTGATCCTTTTTATAGGCGGAGACCAGGGCCAGAGTGATCTT
Source organism: Oscillospiraceae bacterium (assembly GCA_905219705.1). Taxonomy (GTDB): domain Bacteria; phylum Bacillota; class Clostridia; order Oscillospirales; family Oscillospiraceae; genus Vermiculatibacterium; species Vermiculatibacterium agrestimuris. The sequence goes on along the minus strand of CAJMXB010000006.1, from coordinate 19,529 downwards.
CTCCAGCATATATCCCTTGGGGATCCCCTTCTCCTTCTCGNTCAGGTCGATGGCGGTGAAGAACTCGGCCGCGTCCAGCTCATGGGGATTTTGCACATTCTGATTTTTCTTCGGCATAATGATACTCTCCTTTATCCGTCAAACGCGCACGTACAATCTGACCTGCGCCACGTCTTTTTTTGCGAACGTCACGCTCCCAGCGGGAGCGGCGATGGTCACGTCACCCTGCGAGTAGGCCTCCAAAACGCCCACCCAGTCCTTGCGTCCGTCCTGGGCCCGGTAGAGTTTTACCTCCACCTCGCTGCCAACAAAGGCGGCGAAGTGCTCGGGCTTTTTCAGGGTCCGGTCGGCTCCGGCGGAGGAGACCTCAAAGGTGTAGCTGCCCTCGATGGGGTCGGCCTGATCCAGTGCGTCGCTCACCGGGCGGGAGACCGCCTCGCAGTCGTCAATGGATACTCCGCCGGGCTTGTCGATGTAGAGCCGGAGATACCAGACCCCCGCCTCCTTTACATATTCCACGTCCCAGAGAGTACAGCCCTTCTCCTCCGCAATGGGGCGGGCCAGAGCCTCTACAATGTCGGTCACCTTCGCCATAGGCGTCCTCAACCCCTTTTCCATGAAAAAGAGTGAGGAAGAATCCTCACTCTCACCATTACTACCTTTACTATTGTGGCAAGTATACCCTATCATGCCATAGAAAGCAAGGGTTTTCCAAAAANGTTCCATATTTTGTGCGGGCGGTTTCCCATAGACACAAGGGCGCAAATTTCCCTTCGTAAATGAAAATTTTTGCTGTTGCAAAGAAAAAATCTCGGTGATATAATGTTGCCAAATGTGGGGATTTACCCCGCAAATGTAAAGATCTGCTTATTTTTAAGGAGTGACGTGATATGAAACGGATCTCGTCCTTGTTCCTGGCCCTTACCCTGTGCCTGGGTCTTGCCGTGCCTGCCAGCGCGGCAGAGAATGCCGGGTATACCGATCTGGAGGCCCACTATGCCAAGGCGGCGGTGGAGACCTGGAGCGGCTATGACGTGCTCAAGGGCTACCCCGACGGCAGCTTTAAGCCCAACGATCCCGTCACCCGGGCGGAGATGGCTGTGGTGCTGGACCGGGTCATGGGCTATCAGGCCACAGCGGAGAACACCTTCTCCGACGTGCCCGACCGGGCCTGGTATGCCCAGAGTGTCCTCCATCTGGTGGCTGAGGGCATCTTCCAGGGCCGTAAGGCGGGCCAGATGATGCCCAACGCCCCCATTACCCGGCAGGAGGCCCTTGCCGCCCTGGCCCGGGCCATGGCTGTGGAGGAGAGTGGGGAGGCCCCCGGCTTTGCCGACGATGGGGCTGTCTCCTCCTGGGCCATGGGCGATCTGGCCGCCATGAAGGCGGCCGGGTACATCCAGGGGGACAAAAACGGGAATGTCCGCCCCGACGACCCCATCACCCGGGCCGAACTGGTCACCATTTTGGATCGGATGGTTTCCGGCTTTATTAACGCCGACGGCGAGTACACCGAGGACTGCGGGGGCAATCTTGTGGTCAATGCCCAGGACGTGCGCCTGAAGGATATGACCATTGACGGCGACCTCATCGTGGCCGACGGCGTGGGCGAGGGAGATGTGTACATCGAGGGGGTCACGGTGAAGGGAAATATCATCCTCCGGGGCTGTGGGGAGAACTCCTTCCACATCCTTCCGGGGTGCAATGTGAAGAACATCATCGTCACCAAGACCACCGGGGGCATGATCCGGCTGGTCAATGAGTCCGGCGAGACCATCCCCATGATCTTCGTCAACGACGGCAAGGCCGGGGTGACTTTGGACGGCGACGAGCTGGGCGAGGTGGTCATCGCCTGCGACGCCCCTGTGACCATCGCCGCCAAGAGCGTGAAGACCCTGTCGGTGACCAAGGACGCCAAGCTCACCGTGAACAAGGGCTCCATCGTATCCAGCCTGGAGCTGGCCGAGACCGCCAAGGACGCCCAGGTGACGGTGGAGGGCCGGGTCTCCAAGCTGACCAACGACGCCGGGGTGAAGGTGGACAAGCAGAACGGCGGCAGCGTGGGAGGAAGCTCTTCCGGCGGCAGCTCCTCGGGCGGCTCCAGTTCGGGGGGAAGCTCCTCCGGCGGGAGCACCGCCGCGCCCAAGACCGTTTCGGAGGTGAAGCTCCAGCTCCTGGCCCCCGCCTTCGGCAATATTCCCGACGAGGCCGACGCGCTGGGCGTGGGCTATTCCGCCAAAACGGAGTGGTTCAACGCCGACGGCTCCGAGCCCAGCTACCGCTGGAAGGCGGACAGTACCGCCAAGGACACCTTTACCGCCGACCAGGCCTACCAGGCGGTGGTGAAGCTGAGCCCTGTTACCAACTATGNTTTTGCCGACAGTGTGAAGGTGAACGTCACCGACGGCAACGGCAANGAGTTTGTCCCCGCCAAGTCGGAAAAGAGCGGGAACGACTGGGTGGTGACCATGGTCTATGAAAAAACCGAGCACCGGGAGNCGGTGAGCGGAGTGACTGTCGTGGCCCCGGCGGCGGTGAGCCCGGGGACGACGGCAAAGCTTGAGGTTTCCNATTGGANCAACTTTCTGGTGGATCCGGAGACCTTTTCCTACCAGTGGTATCGGTGTGATAACGCTGAGGGCGGGGGGAAGACCCCTATCACCGGAGCGACGGCCAGAGAATATACTGTCCCCGCCGAAGACACCCGGACCGAGGGGATACTCTACTACTGCTGTGACGTTACCGCCGGGGGGAAGACCTGTCCCTCTGCTGTGAAGGCGGTGGAGATCCGGGACATATTGGACGCCGATACCATCCCGATTCCCACCGTGGGCAGCGAGCTGACAGTGGATGAGAGCGGAAGACGGATGACGGTGGAACTGGGAGAGCTGATGTGCCACAAGGACGTGAGCTATTCGGTGGAGGTCAATGCAAAGGTACAGAAGAAGGACGGCACAGAGCTCGGGGGCAGCGTGACCGTTGTGTACATCGACTCCGATACCATCCCGGAAAACGGGGCGGTGAGCGTGGGACTGGACCTGGTCGACTTTGTGAGCGAGTATGTTTTCACTATGCTCAGGGCAGGACTGTGTTATGATATCGAGCTGGGCGAGGTCACGGTGACAGTACGGCCTGCGCTGCAAAATGCTGAGGTGGCCGATAAGGTGGGGGAGAGGAAGCTGGACATGACCGGGAAGGGAGTCTTCCACGTTTTCTCCACCGGCAGCGGATCTGCCGACGAACCCTGGCAGGGCCCGCCCAAAAGCCTTCAGCTGGTGATCNACGGCTCCACCGGGACGTTTCAGGATAAGACGGATCCGGATCCCGTTCCCACCGGCGTCTATGAGCAGGTGAGGGTGGCCTTCTACATGGGCACTGGCTGGGTGACACCGCTGCCGAGCGGTCAGGACTCCTACTGGAATGGGGCGCTCCCGGTACCGGAAAACTGGCTGGAAGGCTTTGGGACGGGCGAGTCCATGGCCCAGGTCATATGCGCCTTCTATGCCCTCGGGGAGCCCGGCGAGGGGATGAAGGTCTATGGCATGGAGCTGACGAACCTGAACATCATCTTCCAGCCTGGAAACAGCTGAATCGCGAAACAAAAATACCGCCTCTGCCGGACCGATCCGGCAGAGGCGGTATTTTTGTTTATCAGCTGGGAGCTTTACTCCTCCGCGGCCAGGGCCTTGGCGGCCTCCACCGCCTTATCCTGGACGGCGGGGGGCGCGTCCTCGTAGCGGACGAAGTGGAAGGTGAAGGAGCCCCGGGACTGGGTCATGCTGCGCAGGTCGATGGCGTAGCTCATCATCTCGGCCATGGGCACCTCGGCGGAGATGACCTGGTCGCCGTCCCCGGTGGGATCCATACCCATGATGCGGCNCCGGCGCTTGTTGAGGTCACCCATGATGTCGCCCATGTAGCTGTCGGGCACGGTGACCTTCAGCTCGCCGATGGGCTCCAGCAGCACAGGGCTGCCCTCGGGCATGGCCGCCTTATAGCTGAGCTGGGCGGCGGTCTTGAAGGCGATCTCGGAGGAGTCCACCGGGTGGTAGCTTCCGTCGTAGAGGGTGGCCTTCAAATTCACCACGGGATAGCCCGNCAGGGGGCCGTGGAGCACGGCCTCCNGCAGGCCCTTCTCCACTGCGGGGAAGAAGTTCTTGGGCACGCTGCCGCCGAAGACCTCCTCGGCAAAGACCAGCTCGTCCNCACCGGNGTTGGGCTCGAANCGAATCCACACGTCGCCGAACTGGCCGGAGCCGCCGGTCTGCTTCTTGTGCCGGCCCTGCTTCTCCACCGGCTTGCGGATCTTCTCCCGGTNGGGGACCCGGGGGGTCTCCAGCTCGGTGTCCACGTTAAAGCGACTTTTGAGTTTGCTCACCAGCACATCCACCTGGATGTCACCGGCGGCGTAGATGACCATTTGATGGGTCTCGGAATTGTTGACCACATAGAAGGAGGGATCCTCCTCGTTCATCCGGGCAAGGCCCTGGGCCACTTTGTCCTCCTGGCCCCGGGCCTTGGGGAGGATGGCCACGGAGTAGCAGGGCTCCAGGAAGGGGATGGGCTCGATCTTGACCACCTTGCGCGGCTCGCACAGAGTGTCGCCGGTCTTCAGCTTATCCATCTTGGCGATGGCGCCGATGTCGCCGCACTGGAGCTCCTTGACCTCCTCGGCCTTCTTGCCCCGCATGATGTAGAGCCGGCCCAGCTTCTCGGTCAGGCCGGTGCGGGCGTTGACCATGGCNATATCCGGCTTGATGGAGCCGGAGAGGACTTTTACATAGCTGTACTTGCCGTACTGGTCAGAGACCGTCTTGAAGACCACGGCGGCGGGCAGGGCGCCGGGGGCCACCACGAACTCGTCGGCCTCGCCCTCGGCGTTCTCGCCCAGAAGGGGCTGGCCCTCCAGGGGGCTGGGCAGCAGCTCCACGATGGTGTCCAGCAGCATACGGGTGCCCAGACCGGCGATGGCAGAGCCGCAGACCACGGGGAAGAGGGAGAGATCCTTCNCACCCTGCCGCAGGCCCTTGACCATCTCGGCGTAGGTGAAGTCCTCGCCGCCGAAGTACTTGTCCATGAACTCCTCGCTGGTCTCGGCCACGGACTCCTTCAGCGCCTCGTAGAGCTCATCCAGCACGCTCTTTTTGTCCTCGGGTACCTCGATCTCCACGCGCTCGCCCTTGTTGCCGACCTCAAAGGCCCGCTTCTGGAGCACGTCGATGATGCCGATGACCTTCTTGTCCGCGTCCCAGATGGGGGCCACCAGAGGGGCGATATTTTTGCCGAACCGCTCCCGCAGGGTGGCGAAGGCGGCGTTATAGTCGGAGTTGTCCTCGTCGGTCTTGGAGATGTAGAGCAGCCGGGGCAGATTGCGCCGCTCGCAGTATTTCCACGCCTTCTCCGCGCCCACGCTCATGCCCGACTTGGCCGAGCAGACGATGATGGCGGCGTCGGAGGCCTGGAGGGCCTCCAGAGCCTCTCCGGCAAAGTCAAAGCCGCCCGGGGTGTCCAGCACGTTGATCTTACAGNCGTTGTATTCCACCGGAGCCACAGCCAAAGAGATGGAGATCTGGCGCTTGACTTCCTCGGGATCGTAGTCACACACGGTGTTTCCGTCGGGGATGGAACCCAGACGCAGGGCGCCGCCGGTGAGGTAAAGCATGCTTTCCGCCAGGCTGGTCTTGCCGTTTCCGGCGTGGCCCAACAGACAGATGTTGCGGATGTTTTGCGCGGAATAGCTCATGTGGATCCTCTCCTTATTGTGGGTTTACAGTGGGGTGGCTGGCTGAAAATTTCACTGTTCTTGTCCATTATAACGCAAAGTGGGCGGTATGACAACAAGAAATTTGAGAAAATCGCACAAAATCCATCGGGGCGAAAAAAGGCCCCGGCGCGCACAGGGGCGTTCCGGGGCCTGAGGGGAAACAGAGGTCTGCTTTACACGGAGTCAGCCGCCAGCTTTTGGCGGTGGCGGGAGAGGGATTTCTCCTCCTCCAGATGGGCGCGCATGAGATGCTGGGCGATGACGCCGTCGTGACTTTCGATGGCGTTGTAGATCTTGCCATGGAACAGCAGGGGGCCCTCTTCATACCGCTCGTCCAGATTCTCCGCCCGGAATTGCAGCAGAACGGCGGAGAGGAACTTGTAGATCTCCTCCAAAAGCGTGTTGTGGGAGGCGTGGACGATGGTAAAGTGGAACTCCACGGAGCGATCCCGGGCGGGCAGAGTCTCCTCCTCCTGGAGGGAGCGCCGGATCAGCTCCAGATCCTCCTCGGTGGCCAGAACGGCGGCCTGCGCGGCGGCGTAAGGCTCAATGAGACAGCGGATATCCATCAGCTGGTCAACGGTATCCTCCGAGACGCTCATGCCGAAAAATACCTTGCTGAGCAGGGGGGATATCTCGATGGAGCTGATCTCCATGCCCCGGCCGGGTACATAGCGCACCAGGCCGAGGAACTCCAGGATCTTCAGCGCCTCCCGCACGGGAACGCGGCTGGTGCCGAAATGCTCCGCCAGCTCCCGCTCAGAGGGCAGCACATCCCCCGGCTTCAGCTCGCCGGAGGCCACCAGATCGCTGATGGAAAGAATGATCTTCTCATAAAATTTGTTGGGATAGGGGGCATTCTCTTTTGTGATTGGACTAAACACGTCTCATCANAACTCCATTGTTTTGTTTTCCGCTGCGTCAGGCGGTCATTCCATGCAGCCGACCGCCACGGGGATGACCAAGTCCGCGTCNGTCTTCGCCACCACATCTTCCACGGTGACGCCCGGGGCGGTCTCCAGCAGGGTCAGGCCCTGGGGTGTTACCTCCAAAACGCACAGCTCGGTAACAATATACCGCACTTTTTTGTACGCTGTCAAGGGCAGAGAACACTTTTTCAGCACCTTGGAAGCGCCGTCCTTGGTGCAATGTTCCATGGCCACGATGACGGTCTTGGCGCCGGCCACCAGATCCATGGCGCCGCCCATGCCGGGCACCATCTTGCCGGGGACGATCCAGTTGGCCAGATTGCCCTCCTGATCCACCTCCAGGGCGCCCAGGACGGTGACGTCCACATGGCCGCCGCGGATCATGGCAAAGGACATGGCGCTGTCGAAGCAGGCCGCGCCGNGGAGGATGGTGGCCTTCTGGGCGCCGGCGTTGTAGACGTCCTTGTCCGCCTGCCCCTCCTCCGGGGCTCCGCCCAGGCCGATGACGCCGTTCTCGGCGTGGAAATCGATNTCCGCGCCCTCGGGCAGGTAGTTGGCCACCAGCGTGGGCATGCCGATGCCCAGGTTGACCAGATCGCCGTTTTTCAGGAACCGGGCGATGCGGCGGGCGATCANCTCTCNTCCTTCGCTCATTGGTAATCCGCTCCTTCCTCTGCCAGGACGATGTAANCCACCAGGGGGCCGGGGGTGACCACCTGGTCAGGGGCGATCTCGCCCACGGGGACGATCTGCTCCACCTCGGCGATGACGATATCCGCGGCCATGGCCATGACGGTGTTCATGTTGTGAGAGGTCAGCCGGTAGACCAGGTTGCCCTTCTCGTCCGCCTGATAGGCCTTGATAATGGCCACATTGGCCCGCAGGGGCAGCTCCAGCAGGTNCTCCTTGCCGTCGATCTCGATCTTCCGCTTGCCCTCCTCCACGGGGGTGTGCATGCCGGCCTGGGTCAGGGCGCCGCCCAGGCCCGCGCCGCCGCAGCGGATGCGCTCGGCCAAAGTGCCCTGGGGAGAGAANTCCACCTGAAGCTCCCCGGCATTCATCTGCCGGCCGGTCTCCTTGTTGGTGCCGATGTGGGAGGTGATGACCTTCCTGACCTGACGGTTCACCACCAGCTTGCCGCAGCCGTGCTGGGGGTTGCCGGTGGTGCAGGAGATCAGGGTCAGATCTTTGACGCCCTTCGCCACCAACGCGTCGATGACGCACTCAGGGGTGGAGGAGNCAAGAAAATCACCGACCATGATGGTGGCGCCGTCTGTGACCAGCGCGGCCGCCTGCTGCGTCGTAATGATCTTATTCATGGCGCATTGCAGCTCCTTTTCTTTAATATAAATCTCTCAGGCGTTGCCGCCGAGGTTTTCTCCGTAGGGGAGGGCGAAGGCCTCCTCCTGGGACATCTGGAGGTAATCATAGGCCAGCTTGGCGCNGGCGGCGATCATCTTCAGACAGGACTTGCGCCGCTCCACACAGTGGAAGTCCTCGAAACGGCTGCACAGCTCGGCGCAGTCGGTAGAGCCNAACTGCNCCTCGAAGTCGTGGGTCAGCCGGTTATAGCGGCGGTAATACTTCTGGGCGATCTCGGACATACGGCTGTCCTCGNTCACCGCCCAGGGATCGAGGCGGCCATAGACCGCGCCGCAGGCCATCACAATGGCGGNCAGGGCGCCGCAGGTGTGGCCGGACAGGCCGATGCCGCCGCCAAAGCCGATGCACATGGCCTGGGTCTTGGGATCCACGCCGGACAGAACGCCGGAACGGAGCAGGGCGTTATACACGCTCTCACAGCAGTTGAGGCCGCCCTTGAAGTTCTCCACGGCCAGATTGCCGCAAAGCTCTCTCAGATCGGTGGCAGGTGTTTCCATAATTGACACATCCTTCTTCAAATTGGTGGCTGATGGAATAAACTTTTGCGGTATACCTAAAAATTCNGCAANAATGAGCGNAAAACANNCCGGATATCGTCANGTATAGGACAAAAGAAGTGGCGTGTCAATACAGCTGGTATACCACAAGAGAAAAAATGTTGATATGTACAAAAATTCGACTGCATTTTTGGTCAAAAATGATATTTTTGAGTTTCTGAACAAAATGATATTGACACTTTCGACGGAAGCGTTNATCCTATTATCAGGCTTTGGTAGCTTGGTATACCAACAATTTTGAGGTGCGTAATATCAGAAAAACATCGCGGTAGAAAGGTTGAGTTATGAGGAAAATCGTTGTGATTGGAGGCGTTGCGGGCGGCGCGTCTGCCGCCGCCCGGCTCCGCCGACTGGATGAACAGGCGCAGATCGTCGTGCTGGAGCGGGGAGAGCACGTGTCTTTCTCCAACTGCTGCTTACCTTATTATTTGAGCGGAACCGTGCCCACCAGCGAGGCGCTGGTGATGATGACCCCCAAGGCGTTCCAGGAGCGGCATAACATTGAGGTCAGAGTCAACAGCGAGGCCGTGGAGATCCTNCGGGAGGAAAAGGCCGTTCTCGTCCGTGAGGCGGGGGGAAGAGAATATAAGGAGAGCTACGATAAGCTGGTGCTGGCCCCCGGCGCAAGGCCGGTGGTGCCCCGGAGCATCCGGGGTGCGGACGCCCCCCATGTGTTCACAGTGCGGAACGTGGGGGATGTGCGCAGACTGAAGGATCATGTGACGCTTCATAAGGTCAGGAATGTCGTGGTGGCCGGCGGCGGCTTCGTGGGCATCGAGGTGGCGGAGAACCTCCGCAGCGCCGGGTTGGAGGTCAGCCTGGTGGAGGGAGCGGAGCAGATCATGGCTCCCTTTGACTACGATATGGTTCAGATCCTCCACAAGGAGCTGATCGACAACGGTGTGGGCCTCTATTTGAGCAGTATGCTCACCGCCATCAACGGCGACAGCGTAGAGCTGCGCCGGGGAGAGGAGACGCTCACCCTCCCGGCGCAGGCGGTGGTGCTGGCTGTGGGCGTGGCGCCGGAGACAGAGCTTGCCTCCAAGGCCGGCCTGGAGCTGGGCAGCCGGGGGATCAAGGTGGATCACAACTACCGCACCACCGACCCGGACATCTACGCCGTGGGCGACGCGGTGGAGTACTTCGACCGGATGAACCGGCGCTCCGGCGCCCTGGCCCTGGCGGGGCCCGCCCAGCGGCAGGCCCGGGCGGCGGCGGANCATATCTGNGGAANGTTCAGCGGCAACAGGGGCTATATCGGCTCCTCCTGCCTGCGGGTCTTCGCCCAGAACGCCNCCTGCACCGGCATGAACGAAAAGGCGGCGAAGGCCGCCGGGATCCCCTGCGAGGTGNCCAATGTTNTGCNTGCGGATAAAGTGGGTATTATGCCAGAGAGCCACTATATGGCCTTCAAACTGATCTTTGAAGTTCCCACAGGCCGCATCCTGGGCGCCCAGGCCATTGGAAAAGGCGACGCGGTGCGCAGGATCGACGTGATCGCCACCCTCATCACCATGAACGGCACCCTGGAGGATCTCAAGGAGCTGGAGCTGTGCTATTCCCCGGTCTATGGCACCGCCAAGGACGTGGTGAATATGGCGGCTCTGGTGGGCCTGAATCTGCTCAACGGCGAGTATGAGCAAGTGCGCTTGGATCAGGTCAGAGCTCTGGTGGAGAGCGGGGCCTATATCGTAGATGTGCGGGAGAAGGCGGAGTATGACGCCGGACACCTGAAAAACGCGGTGAATATCCCCCTGTCTCAATTCCGGGAGCGCCTGGCCGAGGTGCCCAGGGACGTGCCGGTCTATCTCCACTGCCGCACCTCCCAGAGAAGCTATTACGCCCTGTGCCAGCTGCGGGGCAACGGATACCGGAACGTGAAGAACATCAGCGGCTCCTTCCTGGGCGTGTGCCTCTATGAGTACTACAATGATCAGACCCAGGGCCGGACGCCCATTGTAACGGCTTATAATTTCAAATGATATTGAAATGGCCTTCCTGTTCTTGCCTATTGACAGAAGGGTCGAAATCAAGTATTATAAAAATTGAAAGAAAATAAAACCAAATTTCATACAATGAAATAGTTAAGGCGTTTCATTTTGGTGTTTGCCGCTTCGGCGGGAAATATAAAACAATCAAGTGAAGGAGAAATCAAAAATGAAAAAGAGAGTATTTTCGCTGATCCTTGCTGCAACGATGGCTCTGTCTCTGGCCGCCTGCGGCGGCGGCAGCGCTAACACGCCTGCTCCTGTGGAGTCCAAGGCTGCCGAGCCCGGCACGCCTACCACTGAGATCCCCAAGATGACCATTAAGCTCACCCAGCCCCAGCCCATCGGCACCCCCGAGGATCTGGCCTGCCTTGAGGTCAAGGCGAAGCTGGAGGAGCTCTCCGGCGGCAACATCACCGTGGAGTACTATCCCGCCGGCCAGATCNGCTCCATCCCTGAGTCCATCCAGAGCGNACAGATGGGCGTGACGCAGCTGGCCATGGGCCCCTGCGCCATCATCGCCTCCTACTGCGAGGACGCCGCCATGGTCGACCTGCCCTACCTGCTGCCCCANGACACCAGCATCATCAGTGAGGTCATGAACGACGANATCGGCCAGGAGTTCATGGGCCGCCTGGGCGACGTGGGCATCCACGGCCTGGGCGTGTGGTTCGCCGGCTTCCGTCAGATGACCTCCAACCGCGACATCAACAGCGTGGCCGACATGAAGGGCCTGAAGATGCGCATTATGGAGTCCAACATCCTCACCGATACCTACAACGCCCTGGGCGCTCAGCCCATCGTGGTGGCTTACGCCGATACCTACAACGCTCTGTCCAACGGCACCGTTGACGCTCAGGAGAACCCCGCTCAGTCCACCTACACCATGAACTTCCACGAGGTGCAGAAGTACGTCGTTGAGACCTACCACGACGCCCAGGTCCACGTGCTCATGGCCAACAAGGCCTGGTTCGACGGCCTGGACGCCGCCACCCAGNAGATCGTCATTGAGGCCGAGAAGGCCGGCCGCGCCGTTCTGGACGCTGAGCTGCCCGACTACACCCAGGAGTGCATCGACGGCATGGTGGCCTCCGGCTGCGAGTACCACAAGTTCACCGACGAGCAGATCGCCGAGTTCAAGGCCGCTACCGCCTCTGTGTACGACAAGTTCATGACCACTGACTGGCGCAAGGACTTCGTGCCCCGCCTGCAGGCCGCTTTTGACGCCGCTGTGGCCGCCAAGGGCTGAGAATAACGAACCCAAGCACTTTTTTGGAGTGCCAGGAGGCGCTTGCCGCCTCCTGGCACTTGCTAAAAGGGAGGAAAAAGCATGTCTAAACTTATGAAGCTGCTGGTCGCCCTGGAGAAGACCATTATCGGTGCATGCCTGGGCCTGGCGGTCATCGTCATTATGGTCAGCGTCATTGGCCGGCGTATCGGCTCCGCCCCGCCCTGGGCGGAGGAGGTGGTGCGCTACCTGATCATCTGGATCACCTTTATCGGCAGCGGCGTGTGCTTCCGCCGGGGCGCCCACTACGGCGTAGACGTGATCCGCAGAGTAAACAACCCCGGTTTCCAGAAGTTTATCGGTTCCTTTGTGATCCTGGTTTCCATGGTCTTTGCCGCGCTCCTGGTGGTTTTCGGCGGAAAGTACACCATGTTCGCCATGTCCTCCGGGCAGAAGACCGCCGCCNTNGGCTNGCCGATCTGGATCGNNTATATCTCGGTTCCNATCGGCGGNGTCCTCGTGATCCTGCATCTGATCGAGGTGTTTTGCAGCGAGGTTCTGGGCATTTACACCATCGAGNAATAAGGAGGAGAGAAACTGATGGTACCTATTTTGCTCATTTGCCTGCTGGTGCTTTTTGTCAGCAGCGCGCCTATCACAGTGGCGCTGGGCCTTTCCGGCTTTGCGTCCCTTCTGCTGGGTTCTGACATTGAACCCATGGTGGTCATCCAGCGCATGGTGGGAGGCATCGNCTCCTTTCCCCTGATGGCTCTGCCCTTCTTCATNCTGGCCGCCAACCTGATGGCCACCGGCGGCCTGTCCAAGCGTCTGCTTAATTGGTGCCGTGCCCTCGTCGGCCATGTCTGCGGCGGTATTGCCATGGCCACGGAGGTGGCCAGCATGTTCTTCGGCGCCCTGTCCGGCTCCAGCCCCGCCACCATCATCGCCATCGGCAAACTGATGTACCCNGACCTAATAGAGAAGAAGTACCCTAAGAGCTTCATCNGCGGCCTGCTGGCTTCCTCTGGTTCCGTGGCCCTCATCATCCCCCCCAGCGTCACCATCATCATCTACTGCACGGTGACTGGCGCCTCGGTGGGTAAGTGCTTCATCGCGGGCATCAGCGCAGGTCTCATCTTCGGCGTGAGCAGCCTGGTGTATATCTACTTCTACTCCAAAAAGCACAACCTGCCCAAGGACGAGAAGGCCACCAAGGGCGAGCTGTGGAAAGCGACCAAGGACGCCTTCGCCGCGTTGATGGTGCCCGTGATCATCCTGGGCGGCATCTACTCCGGCCTGTGCTCCCCCACCGACGCCGCAGCTCTGTCCGCGGTGTACGCTATGATCGTGGGCCTGTTCATCTACCGTGAGATGAAGCTCAAGGACGTGTGGAAGGTTCTGGTGGACTCCGCCGTGGGCGTATCCCAGGTGCTGGTACTCATGACCTCCGCCACGGTGCTGGGCTGGGTGCTCACGGTGAGCCAGCTGTCCAACACCCTGACCACCGCCCTGCTGGGCAACGTGACCAACAAGTTCCTGTTCCTGCTCATCATCAACCTGATCCTGCTGGTGTTCGGTATGTTCATGGACGGCTCTGCCTCCATCCTCATCGTGGCGCCTCTGGTGTTCCCTCTGGCCACTGCCATGGGCGTCAATCCCGTCCACCTGTGCCTCATCATGATCTCCAACCTGGCCATCGGCATGTATACCCCGCCCTTCGGCATGAACCTGTTCGTCACCAGCGACATTACCAAACAGGATCTGGTGGAAATGCTGCCGGGCGNGTGGCCGTTCCTGGGTATGCACCTGGCGGCCCTGGCCGTTATTACCTATTGCCCTGACGTTATCATGTTCCTGCCCAATCTGGTNGGCTAAATCCGCACCGAATAAGAGCCTGCGGAAAAGAAATCATTTCTGGGAGGTTTTACTATGTTAGAGCTGCGTGACCAAATTGCCATTCAGAACCGCCTGCAAAGCTGTATGGAAAAGGCCGGCTTGGACGCTATGATCCTCACCACGCCGGAAGTCATTTTCTATGCCACCGGCTTTGCCAGCCAGTTTTTGTACCAGTCCAACAACATCGGCCTCACTGCCGCCGTTGTGCCCAAGACGGGCAAGATCAGCCTGATCTGCAACGAGTTTGAGAAGCAGACCGCNGTCTCCAGCTGCAAGGACATTGATATTATCNCNTACCCCATGTGGATCTATATTGAGGACTATGCCACCGACGATGCGGCGNAGAAGCCCGCCCAGCCCGACCTGAACCAGACCTTCCGTATGGCGGCTGAGGTCATCAAGGACAAGTTCCCCAACGCCAAGGTGGGCGCGGAGGAGGAGCGGATCTCCCATACCAAGTGGGAGTTCCTCCAGACCCAGTTCCCCGGCAAGCTGTCTGACTGCGCCGCCGTTCTGGTGGAGTCCCGCATGATCAAGACCCCCTGGGAGATCAGCGTGCTGCGCCGGGGCGCCGAGATCTCTGAGGTGGCCATGTACAAGACCGCCCACGAGATCACCCCGGGCATGACCGAGGCCGACGTGATGCGCCTGTTCAAGATGAACTGCCAGGCCCAGTCCTCCGACGTGATGGACATTCTCCAGGCCCACACTGNGGCCGGCGACTTCGCCCCCGCCATCGTGCCCCGCCACAACCGCCTGCGCCTGGGCGACGTGATCCGNNTNGACGGCGGCNCCATCTATTGCGGCTACGGCTCCGACCTGGCCCGTACCTTCGTGCTGGGCAACTCCACCGACAAGCGCCGGGAGGAGATCTACGAGATCCTCTGGAAGGGCAACCGGGTNGCCCAGAACATGCTGGGCCCGGGCGTGAAGCTGTNCGACGTGTTCAATGCCGTNCANNCNACCATCAAGAATGACNTCCCCGGCTTCAAGCGGGGCCATCACGGCCACTCCATCGGCTGCAACCGCTTCACCGAGGAGGCCCCCTTCATCTCCGGCACTGAGACGCTGGAGTTCCAGCCCGGCATGGTCTTCTGCCTGGAGATGCCCTACTACAGCAGCAAGNACCACAGCTTCAACATTGAGGACACCTTCACCATTACCGAGACCGGCGTGGAGTTCTNCACCCATGCCAACGAAACCCTCTATCTCTAAGAAGGAAGGATCAAAATGGCGGTCAACAAAGAATTTTTTGATCAGTACGTAGAGCGGCGCGGGACCCGCAGCATCAAGNGGGACGGCTGCAACGCCAAGTTCGGTGTGGATCCCAGCNTGGAGATGATCCCCATGTGGATCGCCGAC
The DNA here is from genome assembly GCA_905219705.1 of Oscillospiraceae bacterium. Classification (GTDB taxonomy): domain Bacteria; phylum Bacillota; class Clostridia; order Oscillospirales; family Oscillospiraceae; genus Vermiculatibacterium; species Vermiculatibacterium agrestimuris. Next base: position 4,422 of record CAJMXB010000006.1, on the reverse strand, counting down.
ATGGATTTCCGGTGCGATCCCCGCATCGTGGCGGCGGTGACCANGAAGGCCCAGGAGGGCGTTTACGGTTACTGCGTCAAGCCGGAGAGCTTCTACGAGGCCATTATGAGCTGGGTCTCCCGCCGCTATCACTGGGAGGCGAAGCGGGAGTGGATCGTCTTCACCCCCGGCGTCATTCCCGGCTTTACTCTGGCCATCCAGGCCTTCACCAACCCCGGCGACGGCATCATCGTCCAGACCCCGGTGTATTACCCCTTCATGGACGAGATCAAGAACAACGGCCGGGTCATGGTGGAGAACACCCTGGTGCAGAAGGAAAACGGCAGCTATGTCATCGACTTTGACGACCTGGAGAAGAAGGCGAAGGAGCCCTCTACNAAGCTGATGATCNTTTCCAATCCCCACAACCCCGTGGGCCGGTGCTGGACGCCGGAGGAGCTGGAGCGGGTGGGCAACATCTGCGCCGACAACGGCGTGATCGTAGTCTCCGATGAGATCCATGCCGACCTGATGATGAAGGGCTACCACCACACCGCCATGTGCAGCCTGTCCGAGAAGATCCGCCAGAACACCATCACCAACTACGCGCCCAGCAAGACCTTTAACCTGGCGGGCCTCNAGACGGCCTACACCATCATCCCCAACGACAGGATCCGCGCCGCCTATGAAGGCCAGCTCANCGCCAACCGGNNCTTTAACATGAACTGGTTTGGCCCCGTGGCGCTGGAGACGGCCTACAACGAGTGCGAGGACTACGTGGAGGAGCTGTGCGCCTACATCGACGCCAACAAGCACTACTTCAACGATTACATCAAGAAGAANCTGCCTCAGCTGAAGGTCACCGAGCTGGAGGCCACCTATCTGACCTGGGTGGACTTCCGGGGCACCGGGATGACCACAGAGGAGATCGAGCACTTCATCGCCCATGAGGCCCACATCGGCGTGGACATGGGCACCTGGTTCGGCACCGGCGGCGCGGGCTTCCTGCGCTTTGCCCTGGCCTGCCCCCGCTGCATCGTGGAAAAGGCGCTGGATCAGCTGAAGACCGCTCTGGAAAACCATCAGAAGGCCTAAAGCCTTCGCAAGACCTTTTGCCGGCGGGCACAGCGCCTGCCGGCACGTAAAAAAGTCAGGTGTCCTGGCCCCGGCAGTCCGACCTGCTGGATGCCAGGTAACCATACCTGCCCAGGTGGGCAAAACCTCTCTGTCGGCACAGGGGCGGGTGGAGCATCGTGCTCCACCCGCCCCTGTGCATATTCAGGAAAAGAAAAGCCGCCGNGATTTCTATCACGGCGGCTTTTTTGTTTGGCTCAATCCTCTGTCCCATCCCCCAGCCAAGTCACCGTGGCGTCGGCCTTGTCCACGGTGTAGCAGAGGGGCTCGCCGCCCTCGCTGTCCCGGTACTCCAGGAAGAAGAGGGCCTCGTCCTCCCCTGTGAGGGTGATGGAGCCGGAGACCCCGGTGGGACTGTTGACGGCGTAGACGATGGCGTCGCCCTCGGGAGGGGAGAGCAGCTCCACATCCCCTACAAATTCGTAGATATAGTTGGCCAGGGCGGTCACCGCCTCCTCGGCGGTCACCGGTGGGGCGCTCATCAGGGAGGACGGCTCCTCCACCCCGTTGTCGGCCGCCGGTGGGGCGCTCATCAGGGGGAGCTGCCCGTCCGTCTCGCTGGCGGTCACCGGCTGCTCCTCCGTCTCGCTGGGGGCGATGGCGAAGAACATCCGGGGGGCCACCATGCCGCTTTCCTCCACAGGCTCGAGATCCGGCTCCGCTGGAACCTCGCCGGGGTTGGCCGCCGTCTTGGCCTGGATGGCGGCCGGCTCGTCCGAGGCGTTGGAAGTGCCGGTGTAGCTGCCGCTTTCGGCCGGGGATGTGCTATCAGAAGGAGCGGAGATGGACATGGGGGCGGGCTCGNCCGCCCTTGCGATGCTCACCGACTCGTCGCCGGTGGAGGCGATCTCGGGGACGGAGGCGGCGGCAGCTGTGCTCTGACCCGCCGTATTGCCGTTCGGCGCCGTCTGCATGGGATCGGCGGAGCTTGCGTCCCCGAAACTGCCGGTTCTCCAGCTCCACCCTGCGGCGACAATAAGGGCCAGCACGGCGGCGGAGGAGAGCAACNNTTTCCAGTGGAAGGACTTTTTTGCGGGGAAGGCGGTCACATTGCTGCTGCCCACAGCGGCCATGATGGTTTCGCTCAGGCCCTGGGGCGGCGCGGCCAGGGGCAGGGAAGCGAGGCCGACGTGCAGNTTGGTCAGNTCCTCCATAAGGGCGCGGCACTCCGGGCACTGCGCCAGGTGGGCGTCCAGCTGGGCGCGCTGCTGGGGGGAGAGCTCCCCGTCGATGGCGGTGCTGATGTGCTCAATATAATCTTCACAGCGGGACATTTCTCTCCCCTCCTTTCTAAACCAGTTAATCTTTGGACGACGGAGCTCCGAAAAAGTTCCCTGACCTCACGAGAAAATCCCGCAGGGCCATCCGGGCCCTGGCGATCCGGGACTTGACGGTGCCCTCCTCCAAGTCCAGACACCGGGCGATCTCCTGATAGGAAAGCCCCTCCAGCTCCCGCAGGAGCAGTACCTGCNGGTGCTCCGGGGAGAGGGCGGAGAGCCCCTCCTGAAGAGCCCTGTGGGCCTCCTGCCGCTCCAGCTCCCGCTCCGGGGAATAGCGGTGGTCGGGGATCTGGGCCTGGTGATCCTCCTCCTCGTCCTCCACGGTCATGGATACAGTTTCCTGCCGTCGCGCCCGGCGGAGGAAGTCGATACAGGCGTTGGAGGTAAGACGGTAGAGCCAGGTGGAGAAGGAGGCGTGACCCTGGAACNGGGCAAGGCCCTTCCAGGCGTTGANGAAGGCCTCCTGGGTGAGATCGGCGGCATCATCAGGGTTGCCCGTCATGCGGTAGGCCAGGTTGTACACCATGGTCTGGTTGGCTGTCACCAGTTGGGCAAAGGCGTTCTGGTCGCCCGACCGGGCGGACTGGATCAACTCTGCTTCTGTCATCGATCTCACCTCCTCGTCCTCGCAAGCTACGTATCCCTCGTTCAGCCGCAAGCGGCAGAACTCGCTCACTTCGCTGCTCGTCCTCNCCCCAGAAAACCGCAAAGCGGTTTTCTGGGGCTCGTTTTTATTCCTCAGAGTCTTTTAAGTCTCTTTTAATACCCTTTGTTATCTCGTAGATCTGCTCCAGGGTCTCCACCTTGCAGATCTGCTCCTTATAATACCCTGCGTAGGGCACGCCCTTGAGATACCAGGCGTAGTGCTTTCGGGCCTCCAGGCNNGCGATGTGCTCTCCCTTGTGCTCCGCCGCCAACTGGATCTGCCGCACCGCCGTGTCGCAGCGCTGGGCCAGAGGCGGCCGCTCTGGGATGGGCCGGCCTGCCAGGGCGGCGGCGCACTGCTGGAAGAGCCAGGGATTGCCGAAGGCCCCCCGGCCGATCATCAGCATCTCGCAGCCCGTCCTCTGGAGAATGTCCACCGCATCCTTGGGCGAGAATACGTCCCCATTGGCGATGACCGGGATTGACACCGCCTGGGCCACCTCCCGGNTGGCGTTCCAGTCGGCGGTGCCGGAGTACATCTGCACCTTGGTGCGGCCGTGGACAGCGAGGGCGGCAACCCCCGCCCCCTCCAGCCGCTTTGCCAGCTCTACCGCGTTGAGGTGGCCCTTGTCCCACCCCAGACGGATCTTGACAGTGACAGGCTTTTCTCCCGCTCCCCGCACCACGGCGGCGGCCACCTGGGCCGCCTTGACGGGATCCCGGGCCAGGCCTGAGCCGTCTCCGCTGTTGCATACCTTGGGCACAGGACAGCCCATATTGATGTCGATGACGTCCGCGCCAGAGTACTCGCCCGCCAAAGCGGCGGCCTTCTCCATGCACGGCGCGTCACTGCCGAAGATCTGCACGGCGGCGGGGTGTTCCCCCGCTCCCAGCTTCAGCAGGGGAAGGGTCTTTTTGTCCTGGTAGCAGAGGGCCTTGGACGAGACCATCTCGCTGACGGTGTAACCCGCCCCCAGCTCCCGGCATATGGAGCGGAAGGCCAGGTCGGTGACGCCGGCCATAGGGGCCAGAGCCAGGGGGGAGGGGATGTCTACATTGCCGATCTTCACGCTGCGATCTCCTGTTCTTATATAAGTAGGGTAATTGTAGCATGAAATATGTTGTTTTGCAATGAAGAAAAGGACTGTCCGGACAGTCCCCAGCTTTCTACATATTATTTCCAAAATTTGGATTATACTGTCTCCTAAGCAGATCGTTACATAGGAGGAGACCACAATGGCGACGAAGTGGAGGAGCAGGACGCGGCAGATGGGCGGCGCCCTGGAGGAGACCGGCAGGGCGGCGTTGGAGCTTCCCGTATTGACCAAGCTGGCGGAGCACGCCATACGCTTCCTGCTGGGGGCGGTGCTGGCGGGGGGCGGAC